>MNVR01000028.1 GCA_001873995.1 Candidatus Phelpsiimicrobium noxiivivens
AAGGATTCTTATACCCACTTATTTTCTCCAAGAAGTAAAAGGTTCAGATCTAGAAAAGGGGTATTTTTGAAGTTTTATTGGTAGGATGTCAAGTTTTGAGTTCTGGAAAACCCCCGAATAAAAATAGGGGTCATTTTGCTTAGGATGCCCCAGGTTGAAAGACTGTTTTAAAGCAGGAGGATTCTACGTTTGGGGATTCTGAGGTGAGATCATTGATTGTAGATCATATTTGGAACATTATTTTTTGGGGTATTGGTCTGTAACTTCCCAGACAGCAGCTTTGATAATGAGTTTTAAAATCCAAGCTGCTCCGCATGTAAGGATACAGGCAAGAATATAGAAAAACATGTCCGTTCCTCGCATTCTTTTATTTTCCATTGCTTCCTCCTTTATAGGCTAAATTCGGGGTGGCGTTTTGATACGTTTCTATTTTTTCATTTAGATACTCACTCCAACCTTCTAACTCTGGGAAATATTCTACTATTAGCTTTAAGTTTTCAATTTGTTCTTTGGTTCCCATTGGTTGTTCTTTAATCCCCCTTGGCAAGAATCGTTTAATGACATATTCAAGAGCTGGAATACTTGTTATAGCAAAGTCTCCATATTTCTCTATATTTTCTTTGATTACTGACTCTATTAACGGAAAGCTTAAATAGCAATACTTTAAACGCTCTTCTGTTTCTAGCTTATTGTTTTCAATTTTTCCAAGATATTCATAATAAAGGTCAACCGCCTCTTTGGTGTTAAGTTTTAGATTTTCTCGATAATTTTGTATTAAAGCGGGTGGGTTGGGCGGAGGGGTGTAAGTTACTTTTTGTTTTGTTTCTTCAGAAGATTCGGGGAAGCGCAGTTTTGAATTTGGAAAAGTAGGCTTAATAAAGTTTCTTAAATTTCCAAATATCGTTCCGCCTTTATCTAAATCTCCAAGTAAGTCTTTTTGTATTTGTTCGTTGGTATCGCCTTGGTCTCTACGGAGCTGAATGTATTGCTCAAGGGTGATGGGCTGTTTTGCGGAGGGTTTCTTTTTAAAGAAGTTAAACATGGGTAATAGCTAATCTCTAATTTGGTGCTTCGGAATAATTTTGACATGGCTTACTGTAATCGAACAAACAAGGGAAGCGAAAAGTATGAGAAGAGCAGCAAATAAGAATTGTTGCCAAACATTAGCGTCTTGAATGCGTGTTGTATTAAGCCATTGCCGCAGTTTTTTCATTCCTTGCCTCCGTTGCGGGTCATTTTTGCGAAGCTGGTTTATCGCCCTGATATACGGTTTGCTCGACTTTGACGGGGGGCATATTTTTCATCACTTCTCTCATGTTTTGAGTGCTTTTGTCTATCATGTCGGAATAATCTAATTGGTCACCCCACGACTGAACAACATCATTCTTGAAAGTCACGGTCAAACGATTGCCCGACCCAGCCATATTGGGGTCGTCAAATACAACGTAACCAATCATCTTTTTTGTCCAATATGCCCATTTTTCCTGAATCCCATCATCTAACTTTTGAACTGAAGTAGTCTTGGGTGCTCCAAGAATGTTTTTAACTTCCTGTTTAGACATACCGACTTTTAGCATTGTTGATTTTTCCCCTAATGTTGGGCAAGTCGCACAGCCGCACATGAATATTGCCATAGCGAATAGACAAACTAGCTTTTTCATTCTTTGCCTCCAGGTTAATTAAAAATATTCTAACACACAAAGGAGGCCTATGCCAAAACAAAAGAACGTTGCAGACGAAGGACAGGATTCATGAGAAAAACCGCAGCCGAACGTAATTCCTAAACCTTCCTCATTGCTCCTTTTAGGCTCTGTATTGTTTGGAGCAGGGTTTCTTAGGAGGAGAAGATAGATTTTGACCTTTTTGGGCTTATGGGATATGATGATGCCAAGCCAAAAAGAGGTGTTAGTGAGGCAGAATTCAGAATAATTCATAAAGCAACTCTCTAAAGCAGGGAGTTGCTTTTTTTATTGAATTATTATGTTTTACTTTCACCTTGCAGACGAACATGTGGATAAGGCAACGGATAAGTTTATAGAGTTTTAATCAAAAAGGGAGGCGATATGGGTAGAATACCAAAAGCAGTAACGGTTTTACTTTTTTGTGTATTGGCACTTTCTTTTGTAGGGTGCGCCACACTCTTTAAGGCAAAAACAAGAACAGTAGATTTTGATAGCGATCCTAAGGGGGCGGAGCTTTATATCAATGGAAACCGCATGGGCACAACCCCTATGCCGCTGAACTTGTCTAACCTAAAAGCACTTACCGTCACTTTCAAGAAAGAAGGCTACGAAGATAAAACCTACATTATCAATACAAAGGTTGGTGGGGGGTGGGTTGTCTTAGATTGCTTGGGCGGATTTATCCCTGTAATTATTGACGCAGTTACAGAGAATTGGTATAACCTTGACACTGATAATGTAAAAGTTTTAATGGATGTTCAAAGGGTAAAATAAGAACTCGAATATCGACAAAGACAAAAAGCAAGGGAGAAATGAAGAGAATGCTTGTTTTACTGTTATGTTTGGGGTTATGTGGTTGTGCCACCCTTCCTGGAACCATCAAGGAAAGCGTCTCTGGATTCGACAAGGCTACGGAAATAACAATGGAACCTGCCTGGGTTGGAAACGGACTCACCGGCTTTAAGCTTGGCTTATTTAGGTCATCTCGAATGGAACCAGATAAAGCCATCCTCACGGCTTACGCCATAGGTGCTTACAATTTTGACTACGGAGAATCGCTCCATTTTAACGTCGATGGCGAAATAATTTCCTTTAAGTCGATTGACTCCCTCACAAAAATTGAGATGGTGCCAGGAGAATATAATTCGGTATATTCTTCCGCTCCATACAACTTATCGTCAAAGCGCTATGAGGTCACAAAGGATTTTATTAAGAGATTACTTGATGCCAAAGAAGTATGGGGGAAAATCAGCTTGTCTCAAACCTATGTGGAAGCAAAGTTCTCTGTAAGTGTCCCTATGGGAGCTAAAAATGGCTTCAAGAAGTTCTATGCTAAGGCGTGGGGGAAGGGGGAGAGCAAGTGACCCTCACAACCTCAAAAATTGAAAATCTTTTTGTTTTATTGCTGTGTCTGTCTTTTGCCGGATGCGCTACCGTTGGGCGGCAAGTCAATCAAGGCAACGCTGAGAAACTACAAAAGGGCGTTACAACAAAAGCAGAGGTAATCAAGATCTTCGGCCAGCCGAACAGCCAATCTTTCAACCAAGAGGGCAAGGTTATTTTTACATATATAGGATGCCAGGTAAAAAATACAGCATGGAATTTTATTCCCGTTGTCTCAACCTTTCATAGCGAAATAAAGATGAACAATCAAATTTTGACCATCACTTTCAAGAACGACATTGTAGAGGAATATAGTTTTTCAACCTCCTACACACCTGTTAAATACGGCATAATCCCGTAGCGACGAGATAATGACGGGGATAAGGATAAGATATAAGGGGAGAAATGGAAATTAAAAAGCCGAAAGTTGAAACAAAAATGCTTCTTCTCTGGACAGTAATTTTTACAATTGTTTCTTTTCCGTTAAATGCCCTTATATTCCGAGAGGCAACACCAGAGTTTATCCGACTTCCGTATGTTATTCTGGGCTACTTATTCTTTATTGGGATTATCGTCTCTTGGGTAGAGGTAGCCTTTAGAAAAATTAGGGGCAAAGCAAAGTAAATATAGGCTAAAATAAGCACGATAGCGATGGAGATATAAATATGAAGATAGTTTCTTTACTAATTTTTGCTTATATTATTTATATCGTTTGGAAATTATCATACGACGCAAGAGCTAAAATTGGACTTAAAAAAACCTTGTTTCAAGGGTTTCTTTGGTGTGTAGGTGTAGCGTTATTTGCAACCCTAACATTAGGGACACATATTGAAAATTATGATGATGACCCGTTTTACGGAAAAGGTGAGACGATTCAAGATTATGAGCCTACTAATAAACAAAGGTTTACTAATTTCGCTTATTATATGATGATACTTTATCTACCAGTTATTGCGGGAGCGATTAGAATAATAAGGAAAAAAGAAGAGGCTTAATGCCCCCCATAAAAGGGCATAGTGGACAAAGGAGTTATGAGGGAATGAATAAAAAAGAGTAATAGTAGTTTAAAATAAGAGAGACTCGTCTAAATAGATTTTTGCCAACAAAGAATGCAAGGCTGGACTTAACCGTTCAGCCCATTTTATTTGTAGGATTGTAAAACTAAGCGCTGTTTGACAGGGCGGAAGAGGAGGGCGCAGGCAATTAAGAGCTATTTCTTAAGGGTACTCATTTTCTTTTTGCTTCGTTCAACATTCCCTCGGTTGATTTCAAAAGCTTCTTATTTTTTTTAACTAAGAGTTCCAATTCATCATTAAGTTTTTTATTTTTTATATTTAATAATTCTTCAGCAAATCTTTGTTTAGTTTTTCGGTAGAGATCAAAAATTTGGTTGGAGGGATCGAGCACATCCACAATTTTGTCAAGCACTTCGATAGAAGGGAGCTTGTTGTGTTTTTCTATTTGAGTGATATAGACAGGATTTACGCCTACTTTGTTTGCAAGTTCGTAAACCTTTAGACCCAATTCTTCTCTTTTTTCCCTAACTGCCTCACCAAAGTTTTTAGCCATAGAATAATTATCATTCAATTAACTAACAAAATCAAGTTATTTTTTTTCTTGACAAACTAACTAATAGATGTTAGCATAACTAACAATAGTTAGCTAGTATGTAGTAGAACTTGACAACCACCATCACTTGAAATGAACCATAATATATATTATACTTACTGTGAAGATTAAAAAACACGGTACGGAGGCCGGTAACGCGGGCCTTTCGGTTCTTTTTTATTTTAAGGGGATTGACAATGGCCACCATTAGTAGGAGGCACTTGACAATAGGGGGCATGTATCAGAGAGGGTATTTAGCCGCCCTTTTTTTAAACAAAAACTGAATAAGAATAAAACTTGAAGGAGGAGACAAAATGAAAAAAGGGAATGCATTGTTGAAGTTTTATCGCAGTAGACTTGGTCTTACTCAATATGAACTTGCTGAAAGACTTGGTATAAAAGAAAGAATAATTACACTCTGGGAAACGAATCGGGCTACGCCAGGTATTGAAACGATGGTTGATGTAGCCAGAGTGTTACAGACTGACCCTGCGGAGATATGGCCAAAAGCATTTTCAAGTAAGGAGGCAGTTAGATGAGAATTTCAATATACGCAAGAGTTTCAAAGTCTGATGAATCGCAAGACCCACAGAATCAACTTAATCCTCTTAGGGATTATGCCAAAGCTTTAGGTGGCGAGATTGTCGGTGAATATATTGACTTGGCAAGCGGTAGTAACGGAGATAGGGCAGAGTTTAAAAGAATGTTTGAGGATGCAGATAAACGCAAGTTTGATCTGTTACTTTTGTGGTCGCTTGATCGACTCAGCAGGGAAGGGATTTCAAATACTTTGGGTTATATTGAAAGGCTTAGGCGTAGTGGTATTGCTTTAAAATCACTTCAGGAATCATGGCTCGATACCCGGGATGAGGGCTTAGGTCAGCTTTTGCTTGCGATCTTTAGCTGGGTAGCCCAGCAGGAGCGTAAACGCATCGTAGAACGGACAAGGGCAGGCCTGGATCGGGCTAAACGTGAAGGGAAGAAGTTGGGGAGGCCTGTGGGTAGCAAGGATGGCAAAGAAAGACGGAAAAGTGGCTATAACTTGAGATGGTCTAAGGAAAAATAAGGGGGAAAGAATGAAAGAATATTGTGGGAAAGAAGAATTGGCTAAGACGTTTGATGTTCCAGCAAGCACTATTGATTATCTTAGGCGTAAAGGTGAACTTCCAGCTATACGAGTTGGGAAACACTTTAGATTCATTCCATCAGAGGTTAAGGCATATTTAAAGGAACGTTCAAGATGAGTCTTGTTGTTGAAAAGCCCAAACGAAAGACAAGGCGACACTATTCGGGAGCCGGAGCCGTTGAACGGGGCGACTCTTGGCGTATTTGGTGGCACGTTGACGGCAAACGTCAGTTTGGAACTCTTTCAAAGAATGATTTCACGACTTGGGAGAAAGCCTTCGATGAGGCTTTAAGAAGAAAGTTCGAAAGCCATATTAACGAGGCCACAGTAACATTTGAGGAGTGGTCAAAGAAATACATTGATTCCAGGAAGGATATTAACCAGGAGCCTTTAATAAGGTTTTCCGAACACTTTATTTCCTTTTTAAAGGAAAAAGGGTATGAGGAAAGGCTAAGGAAGATCACAGAGGACGCTATAAAGGAATTTCTTTTTGACTATCAATCTAATGGGCACAATGCAGTTGGAACGAATAAGGCCCTTGAATATCTAAGGCAGATATTTGAAGTTGCTGTTGAAAAAAATATTTTATCGAAGAATCCCACAAAAGGAATCAAGAAATTAAAAGCAGAAAAAAAGATAACCATATTACCAAGTAAAAAAGAATGGCAGATGGTTTTAAGTTGGTTTCTTAAAAATGAACGTAGATTGTTTCCCTGGTTTTACTTTGAAGCAACTAAGGGATGGAGAAGGGATGAATTAAGAAAGATGAAGGTTTCAGCCGTTGATTTAGAGAGAAAGAGGATCCGGGTAATGCACTACAAGCAGAAAGTAGAGCGAGAATATCCCTTAGAGGACGAGGAGGTAAATATATTGAACGAACACTTCATTCTGCTTAAGAAGCTAGGTCTTTATAAAATAGATGGTCTATTGTTTCCAACAAGGACAGGAGGAATGATTCAAAAGGATGTTGTAAGGTTAAAAATCAAAAAGGCAGCTAAAGAGTTGGGAATTGCAAAAAATCTTACAAACCATATTTTTAGGCATTATGTGGTTACTTCACTAAAAGATTTTGGAATGACCTCAGAGAATATAAAGGAAATTACGGGGCACCAAGATGCTGAGACTATAGATAGGGTTTATACACACGCCACAAGCGAGATTGTTAAAAGAGGGATGGATCCTCTCAGGCCAAACCTCGGAAAGGAGTTTGAGAAGGCTTAATCTGTGCCAAAATGTGTGCCAAAAGGTGTGTTGATATATAATACACCGACGTATATAATAGGAAAATAGTGCCGGGAAAGGGAGTTGAACCCTTAAGCCCTTACGAGCATAGCGCCCTGAACGCTACGTGTTTGCCAATTTCACCATCCCGGCTTAACTTTGGTTTTTCGAAGGTTGGATAAAAGTATACCTTTTGCTGCCAGGCGTGTCAATCGCTTTAGTTATAGATTATATTGACACAAAGTTTGTATTTGGTAAAATGTAGTGCATTTTCTGGCCAAAGGCATTTATAGATTTTAGTTGCCCAGATAGCTCCCAGCCGTAGGCTGGTCCGCCTTCGGCGGAAGTCGGTCCTGAGATGGACTACTTAATATCGGGTATTGATATAGTTGTTGATTTCTTGCCCAGATAGCTCAGTCGGTAGAGCGATGGACTGAAAATCCATGCGTCGGGGGTTCAATTCCCTCTCTGGGCACTTTTTTTACTGTCGCGTAGCGACGAAATCATCCCCAAGGGGTGACAGCGGAATACCGACGATGAATAAGAGCCGGTATGAAGCGCAAGAGGGGCGAAGCCCCTATTGAGCAGGGGTTTGGGGATGAGTTCATGCGTCGGGGGTTCAATGGATATTGAAGAGCACATAAAAGACATACAGGAGATCTCTATCGCCATAGACTCCTGGGATGACGTATTTTCAGATTTTGACCCCAGCCCGCTTGAGCACAGGATATTATCCGAAGATTTTATCTCTGAGCTGAAAAAAAGGCACAGGGAGACTAAACGGGGCAATTTTATAATCACGATCTACGCGCCTATTTCTTTGAAAGATGAGGTTTCTGAACGCCTTGTCAACAAACGCCTCAAGCAATATTTTAAATTCACGCAACTTTCTATTCAAAAAGAGATAAATGAATCCAGAGGTAAGGGTGTCATTTTTGTCATCTGTGGCATCTTTTTTCTTGCTCTTTTGACGTTTGTCGCTTATTTTAAGATGATAGATACTTTGGCGCTTGAGCTGGTAAGTATTCTTCTTATGCCATTAGGATGGTTTGGCATATGGGAAGGGTTCTCGCATATAATAGAGACGCCGCCTTTTTTAAAGCAGGACCTTGAGGTGTTTGAAAAGATGAGCAAGGCTATATTCAAATTTAAATACGCTAGTTAAGCAGGGGAGGCAGCGAGTTGAAGCGCGCAGGGGCATTGATCCTCGTTTTGTCCATAGTCTTAGGTACAGCCAGCACGGTTTTCGCGAAAAAGCACGATATGCAATATTGGCATACTGATGGGATCACATATAAAATAGATAAGGATTGGAAAGTTACCTTCGGAGAAGAGGGTTATCTTAACGATACAGCAAGCCACGCATGGTATCAGGAGCTGGATCTGGGTGTGGTGTATTCAGATATCGCTAAGTGGTTGGACGTAAGTTTAAATTATAAATATTCAATAACTGAGATCAAAAATAGATGGTTCAGGCAGGATAGGCCGCATATAAACGCTACTCTGAAATATACCATAAAGGGATTTAATATTTCAGATAGGAATCGTATTGAATATCGCATAAAAGAGAACGCGGAAGAGACATGGTATTACAGGAATTTGTTAACGGTCAAGTTTCCTTTTAAGTTTACTGCTAAAGAGATCCAGCCGTATATTGCCGATGAAATATTGGTGGATTTTGATAGAAGGCAGTTGAGCGAGAATAGAGGATACGCCGGTTTTACCTTCAAGATCGCAAAGAATTTAAGCGCCGATGTTTATTATATGAAGTGGAGGGTTAAGCCTGCTTCTATTTCGTATAGTGATATCGTAGGCACGCGGTTTAATTATTCGTTCTAAGTATAAATATTCTAAGTATGAAATTACCTGATAGTTTAGGACATTTTGGTATTTACGGCGGCAAATATGTTCCGGAGACGCTTATGGGCGCGCTTAAGGAATTAGAAGTGATCTATGCTAAAGCCCGCCGTGATAAAAATTTCAAACAAGAACTCGCCTATTACCTAAAAGAATACGCTGGCAGGCCAACGCCGCTGTATTTCGCCAAGAATTTAAGCCATATCTTAGGCCACGTCAAAATATATTTAAAAAGAGAAGACCTTCTCCACACAGGCGCGCATAAGATAAATAATACGCTCGGCCAGGCGCTTTTGACGCTGCGCATGGGAAAGAAACGTGTTGTTGCTGAGACTGGCGCCGGCCAGCATGGTGTGGCCACAGCCACTGCATGCGCCCTCTTTGGCCTTGATTGTTTTGTTTATATGGGTGTTAAGGATATAGAGAGGCAGGCGCTCAACGTCTATCGCATGAAATTGCTGGGCGCGATCGTCGTGCCGGTAAAGAGCGGGTCCCAAACGCTTAAAGACGCCATGTCAGAGGCTATTAGGGATTGGGTTACTAATGTAAGGACGACAAATTATATCATAGGTTCTGTCGCAGGGCCTCATCCATATCCGATGCTGGTTAGGGATTTTCAGGCAGTCATTGGTAAAGAGGCCAGGAGCCAGATCCTGGCGGTTGAAAGAAGGTTGCCGGATTATCTGGTAGCTTGCGTGGGCGGCGGAAGTAATTCTATGGGGTTATTCTATCCATTTTACAAAGATAAAAAAGTCAAATTCATAGGCGTTGAAGCCGCGGGTTTTGGCCTTAACACTAGTTATTATGCGGCAACTATCCTGCGAGGCAGCGTTGGCGTATTGCATGGTTCTAAAAGTAAACTTCTGCAGGATGATGACGGACAGGTCAAGATAGCGCATTCCATTGCCGCGGGCCTGGACTATCCGGGCGTAGGGCCTGAACACGCTTATTATAAGGATACAGGACGGGCAGAATACTTTGCTGTGACTGATAAAGAGGCAGTAGAATCTTTTAGGTTCCTTTCTGTCACTGAGGGCATAATACCAGCGCTTGAGTCAGCTCACGCTATCGCTTATTTAAAAAAGTCATCGCGGAAGTTTAAAAAAGGCGCGGTTATCATCGTTTGTCTTTCGGGGCGCGGAGATAAAGATGTACAATCGCTGAAATCATTAAAATGAACAGAATAGATAGTAAATTCAGAGAATTAAGAAAGAATCGCCAAAAGGCTTTTATAGCTTTTCTGACCGCCGGATACCCTGGCCTCGCTGCTACTGAAAAACTTGTCCTGGAGTTTGAGAAAAATGGAGCTGACATAATCGAGCTGGGCGTGCCTTTTTCTGATCCTATCGCGGACGGCCCTGTTATCCAGATGTCCTCTTATACCGCTTTGAAAAAAGGCGTGACATTAAAGAAAATATTGGATTCTGTTTCGCGCCTACGCCGGAGATCCGCGATACCGCTGATAGCCATGAGTTATTTTAACCCCATTCTGCGCTATGGCCTGCCGCGTTTTATCAAGGATGCTGTAAAGGCTGGGCTTGACGCGGTCATTATTCCTGACTTGCCTCCGGAAGAAGAGAAAGATTTTGCCAAGGAAGCTTTAAGCGCGGGCCTTTACGTGATCAGATTTATCGCTCCTACGACTACACTTTCGCGCGCGAGATCTATCGCGCGCTCAGCTCGCGGATTTATTTATTTTGTTTCATTGACAGGGGTGACAGGGGCGCGTAGCAGCATGCCCGATGGGCTTAGGCTTCAATTGAGCAGCGTCAAAAAGATAGCAGGCCCTATCCCGGTATGCGCCGGGTTTGGCGTGTCAACTCCGGCTCAAGCGCGCTTTGTCTCTTCAATGTGCGATGGCGTTATAGTTGGCAGCGCGATTATAAAGATGATATCAAAATACATCGGACGGCCCGGCTTGGCCTCGTCAGTTGGCGCGTTCGTTAAAAGACTGAAAGGTTGACCAAATTGTATAAGATTATTGAGTATAACAATAGCGTCAAACTTATTTATAAAAAAATGCCGGATGTTTCATCTGTTTCCTTTGGCATATGGTTTAACACGGGGTCAAGGAATGAAGATATAGCTATAAACGGGATAAGCCATTTTTTAGAACATCTGGTTTTTAAAGGTTCAAAGAATTATACAGCTGACGAGATCAAGGAATCCATAGAGGGCGTCGGAGGTTCTCTGAACGCTTTTACTTCAGAAGAGAATACTTGTTATTACGCTAAGTTCCTGGCAAAACATTTAAAGAGCGCTATGAAGGTGCTTTCGGATATGGTGCTTTGCCCTTTGTTGAAGAAAGAGGACATAGATAAAGAGCGGACTGTAATCATCGAAGAGATCAAGATGTATAAAGACTTGCCGCAGTTTCAGGTGCAGGAGCTTTTTGATGATATGATGTGGCCTGATCATCCGCTTGGCCGTAATATCGCGGGATCCATAGGATCCGTATCCGGCATAGGCCGTAGTCAAATAATGAAGTATCATGGCTCTTGGTATACTCCGCAGAATATTGTAATTGCCTGCGCGGGCAATTTGGATGAAGCTTTGCTTGAAGCGAGCGCTAAAAGCATTTTTTCAAGATCGAAAAATGATCCCGGTGAGGCATTCATACCTTTTTTAGCATCTGATACCGGGCCTCAAGTCAGGATCATCTCCAAAGATATCAAACAGACGCACATCAATATGGGATTTCCAGGGCTTAACCGTTTTCACAAAGACCGTTACGCGCTTGGGTTGCTGCATGTGATATTAGGCGGTAATATGTCCAGCCGTCTTTTTAATGAGGTTCGTGAAAAGAAAGGGCTCGCTTACGAGATCGCGACCCATATTAAAAGATTAAAAGATACCGGCGCTTTTTTTGTCCACGCGGGTATTGACAATAAAAGATTAATAGATGCCACAACGGTCATCTTTAAGGAATTTGAAAGGATAAAGAAAGAGAAGGTATCTCGCGGAGAGCTTAGGCGCGCCAAAGATTTTTTTATCGCTCAGTCGCAGATGGCGCTGGATGATTCCCTTGATCACATGCTATGGATGGGGGAGTCTTTAATGAACATGGGGTTCGTGCAGACTAAGGCTGAGATGCGAGATTATATTGAACGCGTCACCTCGGAAGATATACAGCGGCTATGCCGCGAGATATTAAGATTTGATAGGCTGCAGTTTGCCGTCGTTGGGGCTCAGGGCCGTGGCGCTGAGAAAAAAATAAAAGACATGATCTTAAAATGAATTTGACAGTGATAGGGAGTTATGGTAAAACTAAACAAGTATTTTAGGGAGTTTAATTAACTCCTTGCCTGAATGCTTGTAAATTTTCAGCGCAGCCGCTGAAAATTTACAAGCAGGCTTCGGAGTTAGTTTTGTAAGGGATAATTACCTAAAATTAAGCAAAGCTAAGGAGGCATTATGGAAGGTTATTGCGTCAAGTGTAAGTCAAAGAGAGAAATGAAGGATCCAAAAGATCAGATCATGAAGAACGGCCGCAAAGCGGCTAAGGGTAAATGCGTGACCTGCGGTACATCCATGTTCAAGATCCTTGGAAATAAGTAAGTCCTGCAAGGGGGAAGAGAAAATAGAAACAAAGAAAAAGGCTCTATTAGCGGCCAATCTTGCTCTTGAGAGGAAGGCAGAAGATGTAGTCGTCCTTGATATGAGAAAGGTGGCTAATTTCTGTGACTACTTTGTAATATGCAGCGCTTCCTCGCAAAGAAGAGCGACCGCCATAGCAGAGCTTATTGAAGAGAAATTTGACGAGCACGGCCTGGTGCTTAAGTCAAAAGAAGGCAAGAAAGAAGGCGTGTGGATACTATTGGATTATTCTGATATAGTTATCCACATTTTTTTTACTGATGTACGCGATTATTACGCTCTAGATAGGCTATGGGCGGACGCCAAAAGGGTAAATGTTCCAAAGGGTAGAAAAACAACTTCTGTCTCTCCTCAAAGAGAGCATTGAAAGCTCTTGTTGCGGTATTTTCCAGCAGCCCGCTTTTTACGATATCCTCAATAGCCTGACCTTGGAAGTCCCCAAAGAAAAAGAGTTTGGGGACTTTTCATGTAATGCCGCCCTGCAATTAGCAAGCCTCTTACATAAAAATCCTAAAAGTGTAGCGCAGGATATTGTCTCCGTGTTAAAAAAACTGTCGTTACAGCACGGAGGCGATGCTTTTGTTAAAGACGCCGAGGTCAAAGGCGCGGGTTTTATTAATATTTTCCTGAAAGAAAAAGTATTTTTTGATTATCTTAACCTCATTAATGATTCGCGCGAGCAGGCGCTTAAGCTTGGCCTTGGAGGCGGCGCGCGCGTTCTTCTTGAGTTCGTTAGCGCTAATCCTACCGGATCTTTGTCCGTGGCCCACGCCAGGCAGGCTGCTGTAGGCGACGCGCTCGCCAATGTGTTGGCCGCGGCCGGTTATGATGTGACTCGCGAGTATTATCTAAATGACGAAGGCAACCAGATCAATATACTGGGCCGTTCTATTCTTTTGCGTTTTAAGGAGCTTAGCGGAGAAACGGTAGAATTTCCCGAAGACCATTATCAGGGCGCTTATATAACGGATCTGGCCAGGGAATTATTTGATGATAAGGTGTTACGTTTAAAAATAGAAAATTTTTCCGCGCCTGAAAAGGAAATATTTTTCAGCGAACATGGCGCGCATAGGATCCTTGATATTATTAAGAAAGAATTGGATGATTTTGGAGTTAGTTTTGACGTTTGGTTCAGCCAAAAAGAGCTTGGAAAGTCCGGAAAGATAGAATCCACACTGGATAACCTTAAAAAGAAGGGCTTTATATATGAGGCCGATGGCGCTGTCTGGTTCAAGTCTACGGAGTTTGGAGATGATAAAGACAGGGTAGTCCGTAAGTCTGACGGCTCTTATACATATTTGGCCCCGGATATCGCCTATCACGAAGATAAGTTCAGGAGAGGTTTCAAAAGGCTTATTAATCTCTGGGGGCCTGACCATCATGGCTATATACCTCGCATGAAGGCCGCTGTGCGGGCTTTAGGTAGAGATGCGCAAGACCTTTCAGTTATCATAGTGCAGTTGGCTACTTTATTCAGGAAAGGCGTGCCAGTGCCTATGTCAACGCGCAAGGGTCAATATGTGACGCTGCGTGAGGTCTTAGCTGAGGTCGGACGCGACGCCTCAAGGTTCTTTTTTCTTATGAGAAAGACCGACAGCCACCTTGATTTTGACCTTGAGCTTGCTAAAAAACAGACTTCGGAAAATCCAGTTTATTATGTTCAATATGCCCATGCTCGTATCTCAAGCATTTTAGCTAGCGCGCAGGATAAAAAATTTGATAGTAAAGAGCCCGACCTTTCGCTTTTAAAAGAGCCTGAAGAGCGGGATCTTATGAAAGCGATCTTTGAGTTCAGTTATTGCCTTTTTGTATGCGCCAAGCAGTTAGATCCTTATGGCCTGACTATGTATCTGCAGTATTTGTCCGGCGTTTTTCATCGTTTTTATGATAAGCACAAATGCCTTTCCCCTGATGGCCGCTTGACCCAGGCGCGTCTGTATCTTATCAGCGCCGTCAAGGTTGAGCTTGCCTGTGGCCTCAGGATCCTCGGAGTCTCTTCACCCGAACGGATGTAGATTTCAGCTTCGCTGAAATCATCCTGCGCGAAGGCACAGGATATAACCTTAATATTTATGCAGAAGGCCTGGAAAATAAAGGAACCTGACGTTGAATTGAAGAATTCGCTGGCTAGCGATCTAAGCGTCAGCGGCCTATTCGCGCAGCTTTTGATAAATCGCGGCATAAGCGGAAAAGCTGAAGCTTTAAGTTTTTTGAGGCCTGGGCTCTCGGGCCTGCATGATCCATTTGCCATGGAAGGTATGGCAAAATGCGTTGAGCGTATACGCCTCGCTGTCAAAAGAAAAGAAAAAGTATTTATCGCGACTGACTTTGACGTTGATGGTGTGACGTCATGCGTCTTGCTTGAAACTGAACTTAAGCGCTTGAAGCTGGAAGTGGCGCATTATGTGCCTAACCGCGTAAAAGACGGGTATGGTTTAAACCGGCAAGCTGTAGAATTAGCTAAGCGTTTTGGCGCTAATGTCTTTATTTCTCTTGACTGCGGGATAACGAGCGTCAGGGAAATAAAGGAATTAAAAAATTTAAAGATAGATTGCCTTATCGTGGACCACCACGAACCGCCAGCAGGCGAACTTCCCCCTGCCTTTGCCATCCTGGACCCCAAACAAAAGACATGCCATTATCCTTTTAAAGACTTGGCGGGCGTGGGCCTTGCGTATAAACTGGCCCAGGCGCTGGGTACGAGTGACCCGCGCGAACACTTAGACCTGGTTGCTTTAGGTACTGTAGCGGATGTTGTCCCATTAAGAGGCGAAAACAGGATCTTTGTGAAACACGGCCTTGACGTTTTGAACGCTACTAAGAAAGAAGGTTTAAAGTCGCTTATGGCCGTAGCTGGCATTAAAAAAAAGAAGATCTCAACACACTCAATAAGTTTTATTTTAGCGCCTCGTATTAACGCGAGCGGCAGGGTTGATTCCGCCAATTCTTCGCTAGACATGCTTTTGAGCGAGGATCCTAAAGAGGCTGACAGGTTGGCTCAATATATTAATGAGAACAACAAAGAAAGGCAGAAGATAGAAGAGAAAGTGCTTACTGAAGCTATGGGCCTGATAGAGCGCGACGTGAATTTTAAAGATGACCTTATAATAGTCCTTTGCAAAGAAGACTGGCATCCAGGGGTTTTAGGGATAGTCGCTTCAAAGATAGTAGATCGTTTTTACAGGCCGGCCATTATTATATCATTACAGGATAATGTTGGCAGAGGGTCAGCGCGTTCTGTGCGCAACTTTCATATATACGAAGCATTGGCCCAATGCGGTAGTTTTTTAAAAGAATTCGGCGGCCATAAATACGCGGCAGGCTTGACCATAGACCGGGCTAATATCGCGGAATTTAAGGCATTTTTGAATGTAATAGCCCGCGCCAAATTCAAGAATGAAAACCTCTCGCCGATCCTTGAAGTGGATGCCCAGATCCCACTGTCCCTCATAGATGAGAGACTGTTTCGGGATATTGATAGGCTTAGTCCTTATGGCGAAGGTAACCGCAGGCCTATTTTTGTTTCCAGGGATTTAGTCGTTAAGTCAAAACCGCAGCTTGTAGGAAAAAATTCATTAAAGTTCTGGGTCAGCGATGGGGAGTTAACTTATGAAGCTATCGGGTTTGGTATGAAGGATTTTTTTGGGATGGTGAGTGAAGCTCGCCCAATAGATCTGGCGTATTGCCTTGGCCGGGACGATTGGAATTCTGCGAATCTCCTTCAATTAGAGATCAAAGATATTAAGCCTTCTTGATCTTTCCTGCCTTGAGGCATTTGGCGCAGACATATACCGTGCGGACCGTGCCTTTGTTATCCACAATACGCATCCTTTGGACATTAGGTTTGAACGTACGTTTGGAGCGGCCCGTGATCTTTCGGCCAGCGCCGCCTTTGATCCTAGCCATACCGCGCCTAGCTATGTGGCCGCCAACAACAGTATGTTTTTTGCATATAAAACAGAATTTAGCCATGGGTGTAATTATACTAAAGTGAAGTGCAATGTCAAGCGAAAGTTAGATAGCCGCTCATTTAAGTATTGACGCTGCGCGAGTTACGTTATAAGTTAAGGGCATGAATGTTAAGGGGTTAAAAATAGAATATTATAAAAGCGGCGGCCCTGGCGGCCAGCATAAAAATAAGCGCAATATGGCTGTTCGCGTCACGCATCTTGCGACAGGCCTGACCGCTGTGGGCCAGGAATATCGCGCTCAGGGCCAGAATAAAAAAGCAGCGTTAGAAAGGTTAAAGGAAAAATTAAAAGAGAAATATCGGCGCGAAAAGATCCGGATCGCGACACGGCAGCCGCGAGCCGTAAAGGCGCGCGTGCTTGAATGGAAAAAGAAGAGAGGCATAAAGAAGCGGTTAAGGCAGGAAAAGATAACGGATGACTGCTCCGAAGCTTAAACGCTAGCAAATTCTGCCCAGGTGCGCCGGGCACAATTTACTTCGCGATCTTCGGAGTTTCAGCCGAAGGCTGAGCCGCCCACGGCGGAAATGTTGTAAGGCATGATTGGCCATAATAGGCAACATTAAGGAGGAAGGCATGGTGTTTAAAAAGGTTCTTTACGTGGTTTTTGGTTTTGTGGTTGGTTTCGCGATAGCAAATATAGTTTCTGTGCCTGAGATCATGGCGCAAAGCGGTTTTTCGAAAAACTCAGGCGTTTTTGAGGAATCAGCCATGGAGCCACCAGTTCCCGCGAGTTACGGTAAATTAGCCGCTATTTCAGGTATTGATATGTATTTCCAGGGGGAGAATGGGAATGTTTATATCGTCAAGCCTCGTTCAAGCAGCACATTAGATACCCGCGTGACAGTGATAAAAAGAGGCCAGTGATATTTTTATGGTGGATATACCAAAGATCTTAGAAAATGAATTTAGCTTAAGCCCGGCCCATACAAGAAATATCCTGCAGTTGCTCCACGAAAAGGCGACTATTCCTTTTATGGCGCGTTACCGCAAAGACATGACAGGTAATAGCGATGAAGTAAAACTGCGCGCTTTTTCCGAGCGTTTCAGCTATCTCGTGCATTTAGAAGAGCGTAAAGAGACTGTGTTAAAGACTATTGAAGAACAGGGTAAGCTTACTCCTGGACTAAAAGCGAGAATAGATAATTGTATCTCTAACGTTGAGCTTGAAGACCTGTATCTTCCTTTTAAGCCCAAGAGGCGCACGCGCGCAACACAGGCCGGGGAAAAAGGCCTGCAAGGCCTGGCCGATGAGATAAGGTTAGTGAGCGACGCGTCCTGTAACCTGGCCGCGTTGGCAAAAAAATATGTTTGTTTGGAAAGAGGAGTTTTTGACGAAAGCGAAGCGTTGAGCGGTGCGGCTGATATATTGGCCGAGGAGTCTTCAGAAAAGAGCGAATACAGGGATTTTATACGCAGATACTTTTTTAAAAATGGGATCTTTCAATCAAGGGCGAAAGTCGGTTTTGAAGGCAAGAAGACTAAGTTTGAGATGTATTATAATTTTCAGGCAAAAGTAAGCGAGGTATCTTCGCATAACCTTTTGGCTATTTTGCGCGGAGAGAATGAAGGTGTCCTGGCTATGCAGCTTGTTGTTGACGCTGGCCCCATACTGCATTTTTTATGCTCACAGGAGATACGCGTGACAAAAGGCCCTGTTGCCGATTTTCTAAAAAGCATGTTGGAAGACGCTTATGAGCGGCTGATGAGGGTTTCTATCACTGCGGACGTAAGAGTAATGTGCAAAGAAACTGCTGACCAGGTTGCTATTAAAGCTTTTGAGACGAACTTGCGCCAGCTCTTGTTGTCCGCGCCCGCGGGCATGAGGCCGGTGCTAGGTGTTGATCCGGGTTTTGTCACGGGGTGCAAGGTAGTGGCGCTTGACGAGACGGGAAAGTTCTTAGAATATAATACTATTTATCCCAACGCGCCTCAGAATAATAAAGAGGACGCGGCACGCACTTTGGCTGCTATGTGCAAGAAGCATAAAATAGAGCTCATTGCTATTGGTAACGGCACAGCCTCACGTGAAACAGAGAGTTTTGTAAGTGAAGTCATAAAAGCGCTTAAAGGTGAACTTGAGCCTCTGCCTTTTAGCGTCATTGTCAATGAATCAGGGGCATCCATATATTCCGCAAGCCCGTTGGCAGCTGAAGAATTTCCTGATAAAGACGCGACAGTGCGCGGTTCTATAAGCATCGCGCGCCGCCTGCAGGACCCTTTGGCAGAGCTTGTGAAAATTGACCCGAAATCAATAGGTGTGGGGCAATACCAGCATGACGTGGACCAGAAGAAACTTAAAGTAAAATTAGAGGAGGTTGTAGAGAGCTGTGTTAATTTTGTTGGCGTGGACTTAAACCTTGCTTCTGGAGAGCTGCTATCTTATGTCTCCGGAGTCAATTCAAGGATAGCTAAAGAGATAGTGAGCTATAGAAATGAACGCGGCGCGTTTAAGGCGAGGGAGGAGCTTTTAAAGATACCAGCTTTTGGCAATAAGACATTTGAACAGGCAGCTGGATTTTTACGCATACGTGACGCGGCTAATCCGCTTGACAATACTGCTATCCATCCTGAAAGTTATCCCATAGTTGAGAAGATGTGCAATGACATTAAATTGACCGTGGAAGGTGCTGTTGAACATCCTGAGCGGTTATCAGGCATAAAAGCTGCTGATTATGTTGATGATAAGGCGGGCGCGTTTACCGTGCAGGATATTATTAACGAATTAAAAAAGCAGACGCGCGACCCAAGGGAAAAATTCAAATACGCTAAATTTAACGAGGCGGTAAAAGAAATAAAAGACCTAAAGCTGGGCATGAAATTGGAAGGAACCGTGACGAACGTCGCTAATTTTGGCGCATTTGTGGATATAGGCGTGCATCAGGATGGCCTCGTGCACATCTCCCAGATAGCTGATACCTATGTAAAAGACCCGAACCAATTCGTGAAAGTCGGAGACGTAGTTAAGGTCACAGTGCTTGAAGTTGACGCGGAATTAAAGCGAATAAGCCTTTCTATGAAAAAGAAACCAGAAGTCAGGAAGTGAGGAAAATAATGAGCGATCCAAGAGTTGAGAAATTAGCTGATATTATCGTAAATTATTCAACTGAAGTAAAAAAAGGAGATGTCGTAGCCATTGATTTTAGCGGTGCCAGGCCTCTGCCCCTGGTCAGGGAGATCTATAGAAAGTGCCTGAAGAACGGCGCAAAATACGTGGAATACAATTATTCATCTGAAGACCTGACGAAAGATTTTTATTCCTTAGCAAAAGGCGGACAGCTTACCTATTTTCCCAAGCACCGGCTGGAGGCTATGAAAAAAGCGACCGTTTATATCGGTATAGGAGGATTAGAAAATACGCAGGCATTCGCGACAACACCTTTGGCAAGTATGGTTAAGAGAGAAAAGGCGCTCAGGCCTATTATCAACAGGCGCGTGGATCACACGCGCTGGGTGGTGACGCGCTATCCGACGAACGGCCTAGCCCAGGATGCGAAGATGAGCTATGATGAATTTGAGGCATTTTATTTTAAGGCGTGTAATATTGACTGGCATGATTTTTCAGATAAGATAACGAAGTTGTGGCAGTTGGTAAATCGCTCCAAAGAAGTCAGGATCAGAGCGTCTGATACTGACCTAAGGTTTTCTATCAAAGGAATACCTGCCATTAAGTCCGAAGGCCTGCGTAATATGCCTGACGGCGAAGTTTTTACAGCGCCTGTCAGGAATTCGGTACAAGGATATATTACCTATAATACGCCAAGCTTTTATCATGGCAAAGAGTTTAACGGCGTCAGGCTTGAGTTTAAGGATGGAAAGGCCATAGGCGCCAAGGCGCAAACAGGCCCCGGCCAGGAGTTGAATAAGATCTTAGACAGTGATAAGGGTGCCCGATATATAGGAGAGTTCGCTTTTGGCCTGAATAAGAACATAACGCAGCCGATGAAGAATATCCTCTTTGATGAAAAAATTGCCGGCTCTATTCATTTTACTCCTGGCCAGGCATATAAGGACGCGGATAACGGTAACCGCTCGTCTATACACTGGGACTTGGTTAAGATATTGAAAGGCGACGGAGAGATATATCTGGACGGAAAACTAATACAGAAAGACGGCAAGTTCGTTATTAAAGAGTTAAAAGGATTGAATTAGGCTATCTTTTTGCAACGTAACATTGATTTCGCAGCACGGGTTACTGTAACGCAGACGGTATTTTTTGCCGTCTGCTACGGTTTACACCTCGGGTGTTACGCTCCATAAAAGCGTGTCGCTGCACCCTTACCGTAAATCCTTGCAGACATTTGGCAAAAAATCCCTGATTGTCTGCGTTACAGTAACCCGTACTGCTTAAAGTTTTTAACATTCGGTCAGTCAGCGCGAATTAACATAGGAGACAGAAATGGACGCTATAAAGAGTAAATCAATAAGAAATCTTGAGCAGAAAATGGCACAAATTGAACCTGGGTCTTTGCGTTATCAAGTGCTTGAGGCATCAAAGAAATTTAAATCGTCGTGGATAGAGCTCGGCCAGATCCTATATACTGTTTACAGGGATAAGCATTTTAAGGAGTGGGGATATCTGTCATTTGAGGCGTATTGCCAAGCTGAGGTGGGCATACAAAAACAGACAGCAGGCAAGCTTATTCATTCTTACTATTTTCTGGAAAAAGACGAACCGGAATTGCTTAAAGGTATTCATGCTGATGGTTTAGCTGGGCCCAAAAATATCCCAAGCCTTGACGCGGTAAATGTTCTGCGGCTTGTTGCTAAGAACAAAGAATTAACGGAAGATGATTATAAAGAATTTAAGAAGAGCGTATTTGAGGATGGGAAAGATGGCAAAGAGGTAAAGAAACAGGTAGGCCTGAGGTTGCGCTCGCTTCGTGAGGGAGAAGACCCTCAAAAAGCAAGAGCCCAACACAGAACTTCAACACTTCGTCGGCTTTACGCGACGCTCAAGACCTTAGAAAAAGAGGTCAATGCCGCTAATCTCGTATCTGACCGAACGTCTAAGGAAATAGAAAAGCTGCTTGGTTATCTTGAGTCTGAGATAGGGCAGGCGCAGTAATATACTTTGTTTCGTTAACGCTATTTAACGGCCTTAATTCCCCTTGACTTACCGGAACTTAAAAGGTATACTAAAAACCTGTTAAAAAATAATAACTTATTATATATACCCAGGAGGATAGAAATTAATGTTAGAAATCGCTAAAAAGAAGGAAATAATAGAAGACTACAAGATCCACGAAAAAGATACGGGCTCTGCCTTTGTGCAGGTCGCCCTTTTAACCGCGCGTATCAATCAGCTTTCCAAGCATTTCGAATTACACAAGAAAGACCGCCATTCCCGCCAAGGGCTGCTGAAAATGGTCAGCACGCGTCGTCGTCTTTTGTCATTTTTAAAGAAGAATGATATAAAGAAGTACGAAGAGATCCTTTCTAAGCTGGGATTGCGTAAATAATCGTGAGGAAAATATGTCTATTGAAAAATCAGAAGTTCCTTTTGGGAATGGCAATATGATATTAGAAACAGGTAAATTAGCTAAACAGGCTGATGGTTCTGTGACCGTGCGTTTGGGCGGAACAATGGTCCTGGTCACAGTATGTGTTTCAAGGGGAGTCAAAGAAGGCAAGGATTTTTTCCCTCTGACTGTTGAATATCAGGAAAAGACTTATGCCGCGGGCCGCATACCCGGAGGATTTTTTAAGCGCGAAGGCAGGCCTTCAGAGAGCGAAATATTGATCTCACGCATAATAGATAGGCCGATCCGTCCGCTTTTTCCGGAAGGTTTTATGAATGAAGTCCAGGTGATCGCGCTTGTGCTTTCCAGTGATGCCGAAAACGACCCTGATGTCCTGGCTGTTGTTGGCGCGTCTGCCGCGATAGGTATTTCAAGCATACCTTTTCAGGGCCCAATAGGAGCTTGCCGCGTTGGCCGCGTTGACGGCCAGTTTATTTTAAATCCTACGTACGCGCAGAGGGCAGCAGGGGATATGGATCTAATAGTTGTGGGGACCCGTGAAAAGGTCGTGATGATAGAGGGAGAGTCCAAGGAGTTGAAAGAATCTGTTATCTTTGACGCGCTTAAATTTGGGCACAAGAGCCTTCAGGCGTCTATTGATATTCAGGAAGAGTTAATTAAAAAAGCAGGATTGCCCAAGATGGCTTTTGAAGACAAGAGCGTAAGCGTTGATTTTGTTAAAGGTATAAGGTCTGCTTATATGCCTAAGGTTAAAAAGATCTGCTCGATCGCGCAGAAAGAACAGCGCATGGAAGCATCTGAGATGTTGTATAAAGAGATATCCGAGAAGTTCTGCGCTGAGAAAGAAGAAGGTAAGGTTTGTGACGCGGATATAAAGGGCGCGTTAGATAAGATAGAGCAAGAAGAGATACGCCGGCTGGCTTTAGATGAGAATAAAAGGGTGGATGGCAGGGGTTTTGATGAGATAAGGCCGATCACATGCGAAATAGGAATGTTACCCAGGACGCATGGATCGGGTTTATTTACCCGCGGCCAGACGCAGAGTTTGGCTGTTACGACCTTAGGCACGCGCGCTGATGAGCAGATGGTAGAGGCCCTGGAGGGGAAATCATATAAGAAATTCATGCTGCATTACAGTTTTCCTCCGTTTAGCGTAGGAGAGATCAAACCTGTCCGAGGCCCAGGCCGTCGTGAGATAGGCCACGGGGCATTGGCAGAAAAATCTTTGAAGCCGATTATGCCTACAACTGAAAAATTTCCTTATACAGTCAGGATTGTTTCCGAGATATTAGAGTCTAACGGGTCATCTAGTATGGCGACTGTCTGCGCTTCGTCGCTTTCGCTCATGGACGCGGGTGTACCTATTAAAGAGCCTGTAGCGGGTATTGCCCTTGGGTTAGTCCAGGAGGGCGCGCGGCATGTCATTTTAACTGATATCGCGGGCCTTGAGGATCATCATGGCGATATGGATTTTAAAGTCGCTGGGACTCGCAGCGGAATAACAGCCATCCAGATGGACCTGAAGATAAGAGGTATTTCTCTGGGTATGATAGAAGAGATATTGGAGCACGCGCTCAAAGGCAGGAATTTTATACTTGATAGAATGATCGCTGTTATCGCGATCCCTAAAGTTGAGCTTTCCGAATTCGCGCCCCGTATTATTAATCTAAAGATCAATCAGGAGCGTATAGGTGACCTGATAGGGCCAGGAGGAAAGAATATTCGCAAGATCATCGAACTTACGGGCGTCGCTATTGATGTGGAAGATGACGGCAGCGTTCTGGTAGCCTCTAATGACAGCGAGGCTTCAAAGAGGGCTATTGAAATGATCAATGGGCTTACTGAAGACGCCGAGGTAGGTAAGCTTTATAGGGGTAAGGTCAAGAGGCTTATGAATTTCGGAGCCTTTGTTGAGATACTTCCCGGCAAAGAAGGCCTTGTGCATGTATCAGAACTCGCGGATAAGTACGTAAAGAATGTGGAAGACGTCGTGAAACTTGGTGATGAGTTCATGGTTAAGGTCATCGGTATAGATGAATTGGGCCGCATCAATTTGAGCAAGAAGCAGGCGGAGCAAAAGAATAAAGAATAAAGCTATCCTACCAATGAATCCCGTCACACCTTCCTATACACGGCATTTTTCGTCCTGGAACGTCAAATATTTAGATAGACCGGGTGCGCGGGAATAAATGTGATCGTTGAGGTGTAACGGGATGAAGAAGGAATATGTTTTAGAGATCATTGGTATATTTATTTTCGCGCTTACTGTTCTCATTTTTTTAAGTTTTTTTTCCTATAATTCCGCGGACCTTTCTTTTTATACTTCGCATCCTAACACGCCTCCAAAGAACCTTATCAATGTTTTCGGCGCTTATCTTTCGGGTATATTCTTTTTTGTATTTGGTTGGGCGTCATATCTTTTCCCGACTTTTTTATTTTTGTGGGGTTTGAAATTTGTCAGGGCCGAAAAGATAAGGGCCAATATTATAAAAATATTGGGGTTTCTTATATTGACGGTGGCGTTAAGTTCATTTCTGGCGATGTTCTTTATCACACAGCAGACGCTTAGGTTTAGGCGCGGCGGTATCGTAGGCCTTGTATTTTCTGATTTTTTATCTCACTATTTCGGCAGGACAGGCGCTTATGTCATGCTTCTTATGCTGGGATTGCTTTCGCTGCCCCTGATAGGCGAGATCTTGATATTTCCATTTCTCGCTGGTTTCTTTGAAAATATAAAAGTGAGATTTAGCTTAAAAGGAATACTAGCCGCGATACCTTTGTTCCAGAAATTTTTGAAGTCCCGTCAGGAAGCTCCAAGGAAGACCGAGCGCATTGAGGCTAAAGTGGCAAAACTTCCGGGATCTTCAAACTATACCTCTAAGGCCAAGCCCAAGAAGGTTTTCGAAACAGGCCCTGTTAACATAAAAATAGCTAAGCCTAAAGATGCCGCCGTTAACGAGAAGTCGCCTGTGCGTGAGGCGTCTGATGAGGATTACGTGCTTCCCTCGCTTGACCTGCTTGATTCTCCGCCGCCATTTTCCATGCGCCAGCTTAAAGATGACTTGGTTGATAACGCTAAAATTTTAGAAGATACATTGAATGATTTTGGGATAACTGTCCGCGTGGCTGATATTGAGCGTGGACCGGTTATAACGAGGTATGAACTTGAACCGGCGCCAGGCGTCAAGGTCCAGAGGATCGTGAACCTTGCTGATGATATCGCCCTTACCATGAAAGCTACATCAGTGCGTATTGTAGCGCCTATTCCTGGGAAGAATAGGGTGGGGGTAGAGGTCCCCAATATCAAGATGAGCATGGTTTTTTTAAAAGAGGTCATTGCCTGCGATGATTTCAGGAATAGCAAGTCAAAATTAACGCTTGCTTTAGGTATGGATATCGGCGGTAAGCCTATCATAGCGGACTTAGGAGAGATGCCGCATCTTTTGATAGCCGGCACTACCGGTTCCGGCAAAACAGTGTGTGTCAATGGTATTATTTTATCCATGCTTTTTAACGCGACGCCAAACGACGTAAAATTTTTAATGGTTGACCCGAAAATGGTGGAATTGGCTCCTTATAACGGCCTGCCTCATCTTTTGTGCCCTGTTGTGACAGACCCCAAAAAAGTAGCTTCGGCCCTGGCGTGGGTGACATCAGAGATGGACGAGCGCTATCGCCTGCTTGCTAAAGAAGGCTGTAGGAATATAGAGGCCTATAATCAAAAAAAACAGAAATTACCTTATATAGTAGTTGTTATTGATGAATTGGCTGACCTGATGATGATGGTCAGGGATCAGGTGGAGAGCGCTATCGCGCGCCTGGCGCAATTATCGCGCGCCGTAGGTATACACCTTGTCTTAGCGACGCAGCGACCATCTGTAGATGTTATCACAGGCGTCATCAAAGCTAATTTTCCGGCTCGCATATCTTTTAAAGTAGCTTCTAAGGTGGACTCAAGGACGGTTTTGGATATGAACGGCGCGGATAAATTATTAGGCAGAGGAGACCTTTTGTTCTTACAGCCGGGCCAGGCTAAGCCTATCAGGGCGCAAAGTTCATATGTTAAAGATACCGAGATCGAAAATGTGCTGCAATTTATCCGTAAGCAAGCCGAGCCTGTATATGATGAGAGTATCCTAAAGCAACAGGAGCAGTCCCAGCTCGGAGCTATCACGGAGAAGGATGAACTTTATGAAACTGCCGCGAAATTGATAATTGAAACAGGGCAGGCCTCTGTGTCTATTTTGCAGCGGCGCTTACGGTTGGGTTATACCCGCGCCGCGCGGCTTATTGATATGATGCAGGACGAAGGCCTGGTTGGCCCATATCGCGGAAGTAAACCGCGCGAGATCCTTGTAGACCGAGAGCAGTGGCTTAAGGACGATATGAAGAAAGGCCAGGTGGTAGAGCAAGATGGCGGAAAATAACATAGAGAAGAGTTTCGGTTTTATTTTAAAAGAAGCGCGCTCCGATAAACATATAGGCCTTGAGGAAGCGAGCAAGCACACGCGTATTCATATCAATATCCTAAAGGCTATTGAAAATGATGATGTGGCGTCCCTGGGGGCTGTGTACGTCAAGAGTTTCTTAAGGTTATATGCTGATTATCTTGGGGTTGACAAAGAAGAGGTCTTGCGCTGTTACCGCCAGGCTGCGGGCCAGCCAGAGCCTGCGGATATCCGTAAGGTAGAGCCTTCTGGGCATTTCCCGAAACATCATTTGAGCCAAGATAACATATTCTTAAAGAATTATAAGTTCTTTATAGTGGGGGTGTTGGCATTTATCGCGGTTGTATCAACCGTTAGGTTTATAAAAAATCACCCGGCAAAACCAAGATCAGCCCAAGTATCAGCTCAAAAATCCGCTCAGAGAACGGCTCAGGTGGCCGCTAAAAAGGCGGCGGTTGAGAAGGCCCTTATTCCTGCGCCGGTCAAAAAAGTTATTCCCGTTGAATTGCCTATGCCTCAACCCGTAGTTGTTAAAAAACATGCTATTCTTAATACTACGGCTAAAAATACACAAAAGAATATCGTGCTTGTCATAAAGGCCAAGGATAAATGCTGGCTTCAGGTAAAAGTTGACGGCAAGGTAGTTTTACAAAACATTATGCCAAAGGGAAACTCTGAGAGTTGGCAGGCCTATGATAAAATTGAGTTGTGGTTAGGCAACGCGGGCGCTGTTCAGCTTGAGATCAACGGAAAACTACTGCAGAAAATAGGCAGGCCTGGGCAGACCTTAAGGCACGTTGTTGTGACAATGGCCGGACTTTCTATCCGCGAATAACGTATTTCCTGCCAGCATTTCTTAATAAAATATGAGAAAACAAGAAGTAAGAAAAGAATTTTTTGGAGAACGCGTCGGTATGGTAACGCTGGGTTGCGCTAGGAATACAGTAGATTCCGAGGCTATATTATCAGATGCGATAGCGCAAGGGGCCAAGATAACTACTCCCGATAAGGCTGCTGTGATCATGGTAAATACCTGCGCTTTTACGAAAGAGGCTAAAGAAGAGTCCATAGAGGCCATCATAGGCCTTATTGAACTTAAGAAAAAAGGAAAGATAAAAAAAATCATAGTGTATGGCTGTCTTGTAGAGCGTTATTTAAAAGAACTCAAAGATAATTTTAGCGAGGTTGACAAGTTTGTGGGTATCGCGGATTTTAAAACGCGTTTTAACGCGGCGGCGCGATTGACGCCCGCTCACTACGCGTATATTAAAATAGCGGAGGGCTGCGCCAATCGCTGCAGCTATTGTTCTATTCCCTTGATCAAGGGCCCTTTAAGGAGCAGGGGCGAAGCTGATATTTTAAACGAGGTAAGGCGGCTTGAAGAAAACGGAACGCGGGAACTTAATATCATCGGCCAGGACATTACTCTTTTTGGAGCGGACCTGAGCCGTCAAAAAGGCCCTAAAACTTCTCTGGCATCTTTGCTTAAAAAAATATTGAAGATAAGCCGCATACCGTGGATAAGGCTTTTGTATCTTCATCCTAAACGAATAACGGATGAACTTTTGGAGCTTTTTTCTGTTAAAGGCCGTATCTGCCCTTATATTGACTTGCCTCTCCAGCATATTAATGAAAGGCTGCTTAAATTGATGGATCGCGGCGTAAGTAAACGAGCGATCCTTGATCTAATCTTTAAACTAAGAGGCCGCGCCTCTGGCCTGGCGTTAAGGACATCGTTCATAGTGGGTTTCCCATCCGAGACAAATAAAGAATTTCAGGAACTGTTGGATTTTATTAAGGCAACAGAGTTTGATAAACTCGGCGCGTTTAAGTATTCCCGCGAGGAAGGCACAAGAGCGTACGATTTTAGAGGACAACGCTCAGGCCGGATTAAGGAAGAAAGATACAGCCGACTGATGTCATTACAAAAGGAGATTTCGAAAAGATTACTTCATAAGGCATTGGGCCGGACTGTCAGCGTTATGGTGGATGAAGAAAAAGCTATTAGGCCAGGCGTTTACGTGGGCCGCACAGAATGCGACGCGCCTGAGGTGGATGGTGTTGTTTATTTAAAAAGTAGTGAATATTTAAAGCCAGGAAGTATCGTAACATGCCATATAACGGATACTTATGAATATGATATGGAGGCAGAGGCAGCAGTATGAATCCCCTTAGGCCTTGCGCTGGGCGTTTTGATTATATGAGAACGTATGTGTTAGTGTGAACGAAACTTTTTTTGGTGATGAGCCGTATGGACGGGAGGCCTAACGGGATGAATATCTCAAATAAATTGACGCTTTCGCGCGTAGGGCTGACTTTTTTAATGATGGAGTTTATTTTTTTAAATGGCGTTATTCCCAAGATGTGCGCTTTCATTATTTTTCTTTTAGCGTGCCTTACCGATTTTTTGGATGGTTGGTTGGCAAGAAAGAGAAATGAGATATCTGATTTTGGAAAGATAATGGACCCTGTGGCTGATAAAGTTTTGGTATTAGGCGCTTTATTGTCTTTTGTCCAGCTTCAGTTAGTGCCGGCCTGGATGGTTGTGTTGGTTATCATAAGAGAATTTTTGATAACAGGAATGCGCCTATTCGCTATCAGGAAAGGTGTTGTGCTGGCAGCTGAGTCAGCGGGCAAGCATAAGACTGTCTCCCAGATGGTTACTATATTCTTTATCCTTATTTTTCTTGTTATCCGGGAATCAGCCGTTTCTTTTTCATTCTGGGATGAAAGATTCCAAGAGGGTTTTAGATCCGGCATATTAGTGCTTATGAGTATCACCGTTATTTTTACTCTTTATTCCGGCTGGAGCTATTTGTGGCAGAACAGGAAGTTTATCAGGAGCCTTTGATGGAGCGCTTGGTCAAGTTTTTTTCTACTTTTTTCTATGTTGGTATGATACCGTTCGCTCCCGGCACCATGGGAAGTATCGCTGGGCTTCTCATTTTTTTAAGCGTAAAAAACGTACCTGTAGTTTGCGCGGCTTTATTCGTGCTTATCGTAGGGCTCGGTTTTTTTTCAGCCGGACGCGCTGAAAAGGTATTCGGTAAGAAAGACCCCGGGGAGGTCGTTATTGATGAGGTTGCAGGCATCTTTATTGTTTTTTTTATGGTGCCGATAAATGCGCTAAATCTTTTGTCGGGTTTTGTACTTTATCGCGTTTTGGATATATTTAAACCTTTCCCTGCCAGGCGGCTGGAAAATATTCGCGGGAGTCTCGGCATCATGTCAGATGACCTGCTCTGCGGCCTTTATGCCAACCTTATTTTACAGGTTTTTTTAAAATTAAATATTTTGCATTAGGGGGTTTTTTTGTATAGAATAGATGAATGAAAAGAAGGTTTATCCCTTGCGAAGACGCTTGTAAATTTTCACACGAGATCCTTGTTCAAAATTTACTACGCTCGCTACGGGATTAATATTGTAGGGAATAAATACCTATAATAGGCAATATTAAGGAGACAAAATGGTTGAACGAAGAGCAGAGGTCAGGCAGGAATCGCTGGATATGATATATGATACTATTCGTAAGGGCATAAAAGAGCGAGCTACTGACATACACTGGGAGCCGTTTGCTTCAGCTGGCAAAGAGGAAATAGTCATTCGTTTCAGGGTAGATGGTATTTTAAAAGACGCTGAGCATCTCGTGGAAGATAAGACGAGCCTTTCTTCGGTGGTTAACGCTATCAAGATCATGGCATCAATGGATCCCACTAAGAGGCGCAACCAGCAGGATGGTCGTTTTACTTTTATGTTTGATAATACCGAGTATGATGTGCGCGCCTCTACCATGCCTACGCTCTTGGGAGAAAAGATAGTCATGAGGCTTATGGACCGCAATAAGTATTGCATGAATCTTGCGGATCTTGGCATGTCAAAAGAAATATTGCAGCTTTTAGATTCTATGATCTATAGGCCGGAGGGATTTTTTGTAATTACCGGCCCAACCGGAGCCGGCAAGACAACGACACTTTATTCCATCTTGCAGCATATCTATACCAGGGAAAAGAATATCTGCACTATAGAAGACCCCGTTGAAGTAAAGTTTTTGGGTATTAATCAGATACCCGTAGAACATGAGTTTGGCATGACTTTTGTCACAGGGTTAAGGGCTATTATGCGGCAGGACCCAAATATTATCGCAGTAGGAGAAATGCGCGATGCTGAGACCGTGCGCACGGCGCTTCAGGCCGCTCTTTCTGGCGCCATGGTGTTCTCTACGCTTCATTCCAGGGACGCTATTAATACCATCGTAAGGCTGTTGGATATGGGGGTTGAACCGTTCTTTATAGCTACCGCGCTGACAGGCGTTATATCGCAGAGGTTAGTAAGAGTAGTATGCAAGGTCTGTAAGGGCCGCGGATGCCGACAATGTTCTAACATGGGTTTTAGAAAAAGAACGGGCGTATTTGAAATTTTAAAGATAAGTGATATAATGAGGCAGCTTATTTTGCAGAGGGCATCTGCCGAAGAATTGAAGGCCGCGGCCGTAGAACAGGGCATGGTGCCTTTTTCAAAGTCGATAGAGTCTCTGTTGGCCTCAGGCTTAACGACTCAAGAGGAGATAGACCGCGTCTTGGCGTTGCAATAGGGAAGGCACTAATATGAAAGTCCCGCGAAAATTAGGAGAGATGTTAGTGGAGAACGGCCTACTGACCGAGAGCCAGCTCCTTGACGCGCTACAGACCCAGAATAGGGAAAGAAAACTTTTAGGCGAGATCATAGTGCAGCAAGGTTATACGACAAAAGAAAAACTTGACGCCGCCCTGGCGCACCAATACGGCTCAAAGTTGGGAGAGATCCTCATAAATAAAGGCCTGATCACTTTTGACCAGCTATTGCAATGTTTTGAGGAGCAGAAGAATTCGTCAAAATCCGTTGGTGAACTCCTTATTGACAATGGTTTTATGAAGGAGGCTGACCTGATGGAGGGGTTGTCTAAGCAGTATGATATACCTTATGTGAAGTTGTCTAATTATGAGATCAATCCTGATGCTGTTTCCAAAATACCTCTGGACGCCCTGAAAAAGTATTGTATCTTTCCTGTCAACGTAGAAGATAACATGCTTGTAGTCGCCACGTCAAATCCTGAAGATTTTATCGCGGAGTCAGATCTAAGGTTCTTGTCAGGCATGTATATCAAATTTGTCCTCGCTTCAAGATCAGATATTCTGTCCTTTCTAGAGTAATTACATCAAAAATTTAACACCGTGAAGGATCGTGTAGGCAGGGCCTTTAGCGGAAAGCCTGCTTTCAAAGAGGGTTATATTGTCTATAAAAAAGTCATACGGCTTAAACGTTAAGTTTAATTTTTTAATTTGTTCAATAAACGCTGTTATTTCGTAAGAAGAGCGAAAGCGCCCGAGTGTAGCGTGAAGTTGGAATTCCCTATCACTTAAGGGATTGCCCAGAAGGCGCGCTATTTTTTTTGAGTTGTTTTGTTTATCTTCAAAACCTGCCCATAAGATCCGCGGCGCCTGCAGTGAAGGAAAACATCCTATGCGATCCAATGTAACCTTGAAGCTTTTATTTAACGAGAAGTCTTTTTCTAAAAGTTTGCCTATTTTTTCAGATACCTTAGCTTCCACGTTGCCTAAAAATTTTATAGTTAAATGTATATTTTTTGGCTCAACCCATTTGACGTCAGGGCCGAATTTTTTTAGTTCATTTTGTATTGACTGGAGGCGTTTCTTTACGTCAGGCGGAAGTTCTGTCGCAATAAATAATCTTTTTAGAGGCATTCTAGCAGGAGGTGAAGGGCCGCGTCTTTGGCTGATCGTTTGATCTTTAGCCTGTTTCCGGAAAAGTTAAATTTTTTGAAGTAATTGTAGTGGCCGAGGGATACAGCTATAAAGACTAAGCCCACGGGTTTTGAGGGCGTCGCGCCTCCCGGGCCAGCGATGCCCGTGATACCAAGGCCTACGTCAGTTTGTCCTAATCGTTTGACATTTTGGGCAAGCATGAGCGCTGTCTCTTTGGATACGGCGCCGTGTTGTTTTAAGATATCTCCAGGTATATTCAGGAGTTTGACCTTTGCCTCGTTAGAATACGCTACGATGCCTAATATAAAATATTTTGAACTTCCTGGGATATTTGTCAGGGAGTCGGCTACCAGGCCGCCGGTGCAGGATTCGGCTAATGCCAGTGTTAATTTTTTATTCGTAAGGACGCGCGCTATGGTTTTTTCTATAGTTTTAAGCATTGTGTTATTATACACCAGAACAATCCTCTTGACAATTCGCCGCTGAAACATTATATTTATAGCATGGTCTTCGGGATCCCTGCCGCTGAACCTTGTGGCGGGTTGGGTGAAAGTCCCAGCTGGCAGTTATCCGCTTACGGCGGAAAGCCTGCGAGCCCTGATAAAGGGCAGATCAAGTGTAAACCACGTTAGAAACGTTCAAAGAAATTTTAGCGGGTTTCTAACTGGGTAAATCTTGAGCCAATAGTAGAGCCTAGATGATAGAAGATCAGGATCATTATTTTTAGATCAACTATTTCCCGAAGATTTATCTTCGGGTTTTTTAATGAGCGCACAACTTATGGAGTGTATTTTCGACATAAGTTGTGCGCGCGAATTATCCCATGATTTACGAGCAGATTTTATGCGCGTAGCTCCAGAAATACGCGACGTGTACAGATCATGGGATAACCGGATTAGGAGATGTCAGATGGTTTTCAACTCAATAGAAGAGATCCTGGAAGACTTGAAACAGGGCTCGATGGTTATCGTCGTAGATGATGAGGACCGCGAGAATGAAGGCGATCTTGTCATGGCCGCGGGATTTGTGACTCCCGAACATATTAATTTTATGGCAAAGTTCGGCAGAGGCCTGATCTGTGTGCCTATGGAAGATGAAAGATTAAAGGCCTTGGATATCTATTCGATGGTTAGCCCTTTTGCCAGGGATGGTTTCGAGCGGGATCCTTACGCTACGGCTTGGATGATATCTGTTGATGCAAGGGAAGGTGTTACTACGGGTATTTCAGCTCATGACCGCTCTCGCACGATAAAAAAATTAATTTCGCCTAACACTAAGCCAAGCGATCTTATCAGGCCGGGCCATCTTTTTCCTCTGCGGGCCCTGCGCGGAGGGGTATTAGTGAGAGCGGGGCATACTGAAGCCTCTGTTGATCTGGCGAGGCTCGCAGGAGTATATCCCGCGGGCGTGATTTGCGAGATCATGAACGAGGACGGGACGATGAGCCGCCTACCGCAATTGATAGAATTTTCCGTTAAGCACTCTTTAAAGATATGTTCCATTGAGGGCCTTATTGAATATAGGCGTAAAAGCGAAGTCCTCGTTAAAAAAATAGTTGAGACAAAGCTTCCTACAGAATTCGGTGAATTCAGAATGGCCCTTTATGAATCCATACTAGATGGGTCTAATCATGTTGCTCTATGCATGGGCAACGTCTCCGAGGCTAATAAAGATGAGGCGGTCTTAGTGCGCGTTCATTCGGAATGCCTGACTGGAGATGTTTTCGGGTCTTTGCGCTGTGATTGCGGCCAGCAATTAAAAAAAGCCATGGAGCTAGTAGCCAGACAAAAGAGAGGCGTTATTCTTTATATGAAACAAGAGGGCCGTGGCATCGGCCTTGCCAATAAGATCAAAGCTTATTCTCTTCAGGACCAGGGATTGGATACGGTTGAGGCCAATGAGGCATTAGGGTTTCCTGCGGACCTAAGGGATTACGGTATAGGGGCTCAGATCTTGGCGGATCTGGGTATCAAAAAGATCAGGCTTTTAACTAACAATCCCCGCAAGATCGTCGGCTTAGAAGGTTATGGCCTGCATATCGCGGAGAGATTAAGCCTGGAGCCTGAGAAGACCAGGGAAAACGCGAGGTACCTTAAGACAAAAAAGGAAAAACTGGGGCATTTGTTTAAATGAAAAGCATCCCTTGCCTAACCGTTTGTAAGTTTAAGCTACTACGCTTAAATTTACTGCGCAGGCTTCGGGATTAACTTTGCAGGGAATAGATACCTGCAATATGCAAACTTAAGGAGGTTCAAATGGTCAAAGTTAATGAAGGCAGTATGGTGGTAAAGGGGAAACGTTTTAGTATAGTTATTTCGCGTTTTAATGATTTTGTGACAAAATCTTTGCTTGACGGGTGTTGTGACACATTAAAACGCCACGGCGCGAAAGAAAGTGAAATAGAGGTTTCCTGGGTGCCAGGCGCTTTTGAGATACCGACTATCGCTTTAAAGCTTGCTAAGAGTAAAAAGTTTGACGCAGTGATATGCCTTGGCACGATCATACGCGGTGATACGCCGCATTTTGATTTTATAGCGGGAGAAGCCGCTAAGGGCATTGCTCATGTTTCCCTGGAAACTGGCCTTCCCGTGATCTTTGGTATTATTACCGCGGATACGATGGAACAGGCGATGGAACGGGCCGGCACTAAGGGCGGCAATAAAGGTAAGGACGCGGCCTTAAATGCTATTGAAATGGTTAATTTGTTGGATATAATATAAGGCATGGTTGACTCCTTAAATATACAAAATTGATGCGTAAACGGACAAAGGCCAGGGAATTGGCGCTTCAGCTTCTTTACCAGGCTGACGTCACGAACACCCGCGTTAAAGAGTTTGTGGATGATTTTTTCGCCATGACTGCTAATGCCGAGGAAGAATCATCTGTAAGGGCTTTTGCTACGGAATTAGCCACGAGTGTCGGAGATAATATTGCTGTCATAGATAAAACGATAGCTATGGCTGCTACCAATTGGCAGCTAGACCGTATGGCTACCGTTGATAGGAATATACTGCGCCTGGCTAGCTATGAGTTACTTTTTAGGGACGATATCCCTCCTAAAGTGGCCATTAATGAAGCGGTTGAATTGGCAAAGAAATACGGAGACCTTGAATCCGGCAAATTCGTCAATGGTATCCTGGATAATATCAGTAAGATAAAAACCCCCGGCCTTAAATCTTAAATTGACTAACCTAAATGTGCTCAAAATTTGCCGATCTACACGTTCATAGCAGTTTTTCAGACGGCACGTTTTCGCCTCAGGAAATAATCGCCCAGGCCCGCGGATCAGGGCTTGCCTGCATTTCAATAACAGACCATGATACTGTAGATGCTATTGACCCGGCATTAAAAGCCGCGGGGCAAGAACTTGAAGTGCTTACCGGTATTGAGTTGACCGCCGAAGCAAATGGCCAGGAGATCCATATCTTAGGGTATCTTTTTGACCACAGGGATAAGGATTTTTTAAAGATGCTTAAAAATATGCAAGATATTAGGGTTAAGCGTATTTACGAAATATGTAAGAAATTAAAAGATCGCAAAGTGGTTATAGAACCGCAGGATATTTTTGATCTGGCTGGCGGGGGGGGCAGTATCGGCCGCTTACATGTGGCAAGGGTCATGTATAAAAAAGGCTATGTGGGTTCTATAGCTGAGGCGTTCTATCGTTATATCGGTGACAAGGCCCCTGCCTATGTAGGAAAGTTCAAAATGACGCCAAAAGAGGCTATCGGCTGGATCTTAAAGGTCAAGGGCATACCTGTTTTGGCTCATCCGTATATTCTTGATGATAGCGCGTTAATATCTGATTTTGTCAAAGCCGGCATTATGGGTATTGAAGTTTTTTACGCGGAGCACTCCGAATATCAAAGGAAAGAATTCATAAAAATAGCCGAAAAATATGATCTTCTCATGACAGGCGGTTCTGATTGCCATGGCGAGGCCAAAGATGTGGTCCGCATGGGTAAAGTAAAACTGCCTTATGAGTATGTGGAAAAATTAAAAGAGGCCCGGTGCAAACTGACGTGAAGAGATATATGCGCATGGCCATATCTTTGGCAGAAAGCGCGCGTGGTGATACTTTTCCTAATCCTTTAGTGGGCGCGATTGTTGTCAAAAATGGCAGGGTCATAGGCCGAGGTTTTCATAAGAAGGCCGCAGGCCCGCACGCTGAGATCTACGCTTTAAAAGAGGCCGGTAGATATGCCCAAGGTGCTAGCCTATATTGCACTTTTGAGCCTTGTAGCCATTATGGCCGCACCGGGCCATGCGTGGATGAGATAATCTCGGCGGGTATTAAAAAAGTCTATTGTGGCATGATAGACCCTGATCCTATTACAAGCGGCAGGGGTGTAGAAGCATTAAGAAAGTCAGGGATTTCAGTAAGCGTTGGATCTTTTGAAGATGAGATAAGGCTTCTGAATGAGCCTTTTATTAAAGCAGTTACAAAGGGTATGCCTTTTGTAACTGTTAAGATAGCTGAATCTTTAGACGGAAAGACCGCGACAAACGCTGGCGAGTCTAAGTGGATAACAAGCGAGCCTTCGCGTCAATACGCGCGTCTCAGGCGCAGGTTTTATGATTGTATTATGGCCGGTATTAATACAGTATTAAAAGATGATCCTTGTCTGGAGCCATCGGAGCGCTTTAAGGGGCATAAGCTCATAAAAGTAGTAGTTGATTCGCGCTTAAGAATACCATTGCGGGCTCGATTATTAAATACCTATCAGCCTGTGATAGTGGCCTGCGTGAAAAAGGATATTTTAAAAGAAAATAGATTGATGCAAAGAGGAGTTCTGGTCATTCACACAAGATCAAAGAAGGGCAGGGTGGATATAAAGGAACTTTTGAAAAAGCTTAGTAAGCTGGAGATAAGGAATATCCTGGTGGAGGGAGGTTCAACATTGATCGGTTCATTTTTAGATGAACGCCTGGCTGATAAAGCTATTGTGTTTATAGCGCCGAAGTTTATAGGTGGTGTCAATAGCCAGCCTGCCGTGGGTGGAGATGGAGTTAAACGATTGAGTTCCGCCATTAAATTAAATGATGTAACGATCAGGCGGCTTTCAGGTGATGTTATATTAGAGGGGTATTTGAGGTATAAATAAGCTTATGTTTACCGGCATTATTGAGGAAACAGGGGAACTAAAAGTATCGCGAAAGTCTGGCGTTATAACGCGTCTTGATATTTTGTCCGATAAAATTGTTGAAGGCGCGAAAGTGGGCGATAGTATTTCTGTTAACGGAGTATGCCTTACAGTTACAGCTATGCGTGGGTCCATTTTTTCGTTTGACGTGATTCCAGAAACGTTACGCGTTACCACTCTCAAGAGTTTGCGATATGGAGAGCGTGTAAATTTGGAAAGGGCATTGAAGGTAGGCGATCGCGTAGGCGGCCATTTTGTCTCAGGCCACGTGGATTGTATTGCCGTTATCCGTTCAAGGAAGGCATTCAAAGGTAATTTGGAATTTCAGATAGGTGTTTCCCCTAAATTTTTAAAATATATCGTTCGCAAAGGATCCGTGGCTGTGGATGGCATTAGCTTAACGATAGCTGATATAAAAAGCGGAGGGTTTTCTATTTGTATAATACCGCATACTGCTGAAGTAACTACTTTGTGGGAAAAGCAGTCAGGTGATAAAGTCAATATAGAGTTTGACATGCTTTTAAAGGGCGCATATTGAGCACCTTAATGTGCGCCAAAGGCGCATACAGCGAAATCCCGTGGAGCGTGTTAAAATTATCGCAGAGAATTTTAACATATTTTGCGAAGCGGGATAGATCGTTTAATATTTGTTATGGGCGTATATTCCAGTCAAATCCTATTGAGGTTATTTTACAGGTATGATAAAATAGTTTGGTTTTATTCTCGGGGGGTGGCTCAGCTCGGTTAGAGCGCTTGGTTCGGGACCAAGAAGCCGCGGGTTCAAATCCCGCTCCCCCGACAAAATTTTAACTTTGGCGGGATTTGAAGCCGACCCCTGCCTACCGGCAGGCAGGCGAGCGGCATTGCTTCAAGCGAGGGCGGCCGGTTCCGAAGGAGCCGAGCGAATGCGAGGCGGGCGAGGAAAAATCCCGCTCCCCAGACCATTTTTTGCGACAGAGCAAAAAATGGTCGGGTGCCGCAGTGAGCGTAATGCCCCGATAAGGGGCATAGCGAATCATGCGGCCCCGACACCTTAGTGTGTTTTACGATGCAAAAGCAGATCCACGTTATATTTAGCGGTCAAGTCCAGGGTGTGGGATTCAGATATACGACTGAGTCTATTGCGAATCAACTTGGGTTATCAGGTTGGGTAAAGAATATTCGCGGGGGAGATGTTGAGGTCCTTGCCGAAGGAGAAGAGGCGGTATTGGAAGATATCATATCCCGGTTAGAAGAGCAATTTTCTGGTTATATAGTAAAAAAAGATGTTACATGGGGTCCTGCTACGGGTGAGTTTAAAGATTTTGGTATAGAGTTTTAAGGTATTCAATGCGTTATGCTGTATTTTCGGACGTTCATTCCAACCTTGAAGCCTTCCTGGCTTGCCTGGATTTTTTAAAAAACGCGAAAATTGATAAATATCTTTTTCTCGGAGATATTGTAGGTTACGGCGCTGATCCGAAAGAGTGTATATCTCTTTTAAGGGCCATTAACGCTGATTGTGTAGCGGGCAACCATGATCGGGCAGTTATCGGTTTGACGGATATAGGTTATTTTAACAATGTCGCTAAAAGTTCAGTTTTGTGGACAAGGGAAAATATCTCTGAAGCTGATCGTTTGTTCCTATCGGGCCTGGGGCTTGTTAAAGAAACTAAAGGATATTGCCTCGTCCATGGTACGTTAAGCCATCCTGATGAGTTTGATTATATGTCAGACGTCAGGCGGGCTGATGAAGATTTTTATACCCTTAAAACAAAAGTTTGTTTTTTAGGGCATTCTCATAGGCCCGGTATTTATATTGAGGATAAAGATAAGATCTTGTATCAGGGATCCGGGACGCTCGCGTTAGAAGAAGGCAGGCGTTATATCGTCAACGCTGGCAGTATTGGCCAGCCCAGAGATGGGGACCCAAGGGCCTGTTTTTGTATTTATGACGAAGATGCATTAAGTTTTGAGTTCCAGCGTGTTAACTATGATGTTGAAAGCGCCCAGAAGAAGATAAGGGAAGCGGGCTTGCCTGAGTCTTTAGCTGTAAGGCTTGCTGTGGGTAGATGATGGATATTAAAAAAGAGATAGATAAGCTTAAGGATCATATCAGGCGTCACGACTGGCAATATTATGTCTTGGATGACCCCCAGATCTCAGATAAAGAATATGACATCCTATTAAAGCGGCTTGAGGCATTAGAGCGGCAGGCCCCGCGATTAGTAACGCCCGATTCACCGACTCAAAGAGTGGGGGGCGAGCCCGTTTCAGGTTTCAAGGTTGTGCGTCATAAGAAGAAGATGTTCTCTCTGGATAATACTTATTCCTTTGATGAGATGCGGGATTGGGAAGAACGCGTGCATAAGGGCTTGCCGGGTGAAAAGATAGATTATATGGCTGAATTGAAAATAGACGGCGTCAGCCTGGATTTGGTGTACAGAAAAGACGCTTTATCTTTAGGGGCTTTACGGGGAGATGGTGAAACCGGAGAAGACGTGACCTCTAATATAAAGACTATAAGAGCTATCCCGCTAAAATTATTAGGCCATACTCACCCTGAGGCTTTAGAGATAAGAGGTGAGGCTTTTATGTCGCGCAAGGATTTTCAGGTGTTGAACAAAGAGAGAGAGGAAGAGGGCCGCGCGGTCTTTGCCAATCCAAGGAACGCGACTGCCGGGACGCTTAAGACGCTTGATCCTAAGATCGTATCCAAGCGCAGGCTGCTTTTTTTAGTTCACTCTATAGGCGCGTTCAGCGGCATAGAATTTTCGTCACAGAATGATTTTCTTGATAAATGCGGATCATGGGGCCTGCCTATTGATCATCACACAAAGCATTGCGCTACGTTTGAGGATGTCATTGGGTATTGCCGGAATTGGCAGGAAAAGAGAGATACCTTAGGTTATGAGGTCGACGGCATTGTCATAAAAGTAAATTCTTACAAGCAGCAGGAGCGCCTCGGGTTTACCGCGAAAAGCCCCAGGTGGGCCATCGCGTATAAATTTCAGGCAAGGCAGGCGACAACTACCGTAAAAAATATTACAGTAAGCGTGGGCCGCACAGGCGTTTTGACGCCGGTCGCTGAACTTCAGCCAGTAGAATGCGCGGGGGTCATCATAAGCAACGCAACTTTGCATAATTTTGACGAAATAGAACGCTTAGACGTCAGGGTTAAAGATAGGGTCATTCTTGAGCGCGCGGGTGATGTTATCCCAAAAGTTATAAAAGTGGTGACGAGCGCGCGCCTTGGGGTTGAAAAAAAATTCCATGTGCCGTTATTCTGTCCTTCATGCGGGGCCAGTGTAGTCAAAGAAAAAGAAGAAGAGGTGGCGTATCGCTGTATTAATCTGTCTTGCCCCGCGCAAATAGAGAAGCACCTCATCCATTTTGCTTCGCGCACAGCCATGGATATTGAGGGTATGGGTGAAGCGGTAGTGCGCCAGATGGTTCAAAAAGGTTTGATAAGCGATTTCGCTGACATCTATTTTTTAAAAAAAGATGATTTCTTGAAATTTGAATTGTTCAAAGATAAAAAAGCGCAGAATCTCTTAGACGGTATTGAGGCAGGCAAGTCGAGGCCGCTTTCGCGTCTGCTTTTTGCTTTCGGCGTTAGGCATGTAGGAGAAAAAGCGGCGCAAGTCTTGGCTGATAAGTTTAAAACTATTGATTCTTTAATGGCAGCTTCTTATGATGATATCAGCTCTATCCATGAAGTCGGAGACGTTATAGCGCGGTCAGTCAATGATTTTTTCAGGCAGAAAGAGACTCTTAAGCTAGTAGACAAATTAAAGAAGGCTGGCGTCAATACTATGCAGCCTAAGACAGAAAAGATCCTGTCTCGGATATCAGGTAAGGTTTTTGTCTTTACCGGTGAATTGAGCTCTTTTTCAAGAAGCCAGGCAGAGGAGCTTGTCAAGCGATTGGGCGCACATGTCGGTTCTGCAGTATCAAAGAAGACGGATTACTGCGTGGTAGGCCTGGATCCGGGTTCAAAGTTTAACAAGGCAAAGCAGTTAAAGGTGGCTATAATAGATGAATCAAGTTTCAAAAAACTTACGGAGGCGGAATAATGGATAATAAAGAAAAAATAACGTTGGTTTTTGTAGTTATCATATCATGCATTTTTATGACGACAGGTTGTGAGAGTTTAAGGAAAAAATTTACCCGCAAACGCAAAAACAGGGAGTCGCAGGAGCAGATGATCATTGTGCCCCGCGATTATAGCGCGCACCCTTTTCCTAGCGATGTCATGTATAAGCAATATTTCATTTATTGGAAATCCTGGAATCAGGAGCTTGTAACAAGCCTTAATGATTATTCTTCTTATAAGAAGATATTGGATTGCGTTGAGCAGGCGATCATGAACTTAAAAAAGATGGCTGCCTATCTTAATGAAGCCAAGTCTAAAGAGCTTGAAGTCTATATCAAGAAAACTGAGGGCTTAAAGACGCAGATCCAAGCCGCAAAAGCAATGCCGCCTTCCAGGATGGCTATGTTGCGCTACGACGCCGAACGTATTTTGAGCTCCGTCAACAGGCTATATGATTTAAAAAAGATGAAGGATAGTCTTAAATGATGGAACTGCATGGGATTGGCGATATCGTTGACGGCTCCAGAGTAGGCGCGATTTATGAAAATATATAAAGTTATCGTTGGAGAATTGCAGACGAATTGCTATATAGTGGCGTCTGACAAGGGCAATGCTTTTATCATTGACCCGGGTGATGATGTTGAAAAGATCAGGGATGTTTTAAAAGAGCGCATGCTGAAGGCTGTGTTCATCATTAATACGCATGGCCATATTGACCATATAAAAGCTAACGCGGCCCTAAAACTTCCGCTTTACATACATGAAAAAGAGAAAGATATGGTCGCGGACCCCAGGAAGAACCTTATGACTCTTTTTTTTGGAGCTTTTACTGCCGTAAAACCTGAGAGGCTGTTGAAAGATGGCGACAGGGTGGAGCTTGATGAGCTGTCTTTTGAGGTTATTCATACGCCCGGCCACACAATGGGCGGGATATGCCTTTTGGGCGGCGGCGTCCTTTTTTCAGGAGATACGCTTTTTTATAACGGTGTAGGCCGCACGGATTTTCCGGGGGCAAGCCACGCTGAACTATTGAAGTCTTTAAAAAAATTGTCGTTTCTTAAAGAAGATATACGCGTTTATCCCGGGCATGGGCCGAATACGACTATAGGGCGCGAGGCAAGAGCAGGTACGTTTAATGGATAACAACTTATAGAGGAACGCAAAAGGAATGAAAGATTCTTTAAGCGCACAATCAGGTATTTTTTGGCAAGAGTCTGCGAGCCTGCCTGCCGGTAGGCAGGGGAATTGCATTTTAGCTGTAGCGACACGTTCTTTGGAGCGTAACAACGAAAATGCAAACCGTAGCAGACGGCAAAAAATACCGTGCGCAAAGAAGCTTTTATTGCTTTTGCGTAAGTCAATAGATAGATCCCGATTACCAAACCGCTACGCGAATTTCTGGCGCTACGCGCCTAAAATTCGCTCGCAGGTGACGGGATAAATTCGGCCAACATACTTACGTTTACCGCCGAATAGCTGCGGTTCCGTAAGTCTGGGCCTCATTTAATGGATAAATACGTTGACCTGTTCTTGGATTATTTAAGCGTTGAAAGAGGGCTTTCTTTAAATACCCTTGTTTCTTATCGCAGGGACCTGAATACTTATTTAAAATTTCTGGACGCAGTGGCTAAAAAAACCATTTCAGACACATCGCGCGAGGATATTAGGGATTTTATGATGCACGAAAAAGATAAGGGGCTCTCGGTTAACAGTATCGCGAGGAACTTGGCAGCCCTCAGGACGTTTTATAGTTTCTTGGCCCGTGAGAAGCTGATAAGATCTGATGTCTCAAGTTATATTGATTCACCTAAACTTTGGAAAAAGATCCCTGATATTTTGAGTTTTGACGAAGTAGACAGGTTGATAGAGTCCACTGATTTGAATAAGCCTCAGGGCATAAGGGACAGGGCTATTCTGGAATTGATGTACGCGACAGGTATGCGCGTTTCTGAAGTCTCGAACATAAAGGTCAGCGATGTGCATATGGACGTAGGATTTGTGCGTTGTATTGGTAAAGGTAAAAAGGAACGCATTATACCTTTAGGCAAGAAGGCTATTACAGCTATTGCCAGGTATTTAGAAAAAGTAAGGCCAGGCCAACTAAAGGGCTCAGGTTCTGCTGAGCTTTTTTTGAATAGGTCGGGCAAAAAGATTTCGCGTGTTTCTCTATGGAAGCTTGTAAAAGGTTACGCGAGGAAGGTGAGGATAAAAAAAGAGATGAGGCCGCATATTTTGCGCCACACTTTTGCCACTCATCTTTTAGAGAGAGGCGCTGATCTGAGGAGCGTTCAGGAGATGTTAGGGCACGCCAACATATCTACAACACAGATATACACGCACGTGACGCAAGACAGGCTAAAGTCTATTCACAAAATGTTCCATCCCAGAGGATGATCGTGTTTTACGAAAAACTTAACGAGCTGCCTAAAGAGATACCTGGTTTTATCCATAAGGCAGGTGCTTTGGCGGATGAGAAGGGTATTAACGCTTATGTAGTGGGAGGATTTGTCCGTGATATATTTTTAGGCGTTAAGAATTTTGACGTGGATCTGGTAGTGGAAGGAGATGGAATAGCCTTTGCCTCGGAGTGCGCCCGAGAACTTGATCTGAAACTTGTGTCCCACAAGAGATTCGGTACAGCTACTCTTTATGGGCTGTGTGGATTCAAAGTGGATATCACTTCAGCGCGCAGAGAGACCTATGAAAAACCCGCGGCCCTTCCGACTGTTTTTAAAGGGTATATCAAAGATGATCTCTTCAGGCGCGATTTTACCGTTAACGCTATGGCCATAATTATCAATAAACATCGTTTCGGCCAGCTTGTTGATCTCTACGGCGGCCATAATGACTTAAAGAAAGGTGTTATTAGGGCGTTGCACGCTAATAGTTTTATTGATGATCCCACGCGCATACTGCGCGCGGCGCGGTTTGAGCAACGGTTTGATTTTAAGATAGATAAAGCCACCTTATCGTGGATTAAAAGCGCCACGCGCCGCAAGATGCTGCAACAGGTGCAAAAACACCGCCTCAGGGATGAGTTGATACCGATATTCAAAGAAGGCCTGCCTTTAAAATCTTTAAGGCGCCTCTGGGATCTAGCCGGATTTTCGTATTTAGCGCCTGGCCTTCGTTTTCAGAAAGAGTGGCATGGATCTTTTGAAGAAGTGGCAAAAAATGCCAGGTGGTTTGAGGAGAACTTTTCGCATAAGCACCACCTTGAGCCATACATTATGTATATGAGCCTGTTTTTTTATTCCTTGGCCCGCAAAGAACTGTGCCAAGCTATGCGCAATCTTGCTTTTCATAAGAGTGAGAGTTCAAGGATCCTTTCTTTTAGAGAAAATTTCGGGCGAGTTGAAAAAGAACTTTCTAAAAAAAATGTCCGTGGAAGTATGGTGTATCGGACCTTTAAGCCTTTGAGCTATGAGGAGGTGTTGTTGTCCGCGGCTTTGTCTTCGAGCCGGCTTGTCTTAAAAAGAGCCCAGGATTTTTTGTTTATTTATAACGGCCAGAGTATCCATACAAAAGGCGAAGATCTAAAATGCCTCGGTGTCAAGCCCGGGCCTCATTTTAAGATGATATTAGATGAATTATTGTACGCGAAGATAGACGCAGAGGTGAGGGACAAAGAAGAAGAGCTTGCTTTGGCGCAGAAGTTAATTCAAAGATAAGGGGTTGGAAAAATGAGCAGATCAGATAAGGTCGCCGAGGAGATAAGAAAAGAAGTCAGCATGATAGTCGCTGAAGAGCTTAGGGATCCGCGATTGGGGTTTACCACTATCACGCGTTGCGCGCTTACTCCTGACTTGAGGTTCGCGCGCGTATTTTTTAGCGTCTATGGGGATGAGCAGAAGTGGAAAGATACTCAGGCAGGCCTGGAACATGCCATTGGTTTTATCCGCCGCGCGCTCGGGGAGAGGCTGGATCTGCGGTTTGTGCCTGAGATAGTCTTCGCGAGCGACCACTCATCAGAATATAGCATTATCATTGAACAACGGCTTGAAGAGATAAAGAGCCAACAGGCTATTACGAATAAGCCAAAACCAAAAAAAAGAAAGGCCGGGCATGCTGCCAAAAAAACTCTTAGACGCCTTAAGAAAAAAACAAAATAAAGTATTCCTGGTGTCCGCTCATATTAACCTGGAAGGTGATGCCTTGGGTTCTGAGCTGGCATTGGCGAGTTTGTTAAAACGACTTGGGAAAAAAGTCATAGTATTAAATCAGGATGAGCCGCCAGTGGAATATGGTTTTTTGCCGGGCCTGGGTTCTATCAGGCATAATGTTATTTTGTATGATTATGACGTGGGCGCCCTTGTTGATTGTTCGGATATTTCAAGGATCGGCAAAGCCGCGAAGGCTTTTAGGAAAGATCGGCTGCTGTTGAACATTGACCACCATATAAGCAACACAATGTTCGCAGATGTCAATTGGGTGAAGCCAAACGCCTCCTGCGCTTCGGAGATGGTATATGAGTTATTTAAGGCCCTTAGCGTTAAAATAAATAAAGCTGAAGCTCTGTGCCTTTACACGGGTATTTTAGCGGATACGGGTTCTTTTAAATATTCATCGACGTCATCTTTTACTCATTTAGCCGCAAGCGAGCTCTTGAAACATAACCTTGATGTTAACGGCATTTATCGCCATATCCACGAGTCTTTGGATGTCCGCACAGTGAAGGCTCTGGGGAAAGTCATAGAGACTTTAAAAATAGCGCGAAAAGGAAAGCTCGCGTGGCTTGAAGTAAAAAATGGGCTTATAAAAAAAGAGCCCGCGCTTGCTGAGATGACTGATGAGATTATTCATTTTGCCCGCGCTATCAAGGGTGTTGAGGTAGCTCTTTTATTTAAAGAGATAAAGGCCGGCAGGGAAGTAAGGGTTAACCTCCGTTCTCGGGGTAAAGTAGACGTGAATGGATTGGCTTCGTTTTTCGGAGGCGGCGGGCATAAGATGGCGAGCGGCTGTACCATGAAAGGTTCTCTCAAAGATGCCGTAAATCGCTTCACGACCGAGGCGCGAAGGCGGATCCAGTGAAAGAAGGCATACTTATCATAGATAAACCGTCAGGCGTCACGTCGCATGATATCGTAGATATAGTGAGAAAAAAGATAAATATAAAGCAGGTGGGGCATAGCGGGACATTAGACCCATTGGCCACGGGCGTGCTTGTGCTTTTAGTGGGAAAGGCGACGAAGCTTTTTTCCAAATTCGTTAATTTTGATAAAGAATATGAAGCGACCTTAATGCTTGGTATCGTGACTTCAACAGGGGATTCTCAAGGGAAGATATTAAGCAAAAATGATTTTAGCCATTTGACCCAAGATAATGTGAGGGGCGCGTTTTTGGAGTTTATCGGGCCCAGTCTTCAGGTGCCGCCTATGGTATCGGCCATTAAATATAAGGGTCGCAGGCTATATGAGTTGGCGCGCAGGGGCATTGAGGTTAAACGAGCGGCGCGGCCGATCAATATTTATGAATTGAATATTTCTCGGATGGAACTGCCAGAGGTAGATTTTTTGGTAAAATGTTCAAAAGGCACATATATTCGCCGTTTGGGAGAAGAGATAGGCGAAAAACTATGCGTAGGTGGTTATATTTCGCGTATCCGCAGAACCGCGTTAGGGCCTTTTAACATTCGGGACGCTGTTTCTTTAGAGGATATTCATGAAAGTAATATACGGGACTGGAAGCCTTAAAAGATCTAAGATCAAAAAGAAAGTCGTAGCAGTAGGTGTTTTTGACGGCGTTCATCTTGGCCATCAGATGATATTGCGCCGCGTGGCCCACGAGGCTAAGCGTTCATCCATAAAGAGCGCCGTAGTAACTTTTTCTTTTCATCCGTCGCATCTTTTTGACCCTCTCAAGAAGATCCCGCACCTAACTCCCTTAGAACACAAGATATCGATCATAGCCGCTTGCGGCATAGACTATTGCTATGTTGTTCATTTTGACAGGGCATTCGCGTCTATGACGCCAGAATTTTTTATCAGAGGTATTTTACTTAAAAAAATAGGCATGGTTTCCCTGTATGTGGGTGAAGATTTTATGTTCGGCAAAGGCGCCAAGGGCGGCAAAGGGCTCTTGGAGGTGTTATCAAACAAATTCCATTTCAAACTGCACGTCTTAAAGCACCTTAAGATAGGTAATAAAATAGTCTCAAGCACTATTATTCGCGCGTTGGTCAGAAAAGGCCGGCTTGCGTTAGCTTCGCGTTTTCTCGGCCGCCATGTTTCTATTTTAGGTGAAGTTATAAAAGGTGAAGGGCTGGGTGCTGAATTGGGATATCCTACGGCGAATATAATGCCTTATCATGAAGTCCTTGTGCCAGATGGTATTTACGCGACTTATAGTATTTCCAGAGGCAAGGCGTTCAAGAGTGTCACCTATATAGGGACAAGGCCGACGTTTGAGGCCGAAGGCAGGGCCGACGGCCCACGCCGCGGCGTTGAATCTTTTTTACTTGATTTCAGAAAGAATATTTATGGCTCCAAAATGGAGATACAGTTTATAAAGAAAATAAGGGATGATAGAAAATTTTCTTCCGCGAGCGAACTTGCCAAAGCTATAAAACAGGATGTCTTTTCCGCAAGAAAGATCCTAAATGCAGTTCCGCGATAACCTCATCTAATAAACCATAATTTTGTCAAATTTTCTCTTGACAAAGTGGTGTAATTTTCCTATAATTTGGATACAAGTGGAGTAAAGTGGAGTAAAGTGGTAAAAAGAATTGTTGACCATCTGGTCCAACTTCACCCTTATGCGGCACTATTGAAAGGTTTCGTTGGATGTCACTGAAATAGGACATAAAGGAGTTCCATGTTTTACGGTGAATACGCCCATTCCATAGACAATAAAGGCCGCCTTATCCTGCCTTCTAAATTAAGGGAGACGGCCAAGAATAATTTTGTGGAGAAGTTTTATATAACGCGCGGCCTGGATAAATGCCTCTTTATGTTCAGTGAAGAAGAGTGGAAGGCCGCGGAGCAGAAGTTTAAGTCCATGTCTTTTACAAAACAGGATTCAAGAAAATTCAACCGTCTTTATTTTTCCGGGGCTGTTGAAATAATCCCTGATAAACAGGGCAGGATACTTCTGCCTCCGTATTTGAAAGATTTCGCGCAGATCAAAAGGGATGTCGTCATAATCGGTGTTTCCAGCAGAATAGAAGTTTGGGCTAAAGACCAGTGGCAGGAGTTTTATAGATCCAATCTAGAATCTTTTGAGGACACAGCTGAAAAGCTGATAGAAAACTTATAGCTCAGAAAAGGCAGACCCTCCCAATATCATATAAGGGAGGGGTCTAAGGGAGGATCTTATGATCAAAACTACAATGGCCTTACCGGAAGCCCGCAATATCGTAAGAACAGACAACAGGATATTTTTTCGTAATCCTCTCTATGACGTTAAAACACAGGTCAAGAATGTCAACACCGGCGAAAGATTTAATGCTTTTGTCAAAGATCTAAGTGGTTCAGGCATGGGTTTAGCCACATCAGAAGTATTTTCCGCGGGGACTATTTTTGAGATATCGCTTGAGATACCAGATGGGTTTGGCCCGCTTAAACTGCTTGGGCGCGTGGTGTGGTCTAAAGAAGTAGATTTTTTAGGTTACAAAACGGGCGTGGTGATATTAAATCCTCGGTTTATGTCAGTATCAAGAATACTTAAATTATTCTTTTAATAATACGATGTGGTCAGACATTATGGCTTTTAGCGGTGCAGGAGGGCAAACCAGCCAGCTTTTGGAGCCTTCCTTAGAAATTGATGGCGGGTTTCCCATGCAAACATATAAACATCAGCCGGTTATGTATAAAGAAGTGTTGTCGTTCCTTGACCTCAAGGATGGAATGGTTGTCCTTGACGCGACACTTGGGTTAGGCGGGCATGCCGCAGGCATCTTAGAGAAGATAACTCCTCATGGTAGATTTATCGGTATAGATAAGGATGCTGAATCCTTGAATATGGCTCAAGATAATCTGAAAAAATTTTCAAAACACTGCACTTTTGTCCAAGATGATTTCAGGAATTTTGATAAGGTTCTTGAGGGGAAAAGTATCAGGCGCGTTGATGCTTTTCTTTTTGACCTTGGGATATCTTCATATCAGCTTGATAACGCGGCGCGCGGGTTTGGCATTAGAAGCGAAGGGCCTTTGGATATGCGCATGGACCGCAATAGTTTTATTTCGGCATATGACCTTTTGAATAATCTGACAGAGGAAGAGATATCTTCAGTTATTTGGCGGTTTGGCCAGGAAAGGTTTTCTCGCCGTATAGCCCGGGCTGTAGTAAGGCGCAGAGAGAAGGCGCCTATATCTTCTACTAAAGAATTAGTAGAGCTGGTCTTGAACGTCCTGCCTTATAAATTAAGATTTCATAGGATCCATCCTGCAACGCGTACATTTCAAGCCTTGCGGATAGCTGTTAACAGGGAATTGGACGCTTTAGACGAGGCGCTTAAGAAAACCAGCTTATTCCTAAATAAGGGCGGCCGCGTATGCGTGATCTCGTTCCATTCGTTGGAAGATAAAATAGTCAAAGATAATTTTAGGGAGTTGGTAAAAACAGGGCGATACCGCCTTCTTTTTAAAAAAATACTGCGGCCGCAGGAGGAAGAGATATCAGATAATCCCAGAAGCCGCAGCGCCAAGATGCGAGTCATAGAAAGGTTCAAATGAAAAAACAGCGACTTGCATCCTTGTCTAATCGCTTGGAAATTTTTTTTCGGAAATTTTCCTACGCAGACTGCGGAGTTAATTTTATAAGGAAATTCTGGAAGGGGTAAAATTAAAATGAGGACGTCGCGCTGTATTCTTTATACCGCTTTGGGCACTGTATTGTGCCTGTTTTATGTCTTTCAACAAACAGAGATCGTCAAGTTGGCTTATAAGATCACAACTACCGAAAAGATCCTGGAGAATATCTTGGATAAGAAGACGTCGCTTGAATATACTTTATCCAGCCTGGAATCGCCGCTAAGCCTTGACAAGAACCTATTTTTGAAAAACAACGGATTTGAGATGGCTGGAAAATATAAATTGGTAAAAGTTGACAAAGGCATTGCATCGGCAAGAGCGCCTATAAAGGCAGCGGCCGTTAAGACTTCAAGCCGCGGTGTTCTATTCAAACGCTTGGCTTTTTCAACCATCTTTGCAAGCAAACAAGCGGAAGCCAAGACAGTCAAATGAGCGCCATAATATATTAGTTTAGCGAAATCTTAGTAAGTGCGACTTAAAATCAAATCTTTAAGGTTTTCGGTAGTCCTTATTTTTTTTATGGGGCTACTTTTTATTTTTTTTGGCCAACTTATTTTTGTACAGTTTTTCCGCTCGTCTTCCCTCCTGAAGCTGGCTGCTAAACAGCATAATTATTATCTTCAGCTTTCTCCTGACAGAGGGGCTATTTATGACCGCTATATGAGGCCCATGGCTGTAAATGTCTCCACTTTTTCTCTTTACGCTATACCGCCTCAGGTCAAAAATAAAGAAGCGTTGGCTGGGTATTTAAATTCGCTTATCGGGCTGGATAAGAACTTTATAATGGAGAGGCTTTCAAGGAAAAAACAGTTTGTCTGGTTAGCGCGCAAGCTGGATTGGGAAGCTATGGAAAAGATAAAAGCTCAAGATCTGACTGGGCTTGGTTTTATCAGGGAAAGCAAGCGATCTTACCCCAATTCAAAATTATCCAGTCAATTGATTGGGTTTGCCGGATTGGATAACACAGGGCTTGATGGCCTGGAGATGCATTATGATAATTACCTTAAGGGTGAGCCTGGCTGGACCTTTGTGTTGAGGGACGCGAGAAGAAGGGATATAGCGCTTCAAGATGTCCTGCAGCCTCCTGTGGATGGATATTCCCTTGTGTTGACGATAGATCAGGTCATTCAGTATATCGCGGAGCGCGAAATAGATAAGATCTATCAGAAATATAATGCCAAGGGCGCGTCCATAGTCGTTTTGGATGTCAAGACAGGCGAAGTTCTTGCTATGGCCAGCCGTCCGACGTTTGATTTAAATGACCCTTCTTCTTACTCTCTTGAGTCCAGGCGCAATAGGGCTGTTACAGATTTTTTTGAGCCTGGTTCAGTTTTTAAGATCGTTACGGCAACAGCAGCTCTAAATGAAGGAAAATTTGTGCCACAAGACAGGATTTTTTGCGAAAATGGAGAATATAGCGTTGCTAATCATACTCTTCATGATGTTCACCCCTATGGATCGCTTGAGTTTCGCGAAGTAATAATTCAGTCCAGCAATATCGGGACGACAAAAATAGCCCAAAAGATAGGTGGTACGGCTGTGTATAACTACGCGAAGGCTTTTGGATTTGGCAGTGTTACTTCCGTCGGCTTGCCCGGTGAGGTAGGGGGTGTTTTAAAGCCTGTTTCAACATGGTCTAAGACATCTATCGGCGCGGTGCCTATAGGCCAGGAAGTATGTGTGACGACTCTGCAGCTGGCTTGCGCTATTTCCGCGATAGCAAACAAAGGCACTTATATGAAGCCATACGTTGTGCGCGCAGTAATTGATAAAAAGAAAGAGGTGATAAAAAGTTTTGACCCTCAGCCTTTACGGCAAGTAATGACGCCGGAAACGTCAAAGACCATGCGCGATATTTTGGCGGATGTGGTGGAGTTAGGCACGGGTAAATTAGCGCAGTCCAAGCTTTTTAAATTCGCGGGCAAGACAGGCACCGGGCAGAAAATAGATCCTAACGGGACTTATTCTCATACTAAGTTCACGGCATCTTTTATAGGGTTCGCGCCTGTGGAGGATCCCCAGATAGCAATAGCGGTTATCGTAGATGAACCCAGGCCTTATTATTACGGAGGCGTTGTTTCGGCGCCGGCTTTTAAGCTTGTGGCGGAAGATGTGCTAAAATATAGGCAAGCCAGTGAAAATTAAACAATTGATGGAAGTTTTGGATATCGCGGGTGAGCCGCCTAAATTTATAAATGTGGAGGTTAGGCGTATTTCTTGCGATTCAAGAAATGTGGCCCCTGGCACGGTCTTTGTAGCTGTCCGCGGGCCAATGCAAGACGGCCACAGGTATATTGACGATGCGGTAAAGAAAAAAGCGAGCGCTGTCATTTTGGAAGATATCTCTTTGAAGCCTCCTGAGGGTTCACGCGTGCCTTTTATAGTAGTTAAAGATTCAAAAGAGGCTTTAAGTAAAATATCAGACGTTTTCTTCGGCCATCCCTATCAGCGTGTTAAATGCGTTGGAATAACTGGAACTAACGGCAAGACTACGGTGTCTTATTTAATAAAAAGTATTTTGAATTCGGCTGATATTAAATGCGGGCTTATAGGCACGATAGGCAATAAGGTCCGGGAAGAAAATCTTAAAACTAATAACACTACCCCGGGGGTGCTGGAATTGCATGGGTTAATAAAGGATATGGCCCAAGCAGGCGATACCTACGTGGCCCTGGAAGTCTCTTCTCACGCCCTTGACCAGGAAAGGGTGAAGGGCATCATTTTTAGATCTGCCATCTTTACTAATCTGACGCAGGACCATCTGGATTACCACAAGACTATGGAGGATTATTTTTTAGCTAAACAGAAGCTTTTCACGGAATGCGCTGGTAGAGACACGAATTTTATTATCAATAAGGATGAGGCTTTTGGGCAACGCCTTCTGGGGTCATTGAATGGGAGAATATTGACGTATGGATTTTCTTCAGACGCCGACGTGTGTGTTATGCGCCACGAACTCTCGCGCAACGGCAGCCAGGCCATCATTAAGATACCGCAAGGTGTAATAAATATTGTATCTTCCTTAGTCGGCAGGCACAATCTGTATAATATCATGGCCGCGGTAGCTTTTGGGGTCTCTGAAGGGTTAGGCCCTGTTTCCATAAAGAACGGCATAGAAGCTGTTTCTTACGTGCCCGGCAGGCTTGAGAGAATAGATACAAAAAAAGGTTTCAGTGTTTTTGTGGATTATGCCCATACAGACGATGCTCTTAAGAATGTTCTTGAATCTTTGCGCCTGATTCTCCATAATGGCAGGATTATCACTGTATTCGGTTGCGGCGGGGATAGAGATAAAGGTAAGAGGCCTAAGATGGGGCGCGTGGTAAGCGCTTTATCTGACTATTGTTTTGTAACAAGCGATAATCCCCGCGACGAAGATCAGGCAGTGATCATTGAACAGATCATAGCCGGTATGGAAAAAAATAATTTTGAAGTTATTCCCGACAGATTTAAAGCTATTCAGAAAGCTCTTGTCATGGCAGCCGATGGCGATTTTGTTTTAGTCGCCGGCAAGGGCCATGAGACATATCAGATCGTTAAAGGTAAAACTTTAGCTTTTGACGATAAGTCTGTTGTTTTGAAGATCCTATCTTTACCCCGTTAGAGAACGAAGCTCTCTAACGGGGTTTACCGGAGAGCTATGTTCAGCACAAAAGACCTGATAAGCGCGACAGGCGGCGGCCTAATCGCGGGTTTGAAGCGCGCGCGTTTTTCTGGGATTTCTATTGATACGCGCACGCTAATAGAGGGACAGGCCTTTTTAGCTATTGTTGGCAAGAATTTTGATGGGCATGATTTTATTATAGAGGCCGTTGGCAAAGGCGCGAAAGCCGTGGTCTACGCTGATGCTAAAAAAGTAACCGCATTCCAGAAGGGTATTACCTATATTAAAGTCGGCGATACTACGCAAGCCTTGGGCGCTATCGCTGGTTTCCATCGCAGGAGGTTTGTCATACCCATCATCGCCGTGACAGGAAGTAGCGGCAAAACGACGACTAAAGAGATGATAGCATGGGTGCTTTCGGAGAAGTATAATGTTTTAAAGAACGCCGGCACTCAGAATAATCTTATCGGAGTGCCCTTGACCCTTTTGAACATACGATCTAAGCATGATATATGTGTTGTTGAAATGGGCACGAACCGTTTCGGAGAAATAGGAAAGTTATCTCAGATCGCGGGGCCTAATGTGGGTGTTTTGACTAATATTGGGCCGGCGCATCTTGAGTTTTTAGATAATTTAAGAGGCGTATATAAGGAAAAGATGGAATTGATCAAGCGGCTATCACCTCCGGGTATAGCTTTCTTAAACCGCTCCGACATTATTTTGGGGAGACTCAGCCGCGTAAGCTCAAGGTTCTTCTTTTTTTACGGCATTAACAGGGAATGCGACCTTAGGGCGACTGAGATAGATTACAAATCTTCGAGCATCTCTTTTGTCTTGAATGGGAATCATATAATGGAAGTTAAGCACAGCGCGCTTCACAATGTCAGTAATGCCTTGGCTGCCATAGGCTGCGGTCTTCTTTTTGGGTTGGATATCTCAGAGATCAAAGAAAAAATAGAGACTTTTGATCCGCCTGACATGAGGCTTAAAGAGATAAAATTAAAGAAATGCATGGTCTTTGACGATTCTTATAATTCCAACCCACAGTCTTTAAAACATGCTATTGATGTTTTGTGCCGCCAGGAGACAAGCGGCCGGCGTATTCTCGTTATGGGTGATATGTTGGAGTTGGGAAACAAATCCGAGGAATTCCACTCTTATTTCGGGAGATATGTCTCTAATAAACAGGTTGATATTCTTGTTACAATGGGCCATTTTTCAAAAGGCACAGCCGAGAGCGCCAAAAAAAGCGGAATGAGCGATATGGCTGTCTTTCATTTTGATGATTGCCCAGCTGTCTTGGAATTTTTGTTGTCTAAAATTAAAGAAGGAGATACGCTTTTGATCAAGGGGTCGCGCTCTATGCAGATGGAACGTATTGTCGTGTCTTTGAAAGAAATGAAATAATTTGTAGAGGTATAAAATGTTTTATTATTTTCTTTATCCGTTAAGGGATATATTTTCAGGTTTTAATATTTTTAAATACATTACATTCAGGTCTGCCATGGCCGCTATAACGACTTTTTTTATCTGCATTATTTTCGGATCCAGGGTTATTGGGAAACTTACTCAGTTGCATATTTGCGAGAATGTCAGGAAGAAGGATGAGGTGGCGGGGCTTTATGACCTCCACCAACACAAACAGGGGACACCTACTATGGGCGGGCTGCTTATGGTCTCCGCGATCATTTTTTCTACGTTATTGTGGGCTGACCTTTCTAACAAATATATTTTGGTCAGCCTTATCGCCATATTTTGGTTGGGATTGGTCGGGTTCGCAGACGATTATATAAAGTTAAGATTCAAGAGGTCGAAAGGATTAAGCGTAAGGGCAAAATTTTTAGGCCAGATAATCCTCGGGCTCGCGATAGGGACATTTCTTTATCTTGACCCTGAGACTTCAACTCGGTTGGATGTGCCGTTTTTAAAAAACGTAGCTTTTGAATTGGGTATTTTTTATATCTTTTTCGTTATGTTCGTCGTCGTAGGTACTTCTAACGCGGTAAATCTTACGGATGGCCTTGACGGCCTGGCAACCGGATGCCTTTTGATGGCTATTTTTTCATATGGTATTATGAGTTATGTCAGCGGCCATTTGCGGTTCAGCCAGTATCTGCTTATCCCATATATTGACGGAGTCGGTGAATTGACTGTTTTTTGCGCCGCGATGATGGGCGCCTGTCTGGGGTTTCTCTGGTTTAATTGTCATCCGGCTTCGGTATTTATGGGTGATGTAGGTTCTTTGGCCCTTGGCGGCGCCATAGGGCTTGTGGCTATTTTTATAAAAAAGGAACTCTTGCTTGGAATTGTGGGAGGCATATTTGTTATTGAGGCGTTCTCGGTTATATTACAGGTGGGTTCGTTCAAACTGCGTAAAAAAAGGATCTTTAGGATGGCGCCGCTTCATCATCATTTCCAGATGATGGGATGGCCTGAGTCAAAGATCATAGTCAGGTTTTGGATCGTAGCGGCTATTCTCGCGTTATTTACTCTGACCACGCTAAAATTAAGATGAAGTCGTATAAAAATTTAAAGATAACTGTGGTGGGCCTCGCGCGCAGCGGCATGGCGGCAGCCAGGCTCCTTAAAAGATCAGGCGCCTCAGTCAGTATTACGGAAAAAAAGAATACTCCTGCTTTAGAGAAGCTTTCCACACAACTGAAGACTGAGGGTATAGGCGTTGAGTTAGGGGCTCACAGCCGTTCTTTTATTGAAGGCAGAGATCTTATCGTCATAAGCCCGGGTGTGCGCCTCGATGCCGATCCTGTAAAATGGGCGAAAGGATCGAATATAGAAGTTATAAGTGAGATTGAACTTTCATTTTCTCTTTGTCCCGCGCCTGTCATAGCCATCACAGGCACTAATGGTAAGACAACTACCACAACACTCGTAGGAGAGGTCATAAAGGCATGCGGTAAAAAGGTATTTGTCTTGGGTAATATCGGCACGCCGTTCTCTTCGGCCGTACTTTCCATGCGCGGGGATGACCTTGTTTCTTTAGAAGTCAGTTCTTTTCAGCTTGAGGCCATAAAAGATTTTAAGCCAAAGATCGCCGTCATCCTGAATTTGACGCCTGACCATCTGGACCGTTACAGAGATGTGGATGAATATTTAGAGGCAAAAAAGCGTATTTATATGAATCAGGAAAAAGATGATATCCTTATTTTAAATTATGGGGATAATGCTTTGCGTAAGATCGCGGAAGAGGCCAAGCCTAAGGTAGAATTTTTTAACAAAGAGGAGTGGGAAAAAGATCTTGACCAGAATCAGATGGCTGTTTTGGCTGTGGCTGAGGCCTTAGGTATTAAACGCTCCGTTTGCGCGCAGGTCTTTAAGAAATTTAAAGGCGTTGAACACAGAATGGAATTTGTCCGCGACATAGGCGGAATAGAGTTTATCAACGATTCAAAAGCCACTAATATTGATTCTACTATTTGGGCGCTAACGAATATACGTAAGCCGGCGGTTTTGATAGCGGGCGGCCGCGATAAGGGCAGTGATTTTGCCTCTATCAGAGCTCTTGTTAAAGATAAGGTGCGCGAGGCCGTCCTTGTCGGCGAGGCAAGCGAACGTATTGCCGCGGCGTGGGATGGAGTAGTGCCTATTTACCGCGTTGAGACATTTCATGAAGCTGTGACAGCTGCTTATAAGAGAGCGAGGCCAGGGGAGATGGTCCTTTTTTCTCCGATGTGCAAAAGTTTTGATATGTTCACCGATTACGAACATCGCGGCCGCGTATTCAAGGAACTTGTAAATAAATTTACTTAGCGGCCCTTAGGCTCCTTGCCTAAGCGCTCGTAAGATTTCAGCCAAAACCTTGCCTGAAATTTTATACCCCGTTCGCAGGCTGCGGAGTTAATCCAGAAAGGATAGGCCTTCCTAATCCCGAATTAAGGAAGGGCCTAATTTTTCAAGGAAGAAATACAAACAATATACAAAACTAATGCGAAGCACCAGGATCTCCATTTTTATCACGATGCTTATCCTTATAGGCATAGGCATTGTGATGATCTATAGCGCGAGCTCCATACCTATGTGGCAAAGCACAGGCAGGAGCGCCAACCTTTTAAAAAAACACTTCCTGTACCTTGTCCTTGGTTTTGCAGCTATGTTCGTCAGCATGGCCATTGATTATCAGAAACTACGTAAGATAGCTAAGCCGTTTTTGGTATTTACTATTGTGCCTTTGGTCCTTGTCTTTGTCCCGGGTATATCCAGAGAGTCGGGAGGGGCTAAAAGGTGGCTTCATGCTTTTGGTTTTAATTATCAGCCTTCGGAGTTCGTTAAGATAGCCCTTATTATTTACGTAGCTGATTATATTAATCGCAACGCGCGGTTTCTTAAGGAATTTTGGCGCGGTTTTGCGCCGCCTATGTTTGTTTTAGGGTTTGTGACTTTACTTGTTTTGCTTCAGCCGGATCTGGGCACCGCCGTTTCTTTTGTGGTCCTGGTATTTATGATGTTGTTTGTTTCAGGCGCAAGGCCGCGGCATATTATCCTGACTTTTATATCAGCATTACCATTCTTGTATCTTCTTGTTTTTAGTGTTCCTTACCGTAGGGCGAGGATACTGGCTTTTTTAAATCCGTGGCTTGATCCTAGGGGGAGTGGTTTCCAAATCATTCAGTCTCAGATAGCGCTTGGCTCAGGCGGCCTTTTTGGAGTCGGATTGGGGCAGGGTAAACAAAAGCTTTTTTATCTGCCAGCGGCGCATACGGATTTTATTTTTTCCATCATTGGCGAAGAACTGGGGCTTTTAGGCTCCGGTTTAGTCGTGCTCCTTTTTATTTTTATGATATGGCATATGTCTAAGATAGTTTATAGCGTCCGCGACCCTTTTGGAAAATTGATCTGCGTAGGTGTTTTGACCCTTATAGCTTTCTCGGCGGTTGTTAATATCGGCGTTTCAATAGGTTCTCTGCCTACTAAGGGCCTGCCTCTGCCTTTTATCAGTTACGGAGGTTCTTCTTTGATATTTCATATGGTTGCTGTGGGATTGCTATTGAATATTTCAAAGACCGAAGAGGTTACACTATGACACCCCGCGCTAATCGGAATTGCGCAGGTGTGCCGCCTTCTGCGGCCGCACCCGGAGCTAATGGCACCCGGCCTTTAAAAGGATTGGGCAGGTGTTCGCTTAGTGGCGAAAATTGCGCCGGTGTTGCGTCTATACGTAAGATCATGGTAATTGCCTCAGGCAGCTGCGGACATGTGTTTCCCGCGATCAGTTTTTGCAATGAGCTAAAAGAAACGCATCAGGGCAGCGTGAGAATAATTTTTGTGACTACTCCGGATTTTGATATGGTGCCTTCTGAATTCAATCCTGTTTTTTTGAAAGTTAATAAGTCGGCGCGGGGTATTTTTCGGCTCGTCATCGCGGCTTTTAAGCTTATCTTCGGTTCGCGGCCGGATATCGTTTTTGGTTTTGGCGGGTACATCTCTGTGCCCTTTTTGATACTGGCAAAAATAACAGGTAAAAAAACACTTTTTCATGAACAGAACGTTGTTCCTGGCAGGGCCAATAGATTTTTAGCTGCCTGGGTTGATAGAATAGCTATTTCTTTTCCCGGGACCGAAAAATACCTTGAAAGATATAGAAAAAAGGTATGCCTTGTGCGTTATCCTTTAAGAAAAAATATTCGCGTCGTTCCAAAAGATGAAACGCTGAGATTTTTTGGTTTTGACGCAGGTTTTTTCACGGTCTTGGCCGTAGGCGGCAGCCAAGGAGCAAACCGGATCAACAAGGTTTTTATAGAAGCTATTAAGATCAACAATAATTTATCTCGCCTTCAGGTAATTCATCTGGCTGGGCGCGCTAACGCGCCTGCTGTTCAGGAGGCTTATAGCCGTTTGAATGTAAAGAGTAAAGTTTTTGATTTTCTTGATGGTATGGAATATGCTTATTCGGCAGCGGACTTGGTTGTTAGCCGTTCAGGCGCGGGATGCGTAATAGAGATCATGCGTTTTGGCTTGCCTTCAATATTGGTACCGTATCCCTTTGCCGGGGCGCATCAAGTGGAAAACGCGAAGGCCTTAGCTGACAAGGGCGGGGCCATAATGGTTGAAGATCGCATGCTGACCCCTGAACTGATAAGCGGGCTTTTGGATATTTTTATTGATGATCAGATAAGAAGAAAAGCTATGTCGTCCATTGTTTCGTCACTTTATTTAACGGCGCAGAATTCTACATTATGCGAACTGGTGACACTATGAAAATAACGATCATTGCCCTGGCGTGCTATCTTACGGTGTGTTCTTTTGTATACGCGCAAGGCCTTTCGGAAAAAAAGAGCGACCATTTTATCATATATTATAAAGATGTTCCGGCAGAGTTTGTCGGCACTATTATAGATTATAGTGAGAGGTATTATGATGAGCTGACAATAAAGCTTGGGTTCACGCGCTATGATTATTGGACGTGGGATAAGAGAGTTAAGATCTACGTCTATCCTGACCAGGAGGCGTATTTGAAAGAGACCAAGCAGCCATCCTGGTCATCGGGAGTCGCGGCTTACGATCAGAAGACTATATGGACATTCCCAAGGGAATCAGGCTTTTTTGATTCTCTCTTGCCGCATGAATTAGGCCATATTATTTTCAGGGAAGTTATTGGCGCAGGTGATGTGCCGCTTTGGTTAGAAGAAGGTGTCGCCTCATATCTTGAGCAGGCCAAGCGTTTTGGGTCTGACAAGATCGTGCTTGAGGCTCTTGATAATAAGTCATTTATCCCACTTAAAGAATTGACTCAGATAGATGCGAATGCCTTGAGAGGGAGGGCTGATATTAATCTTTTTTACGCGGAGTCGGTTAACATTATCAGCTATCTTGTTGATAAGTTCGGGACAGATGCGTTCAATGACTTCTGCAAGAAATTGAAAGATCGCAGATCTTTGGATGACGCTCTTGCTTACGCGTATTTTGATATACGCAGTTTATCGGATCTTGGCGAACTGTGGGAAGCCTCTTTGAAAGATAAGTTAAAAAGTAAAAGCAAAATGATCTTGTGAGAGCATTAAAAAACCCAATGTTCTCTGATTACACAGATTTCCGCCGAAGACGGATCAGCCTCCGGCTGGAAAACAAGATTACAGCGATTAAACCAAGATTGCAAACGCATTAAATGAAGTGATATGATTTTGGCGTTTTTGGAGCGACTGTCGATTTTAGGCAAAGAAGCTTGAATAATTTCGGGAATCGCAACGTGGAAACATTGCGACGCGAATTGTTTGAGTCCGTCCTGGCGACAGCCGACGGACGAGTTATACAGCCGTCGAAATTGTGAAAGATCTTTGCCGTAAAAAAATCGACCCGGAGCGGAAAAAATGTCAAAATCATGTCAGTATGTAACACGAAAATGAAAAAAAGACATATTCACTTCATAGGTATTGGCGGTATAGGCGTCAGCGGGATAGCGCATTTAGTCTTAAAACAGGGAGAAGAGGTTTCTGGCTCCGATATAAAAGAGTCTGCTATTACGCGCAAACTCGCGAGCCTGGGCGCGCGTATTTATATTGGCCACAGGCCGGAGAGCATAGAAGGCGCGGACCTGGTAGTTTATTCCTCCGCAATACAGCTGGATAATCCTGAAATGACTGCCGCGAGGAAGACGGGCGTACCGATAAGGAAAAGGGCTGAATTCTTAAGCGAGCTGATGAAAGATAAGAAGGTGATCACAGTCACGGGCGCTCATGGTAAGACAACGACTTCGTCTCTGGCCGCTACACTACTTATAGGGGTCGGTTTAAATCCGACTATAGCCGTCGGAGGTATTTTGCGTGGAGAAGGAGATAACGCGAAGTTAGGCGGCAGTGATTATTTTGTCGCGGAGGCCGATGAAAGTGATGGCACGTTTTTATGCTATCAGCCTGCGTATTCCATTATCACTAATATTGATCACGAACACATGAATTTCTACAAGACTTATGATAATCTCCTGAATTCTTTCTCGGCCTTTGTGGCTCAAACAAAAAAAGGAGGCTGTGTCTTTTATTATAATGATGACGCTCCTCTAAAAGATATTGTATTGAAAAGCAATGTAAGGAGCGTAAGCTTCGGTTTTTCTCGGGAAGCTGGGTTTTATCCTGAAAATATTTTTTTGGCGCAGTGCCGCCTTGGATTTAGTTGTATTAAAGGCGGGCATAATGTTGGTGAGATTTCTTTGGCGCTGATGGGGCGTCATAATATTTTGAATTGCCTGGCCGTTATCGCCCTTGGATTTGAGCTAGGCCTGGATTTTGAAAAGATAAAGTATGCCTTGAGCGGTTTTAAGGGCGTTGAGCGGCGTTTCCAGGTGAAATATGAGGATGGAGATATTCTGATAGTTGATGATTACGCGCATCATCCTTCGGAGATAGCTGTGACCATAGAGGCGGCAAAAGTTTGCCCGCGCTCAAGGCTTATCGTGGTATTTCAGCCTCACAGGTACACGCGCACAAAACTTTTGATGGATAAGTTCGCTAAGAGTTTTATAAAAAGCGACCGCCTTATTATAACTGACGTGTATGCGGCAAGCGAAGAGCCAATTGAGTCCGCGAGCGCCCAGGCGTTAGCTGAGCGCGTAAGGCAGGAGATAAACACCCCCGTTGACTATATCGCAAAAGATCAAATAGTTGATTTTCTCAGGAAAAACATACGCCGGAATGATATGGTCTTGTTCTTGGGGGCAGGAGATATAACAAAGGTCAGCGATGAGTTTACGAAAAGATTTAAAAAATAGGTTCAAAGAGCGTGAGCCCTTAAAGGAACGCACTACTTTTAAGATAGGTGGTGAGGCGCGATATTGGTTTGAGCCGAGAGACAGAAAAGAACTTGCCCTGTTCCTTAAAGACAATACTCTTAAGCTGCCTCTCTTTGTGATAGGCGCTGGTAGTAACCTTCTGGTTAAGGAAGGCCTTATCAATAAGATATTTATTCATTTAAGCGCGCCTGATTTTACTAAAATTGAGGCGCGCAAAGATAAGGTGATCGTTGGGGCTGGCGTCAAAATAGGCCGTTTGCTTTCTGTCTTAAGTTCAAGGAATATCGGTGGCTATGAGTTCCTGGCAGGCGTACCTGGCACTGTCGGAGGGGCTTTGGCGATGAACGCGGGTACTTATATGGAAATTAAAGATATTGTGTCGGAAGTGGATGTTTTGGATAGAAGCGGGCGCGGTTTAAAGTTACAAAGATCAGATATAGATTTTTCATACAGAAATTCAAGCTTGCGGCCTTATATCATAGTTCGCGCAATTTTAAAATTAAGGACAGATAATAAGGCAAGAGTTCAGAAAAGAATAAAAGATATTTTGATAAAACGGTTAATGGCGCAAGATTGGCAGCATCCAAGCGCCGGGAGTTTTTTCAGGAATCCTGATCTCATTCATCCGGCAGGCTTTTTGATAGATCAATGCCGTTTAAAAGGTTTAATGGCAGGCGGTGCACAGGTCAGCGAAAAACACGCGAATTTTATCATTAATATTAAAGACGCCAAGAGCGCTGACGTTATAAAGCTCATGGAAATTATAAAGAAAAAAGTGTATAATCAGTTCAAAATTAGACTAACATCAGAGGTAAAAATTGTCTCTTAAAGGAAAACGAATAGGTGTAATGATGGGGGGGCTCTCCGCGGAGAGGGATATCTCCTATAAGTCGGGGCACGCGGTCTTTAGCGCCCTTCAAAGGTCTGGCCTGGATGCGGTAGCTTTAGATATCACGCGCGAGACTGAAGAAGAGATCAGGTCGGCAGTTGGCCATTCCTCGGTAGATATCGTTTTTATCGCTATGCACGGAGGTTTCGGCGAAGACGGCCGCCTGCAGCGTATCTTAGATAAAATGAACGTATCTTATACCGGGCCTCAGGCAAAGTGTAGCAGAATGGCTATGGATAAGATCATATCGTGCCGATTGTTCCGGAAAGCCGGATTGCGCATCGCGAAACACAGGCAATGGAGAAGAGGGTCTGGGCGTTTTTTTGCAGATCTTTTTTTGCGCTATCCGCTGGTCGTTAAGCCTTCGGCCCAAGGATCCAGCATCGGAATATCTTTTGTTAATTCTTCTTCGTTTCTTTCAGGAGCCCTGGATCTGGCTTTAAAGTTCGGAAATGAAGCGCTGGTAGAAGAATTTATCAAGGGCAGGGAGATCACCGTGTCAGTGCTTGACGGTAACGCGCTGCCAATAGTAGAGATAATACCCAAGAAACAATTCTTTGATTTTGAAGCGAAATACCAAAAAGGCATGACGGAATATGTGGTGCCAGCGCTTTTGGATGAAGCTACGGCGCGAAGAGCTAAAGCGGATGCCGTGGCCGCTTATAGGATTTTGGGCTGCAGGCACTTATCCCGAGTGGATATGATCATAAGTGAAGGTGGAGGTGTGTATGTGCTTGAGGTGAATACTATACCTGGTATGACTGAGACCAGCCTTTTACCTAAGGCCGCGAAAGCGGCCGGTATTGGTTTTGACCAATTGTGCCTGAAGATTGTTGAGATGGCAGCTGTTAGAGAGAAAATATGAGTAGGAATAAAAAAAGCCGGGATGTCTCTCCATTTTTTTTACTAGTGGCCATGCCTTTGCTGGCGATCGCCATTTCTTCATTTGCTATTTATAAAGGGGTGGAGAATTATATAACGACTTCTAACTATTTTAAAGTAAGGGAGCTGACGATCGAAGGTATCGCGGACGCCCGTTATTTTGGCCTTATCAAGGAAGAGATACTGGGGACTAACATATTCCGCGTAGACACGGGTAAATTGTCGGAAAGGATAAGAAGGCGTTTCCCTACGTTTTACAGTGTTGTAGTCACGCGTGTTTTGCCTTCGCGATTATTGATAGAGGCCAAAGAACGTTTGCCGGTCGCTGTTTTAAAGAGAGACTTGTATTACGTTTTTGATACGGAAGGTGTCGCGTTATCCAGTTTTGCTACTCTTGAGTTTCTTGATTTTCCTGTTATCACGGGCTTAGAAAACAGGATCCCGCGGATAAAAGTCGGCGTCGCGTATCCTTTAAGCGTTTTGGAGCGGCCTCTTTATTTAGCCCGCGTCCTTAAAACAGCGGCCTCTGATATCGCGGCGAGCATGGCAGAGGGAAACTCTTTCAAAGTGACAAAGATAGACGCGGGCGATATAAATAACTTGTCATTTTATTTAGGCGAGGCTATTCTGGTCCGGGTGGGCAGGGATGATATCCAGCAGAAAGTCGGGCTGCTTCCTTCTATTTTACGAAGCTTGGGGGATGAGCTATCTGGCGTAAGATATATAGATCTACGCCCAAAGGAACCAGTTGTATTGACTAAAGACAGCGGAAAGCAAAAGATAAAAGCTCAGTTACCATAAATTTGACCCGATAGAGACACCGATCTAAAGGCTGGCGTCATGACAATGGTATTGAGCGATAGAAACAAGGTTTATTCCCGGAACAAGGCTTGGTTACGGCCGCCTAAAGGCAGCCTGTCTCTAACGGGGTTTACAACGAGGTGATAAGTTGAAGAAAAATATTAATAAAAATATTTTTTATGCATTAGATATAGGTTCAAGAAAAATGACCTTAGCAGCCGCCGCGACTGATGCCAGCGGGGCTTTGAGCCCAGTCTTGATAGAAACGCAGAAGTCCGTAGGTATTTTCAAAGGTGTTGTTAATGATTTGGTATCTTTAAGCGATGCCGTGTCGCAACTTTTCAAAAAGATGGAGGTTCGCCTGGGCGCGAAAGCAAGCCACGTGGCATTGAGTATTAATGGCAATTATATAAACGCGCGCCATAGCCAGGCGGCAGTCGCGCTTTCAGACCGGGGTACGCGCTCTATCACGCGCCGCGATATAGAAAAACTCAACGCGCAGGCAAGGACACTGGGCATGGAATTGGACGAGCAATTGCTTCATGAATATCCTCAAGGGTATTCCATAGACAGGCATAATATGACGCTCAACCCCATAGGCCTTCACGGCCGGAGGTTTGATGTTGATATGCTGTTAGTCTGCGCTAACACGGGGTATGTTGAGAATATCGCGCGGGCGGTTGAGCAGGCTGGCCTGGATGTGGCCAATGTTGTTTTTTCAGGAGTTGCCGCGAGCGAGGCTGTTCTCTCGGATGAGGAAAAAGAAAAAGGCGTCGTGCTCGTTGATATAGGTGATGCTCTTACAAGTGTTTTGATCTTTAAAGACGGCGTGGTCAGGTCGGTAAGCGTTTTGTCTTTTGGCGGTAAGAATCTTTCAGAGATCATCGCTAATTATTGTTCAGTCCCGCTTGAGACAGCGGATAAGATCAAAGAGACATCCCTTGAAGTTGGGCATGATATCCCTGAAACAGAGGAGGTCATGATAAAGATAGAATACGCTTACAAACCTGTTAAGAAACAGGATCTTAGCCGTGTCTGTCAACCAGAGATAGACAGGTTTATAGCTATGTTAAAGGGCGTTATTTTTGAAAGCAAGGATATAAGTTTACAGCCTGCTATGCCTGTGGTTGTCATTGGAGGGTTGAGCCAGTTAGAAGGCCTGCTTGAGAAAATGGAGCACGACCTGGGCCTGTCTGTTAATATGGGCCTTGCCAAAGGCCTCGGCGATATTTCTCCAACAAAAGCCTCTGCCTATGCCTCAGCGCTTGGATTGTTATATTTACGCAAAGACTATCATTTAGGCGCCGCTTTAAAGCTCAAGGCTCAAGGAAAGAACAAGCTCGCTAAAGCCCTTGATTACGTCACGAACTTATACCAGGATTATTTTTAACTCAGAAAGAGCAGGCTTTACCTGTCCAAGATTAAATTAGATCTGCATGATATTTTCAACAAAGGGCATCTGATAGATGCTGAGCTTAACCGGGTTATTCAGGAAGCTGTGAATAAGGGGATACCTTTAATAGAGATCATTCCCGGCAAGGGCAGCGGGCAGTTGAAAAAGAACGTATTGCGTTTTTTGGCTCAGCCGAAGATAAAACAGCTTTATCACAGGGTTGAAAAAGACGACAAAAATTTCGGCCGCATATTTGTGCATTTCAAAAAAAATGGAGGTGGTTATGCGCGTTAAAGCGTTTGCTGCTTTTGTTTTAGTTTCAGTAATGGCGTTATGGTCTAATATGTGTTACGCGCAGGATTTTAGCGCTGATATGGTGAGCGTTTCTTCAGAAGGGTCTTTTACAGGAAAGATATATGTTTCGGGAGATAAGTCGCGAGTAGAGATGTTGGAGGCTATTACGATAAGCCGCCTGGATCAGAAGATCACGTGGATACTTATGCCGAGTGACAAGGTATATATGGAACAGCCGATCAACGCGCGCGCGGCCGCCAGCACACAGGAGAAAATGTCCGGTGAAATAGAACGTATCGCTGAAGGCAAGGAGACTGTCAATGACAGCCCTACAACTAAGTACCGCGTTATTTTTGAGGCGGCTGGCAAGAGGGAGACGGTTTTTCAGTGGATAGCTGAGGGGTCGCATTTTCCTGTGAAGACCGCGGCTATTGACAATAGCTGGTCAAGTGAGTTTAAGAATATCCAAACAGGCCCCCAGGATCAGGTTCTATTTGAGATCCCGGCTGATTATAAAAAAATGGCCATTGATATGCCTAACATGGGAAATTAGCAGTTCAGTATTTACCCCGTTAGAGGACGGAGTTCTCTATCGGGGGATACTTGAACCATTAATAAGATGGCGTCGTAATTAAGGCGATCTTTTTTAAAAGGTTGCCTTTTTTTATTGACATAATATCGTAATATGATAAACTTAGTTATGAACATATGTTCATAACAACTAAAAAGGGGCGGGTGTGAGGCCTAAAAAAATCAGATGGGTTAAATGTGAACCCGGCGAAAGGTGTTTTAAGCCGCGCTGTAAACCACTTAGTAAGCCGCAGGGTGTGCGCCTCAGTCTTGATGAATTTGAAGCTATTCGTTTAGCGGATCTTGAGGGGTTAAAACAGATAGACGCGGCGATATTAATGCATGTATCCCGCCCGACATTTTCGCGTATTGTGGCATCGGCAAGAAAAAAAATAGCAGACGGTTTGGTGAATATTAAGGTTATAAAAATAGAGGGCGGTTGCTGTAAAATTAAAAGGAGGTAACAAGTGGCAGATAAAACAGGCGGCAGGAAAGATAAGAAGGGTTTTTTTTCAAGGATGTTAGACAAATTAGATAAACAATTTGAGAAGAAGGCAAAAGAGATCAAGTGTTGTGGTGGCGCTGATAAGGGCAAGGGTAAGTCATGCTGCAGCTAATAGTAGATGGGTTTATTTATTCTGCGCTGAAATTTGACCCAGGTGCAAAGTGGGCCCAGGCATTGGATTTTTTTATTTATGATTCCATAAAGATATTGTTGCTTTTGTTTATTTTGATATTTGCTATCGGGGTTGTAAGGACATTTTTGCCCCAACGTATAATTAAGCAATGGATGGGAAAGAGGGGTATAGTCGGTAATTTCTACTCTGCTCTTTTTGGCGCGGTCACGCCTTTTTGCTCTTGTTCTTCCATCCCGATATTTTTTGGTTTTCTGGAAGCAGGGATCCCCCTGGGAGTTACATTTTCATTTTTGATCACCTCTCCTTTGATCAATGAGTATCTTGTGATACTTATGCTTGTATTTTTTGGATGGAAGATCACCACGCTTTATGTATTGAGCGGAATGGTTATTGGGATCGTATCCGGTTTAATTTTAGGAAGGATGTATCTGGATAAATATCTTGTAATGGATCTAGGTGAAAAAATAACAGGCAGTAATGAAGAAATATTGTATACGTCATTTGCCCAACGCGTGAAATTTGGTTGGAGTGAATCGGCTTCGATCACAAGAAAAATTTGGGTTTGGGTGCTTATAGGGGTGGGCGTGGGCGCGGCTATCCACAACTATGTTCCACAAGGGATGGTTGAAGGAATTATAGGCAAGGCAGGTATTTTTTCAGTGCCTATAGCCACGATCATAGGTGTTCCGATGTATGGAAGCTGCGCTGCTATTGTGCCGGTTGCCATGGTTTTGTTCCAGAAGGGTTTTCCGCTTGGCACGGCGCTTTCTTTTATGATGGCAGTCGCGGCATTAAGCCTGCCCGAGGCGATCATGTTAAGAAGGGCCATGCATTTAAAATTGATCGCTATATTTTTCGCGGTCACTACTGTGGCGATCATTTTTACCGGTTATTTATTTAATTTTCTGCAAAAGATCGGGCTTTAGCCTGCAGTATTGCTTCGTTGACACCCAAAAGCTTTTGTGTTAAGTTACCCCAATGGTTAGAGAGAACCTGGCATTTTGTCTTAAAAGAATAGAGGCTGTTACAACTCTCGCCGGGGCATCGTCTTTAAGCGTGACCTTAGTCGCCGTAACAAAAAGTGTTCCGCTGCTTTTTATCTATGAGGCTATTGACTGCGGAGTAATGCATATCGCGGAGAATAGGATCCAGGAAGCCATTTTGAAATACGACCCTGTTTGTGCATATGCCAGCGATAAGGGTGTTGTCTTGAAGTGGCATATGATCGGCCATTTACAGACGAATAAGGTCAAAGACGCTGTGCGCATATTTGATCTTATTCATTCTGTTGACAGCCTAAAAGTAGCTTTTGAAATAAATAAAGAAGCAGGGAAGATGAACAAGGTGCAGGACGCGCTCATTGAGGTAAAAACTTCAGCTGAAGTTACTAAATACGGTTTTGCGCCGGAAGAAGTAAGTGAAGCAGTCAAAGAAATATCAATTTTTAAGAATATCAAAGTAAAAGGTTTAATGACCATTGCCCCGATCGTTGATACTCCTGAAAAAGCGCGCCCCTATTTTCGTAAATTAAGAGATCTTTCTTCTGATCTTTTCGTCTGTCGTCCGTCGTCTGTCGTCTGTCGTCCGATCTTATCAATGGGCATGACTGATGATTTTGAAGCCGCGGTTCAGGAAGGCGCTAATATGGTGCGCATCGGACGCGGCATATTCAGCGAAAGGCCTAAAATATGATCAGGCGTAAAGCTATAGGTATTATTGGTTGCGGCAATATGGGCTCAGCCCTTGTTGATAATCTGATTAAGATGGGTGTCGATCTTACGCTTTTTGTATTTGATAAGGACAAGGAAAAAGAGCATAGCCTGGCAAAAGGTTTTAACCTTCGCGTTTTTGATAGTGTGTCGTCGCTTGCTTCGCGTAGTGATTGTATCATTATTGCTGTAAAGCCGCAGGACATAGAGAGCGTTTTGGCTCAGTTGGCCGGGATCTCAGGTAAGTTGATCATTTCTATCGCCGCGGGCGTAACGCTTGAGTATATTGAGTCTATTGTAGGTGATAATTCCGCCATAGTTAGGGCCATGCCTAATCTTAACGCCCTTATAGGCAGGAGCGTGACGGCGTTAAGCGCTAACCCTAAGGTTGTCCAAGATGACCTGAAGTTGGCTGAGGCTATTTTTAAGGCTGTGGGCGATGTAGTGTTCGTTAAAGAGCCTCAGATGGACGCGGTAACAGCTGTTTCCGGCAGCGGGCCTGCTTTTGTGGCTTATCTGCTTAAAGACTTAGGTGAAGAAGCGCTTGAACGCGTTTTTATAAAAGAGGCTGTTTCTTTGGGGATCGAAGCTTTAACAGCTGAAATTTTAGCAAAACAGACTGTTTTAGGGACGCGGCAGATGTTAAAGGTCAATTTTGACGCTGATATTCTGATCAAACGCGTTTCTTCAAAAGGCGGTACGACTGAGGCGGGAATGAGGATCTTGGAAGAGAAGGGCAAGACCGAAGAGGCTTTATCAGGTGCTATTAAAGCCGCGTGCAAGCGGGCTCAAGAGCTGGCGAAAAGGAGTTAGACATGGCCAAGATCGGCATTATAGGCGGAAGCGGCGTTTATAAAATTGAGGGTATAAAAAATTTAAAAGAGGCCAAGGTTAAGACCCCGTTTGGCGAGCCTTCGGATGTTTATAGGATCGGTGAGCTTAACGGAGTATCCGTTGTATTTCTGCCGCGCCATGGTTCGAAACATACGAAGTGCCCTTCTGAGATAAATTACCGGGCTAATATTTTTGGTATGAAAAAATTAGGCGTGGAACGCCTGATATCAGTGTCCGCGTGTGGTTCGCTTAAAGAAGAATTGAAACCCATGGATTTTGTATTGCCTGACCAGTTTGTGGATAGGACGAACAGCGCCAGAGATATGACATTTTTCAAAGGTGGTATTGTGGCACATGTTGGAATGGCTGATCCTGTCTGTTCAGAATTAGTGAGATCAATATATGACACGGCGCGCGGCCTTAATTTAAGCATTCATTTAGGAGGCGCTTACCTTAATATGGAGGGGCCTGCTTTTTCAACAAGGGCAGAGTCTAATCTTTACAGGTCATGGGGCGCGTCTATAATCGGTATGACGAATATGGCTGAGGCAAGATTAGCCAGAGAGGCAGAAATGTGTTTTGCGACTATAGCCGCCGTAACAGATTATGATTGCTGGCACGAGTCTCATGAGGCCGTGACGGTCGAGATGATCCTAGGTAACCTCGCTAAAAACGCGGATAATGCTAAGCTTCTTCTGCGTGAGTGCGTCGCGAAGATATCAGAGAAGAAAACGTGCTCCTGCTCAGAATCGTTAAAGTATGCTATTGTCACGCGAAAGGCAGATATATCAGCCAAACTGAAGAGAGGCCTGGCGCCGCTCATAGGAAAATACGTAGGCGAATATGGAATATAAACATACGCTTAATTTACCCAAGACGGATTTTTCCATGAAGGCGAACCTAAACCTTCGGGAACCCGAGATGTTGGGGCTGTGGCAGAAGACAGGGCTTTATCAAAAGCTGCGCAGCTTCGCTCATGGCAGGGATTTGTTCATCCTGCACGATGGGCCTCCATACGCCAATGGCCGTATCCATATAGGCCACGCGCTAAATAAGATCTTAAAAGACATTATCGTGCGTTACAAGACTATGCGTGGATTTGATGCGCCGTATATACCCGGGTGGGATTGTCACGGGCTGCCCGTAGAGCATCAGCTTTTTAAAGATTTAAAAAAAACTAAGGATCAGATAGGCCGCGTCACGTTCCGTAAGCTCGCCGCGGATTACGCGATGAAATATGTGGATATTCAGAAAGAGGAATTTAAAAGGCTAGGGTTGATTGGTGACTGGGATCATCCATATTTAACGTTGGATAAGAGCTATGAAGAGGCCATACTTGTCTCTTTTGCCAGCCTTGTTGAAAAAGGTTTCGTGTATCGCGGTTTAAAGCCAGTTAATTGGTGCTATAGATGCGAAACAGCGCTTGCAGAGGCTGAGGTTGAGTACGCGCCTCATGAGTCTGATTCAGTATTCGTTAATTTTGAAATTAAAAGCGACGCAAAGTCTAAGCAGATCGGCTTGCCTTTGGGAGGAAAGTTGTTTATTATTATATGGACAACAACACCCTGGACTTTGTTGGCTAATGTAGCTGTCGCGGTTCATCCCAGCTTGGAATATATCGTGGTATCGCATAAAGGCGGCAGCTTTATCATTGGTAAAAGCCTCTTTAATATTTCATTACGTAAGAAACTTGGGTTTGATGAGTATAAGATAGTTTTACAAGTCAAAGGCTCTGATCTGGAAGGCCTTGTTTATTGCCACCCATTCGGTTTAAGAGAGGGTAAGGTCGTACTCGCAGATTATGTTTCCAAAGAAGATGGGACAGGATGCGTGCACACTGCTCCGGGCCACGGGCAGGAAGATTTTATGACCGGCGCAAAGTATGGATTAGAAGTCATTATGCCGGTTGATGAAAAGGGCAGGTTCGATCAAAGCGTAGGCGAGTTTAGCGGCCAGCATGTCATAAAGGCAAATGAGAATATTATCAATAAGCTTAATAGCCTGGGTGTTTTAAGGCTCGCGTCTAAGTTTGAGCATACTTATCCGCATTGCTGGCGATGCAAGAGCCCGGTCATCTTTCGCGCTACTCAACAGTGGTTTTTAAAGATAGACGAAAATGATCTAAGGAACAGGCTATTAAAGATTATAAAGAATGATATCAAATGGATACCTCCTTCTGGCGAGGAGCGCATATCTTCAATGGTAGAAAATAGGCCTGATTGGTGCATTTCCCGCCAGAGGTATTGGGGTGTTCCGATACCCGCGGTCATATGTAAGAAGTGCCAACACCAGATATTGGATGTCAGGGTCATAAGAAATTTAGCCAAGCGCGTTCTGACAGAAGGTACTGACGCCTGGTTTACGGATGATATTAAGGATTTTTTGCCAATTGGCATGAAGTGCGAGTGCGGTTGTATTGATTTTGAAAGATCTACGGACATCTTAGACGTGTGGTTTGATTCTGGGGTTAGCCACCAGGCTGTTTTAAAAGGAAACAAAGATTTAAAGCTTCCGGCAGACCTGTATCTTGAGGGTTCGGATCAGCACCGCGGATGGTTTCAGGCATCTTTAATACTTTCCATGGTCATTGATAATAGGCCGCCTTATATCTCGGTTCTTACTCATGGTTTTGTGGTGGACTCGCAAGGCCGAAAGATGTCTAAATCTTTAGGTAATGTTATAGCCCCGCAGGAGATCATTAAAGATTACGGCGCGGATATTTTAAGGCTTTGGGTATTATCCAGTGATTATAACGAGGACGTAAGGATATCAAAAGAGATCCTTGCATTTACCGCTGATGCTTATCGCAAGATCAGAAATACGGCGCGTTTTCTTTTGGGTAATTTATGTGAGTTTGATCCAGCAGCAGATGGAGTAAGGCGTGAAGAGATGCCTGAAATAGACCGCTGGGCAATGTTTAGGTTATCTAAGCTTATAGAGGATGTTACGCAAGGGTATGAAACATACAAATTTTACCACGTTTTCCAAAGGCTTTTTACTTTTTGTAACGAGGAGATGTCGTCTCTATACCTGGATATTCTTAAGGATAGGCTTTATACAGCAGGTAAAAGATCCATTTTAAGGCGTTCGGCTCAAACTTGCCTTTATGAGATCGTCAGCGCCCTGGCAAAATTGCTCGCGCCTGTCTGTCCGTTCACAGCTGACGAAATATATAAATTTATGGCAAAGGGCAAAGATGATCCTTGCGAGAGCGTTATTTTGTCATCTTGGCCTAAGATGCGCCGCGATCTTGAGGTAAGCGGATCGGATGTTTCTGATATCGGCCAGGTGTTGAGCTTGCGGCCTTTGATATTAAAAGCGCTTGAGGAAAAAAGGGCTAAGGGCGAGATCGGAAGTTCTTTAGAGGCCAAGGCTATACTGGGCATAAAAGATGAGGCCATCTATAAGATCTTTTTGCGTTTTGCGTCGGAGCTGCCTTTTATTTTTATTGTTTCTCAGGCAGAGGTTGTAAAAATTGAGAGATCTCAGGAAGCTGTTGAAGTAGCTGTTTTGGCCGCGGATGGAAAGAAATGCAGCCGATGCTGGAACTATAGCCCGAACGTGGGCCTCATTAAAGATCATCCCGAAATATGCGGCCGTTGCGCGCAAGCCATTAATGGATAAATAATTGTTGCTTAATTTTTTATTCCAATATATAATCAATCAGTTTTTAGGAGAAGGGGATCAAAATTGAGATCTAAAAAACTTAGCAGGAAAACATCCGGGTTATATAAAAAGCTTCTTCTTGAGAAGAGAGAAGAGCTTATGGGGGATATCAGCCAGATATCCGAGGATACGCTGAAGAAATCCCAGAAGGATGCCTCTGGCGATATTTCTGGTTATACCTTCCATATGGCGGATATGGCAACTGATAATTACGACCGTGAATTTTCTTTAGGGCTTGCTTCCAAGGAGAGGGGCGTCCTTTCTGAGATCAATCACGCGCTTCAAAAGCTTCAGGAAGGAAAGTTTGGGTCTTGTGAATTATGCAAGAAGCCCATTTCGATGGTTCGGTTGAAAGCCGTCCCCCACGCCACGCTTTGTCTGAAGTGCAAGCAAAACGAAGAAAAGAAGTAGTTTAATTCCCCATGCTATCTTTCCTGTTCATTTCCGTTTTTATTTTGATATTGGATCAATGGACGAAATATGCTGCTGAATGTTTTTTGGCGCTTGGGCGATCATTGCCTGTTATAAATGGAGTTTTTCATCTCACCCTCGCTCACAATAAAGGCGCTGCCTTTAGCATCTTGAAAGGCGGCTCCTTTTTTTTCATAGCGGCCACTTTTCTCTGCCTTGCGGCGATCACCTACCTATTAAATAATAAAAGCATCTTTAAAAAAGTTTTTGATCTTGACAATAGCGATAGGTTGGTTCGGTTTTCACTCGCGCTTGTTTTTGGAGGCGCCTGTGGCAACGTTATAGACCGTATAAGATTTTCTTACGTAGTGGATTTTTTAGATTTTCGCGTATGGCCGGTGTTTAACATTGCTGATAGCGCGATCACCGTTGGTGGTATCTTAATAGCCTATAAGATGTTTAGAAAAAAGGGGTTATAGTTTATAGTTTATAGGCCTTACTATTTACTATACCCTATTAACCATAAGGATCTCTTAATGCTGCCTATTTTATTCAAATGTCCTTTTTTCACGGTTTATTCATACGGTGTTTTCGTTGCTCTGGCTTTTTTAGTTTCTTCGTTCTTATTGATGAAAGAGGCCAGGCAAAGGAAACTAAATGAAAATACGATATATGACCTTTGTATTTTTTTACTTATTTCGGGTATCATATCTGCGCGCCTGTTCTATGTATTTTTGAATTGGGGTGAATTTAGGGCCAATCTTTTTGAGATCGCGATGCTTCAGCATGGCGGCCTTGTGTGGTTTGGAGGGTTAATAGGGGCCGTCGTGTTCGGGGTAGTGTTTATACGATCAAAAAAAATGCCTCTTTTTTCAACGCTTGACCTTTTCGCGCCCTATATAATATTAGGGCAGGCCATAGGCCGCATAGGTTGTTTTTTTAATGGCTGTTGCTATGGAATGGAGTCTAAGTGGGGTATATATTTTCCCGTGCATCACGCCACTCTTTTTCCGTCGCAGTTGCTTGATTGCCTGACGCTGCTTATCGTTTTTCTCATTCTAAGGAGCGTTAGGGTGGCAAGAGAAGGCTTGATATTCTCATATTATATTATGCTCGCGTCATTGCAGAGATTCCTTATGGAATACGCGCGAAACGACGTTCGGCCTTTTTATTTCAATTTAAGTATTTTCCAATGGATAAGTATGGGGCTGTTCTTGTGCGGTCTTGTTTTATATCTAATTCTTTCGCTCCGCGGCCCGAAGCCGCTTGGGCATTCCGCCATAAATGAATATCGTGGGGGCTCCATATGCAGGAAAAAAGCTGCTTGATAGAAACTGAATGCGCTGGCGTCAGGGCAGATGTCTTCTTGAAAGAGAGGGAACCGGATCTATCCAGGACACAGATAAAGGAATTTATCCTTGGGGGGAAAGTCAATGCCAACGGCCAGAAGATCAAGCCTCACTACAGGCTTAAGGCAGGCGATCTATTGAATTGGCAGATACCCGCGGCCGCCCAAAGCAGTATCCAGGGAGAAGACATTCCTCTGGCAATAGTCTTTGAAGACAAGGATATAATAGTCTTAGATAAGCCTTCAGGCTTGGTAGTACACCCTGGCGCGGGAAACCGCGAGCATACTTTGGTAAACGCGCTCTTATTCCACACGCGAGAGCTTTCTTCTGTCAGTGAGGAGAGGCCGGGCATCGTGCACCGTTTGGATAAAGAAACATCCGGCATCATGGTCATCGCGAAAAATAATCATAGCCACCTGGAGCTGGCCAAACAGTTCAAGAAACATTCTATTGAGCGCCGTTACATCGCCTTAGCCGCGGGTAGGATCGAATTTGATGAGGGCGTAATTGATATTCCCATCAAAAGGCATGTGATGGACCGCAAAAAAATGTCTGTGAGCTTTACCGATGAGGCAAAGCCGGCTCAGACACGCTATCGTGTATTAAAGAGGTATCCGGAATATAGCGCGGTTGAATTATTACCTCAAACCGGAAGGACGCATCAACTTAGGGTCCATTTGAATTATCTGGGGCATCCTATTTTAGGCGATAGCGTATATGGAAGAAAGACAAGTTTCTCTCGTTTGGCGTTGCATGCCAAAGACCTTGGTTTTAATCATCCTACCAGCGGCGAATTCGTTAAATTCTCATCGCCGCTCCCCGAAGCAATGAAAGCCGCAATGCCTGGCTTGAAGATCTGATCAAAATTATCGTGTCCTGCCTTGGTTTGTAACATCTTAGGCACGTTTGTCGCTTCTGTCATTTTTCTCGCTCCTAGTCGATTTCTTTCCGCCACAGATCATGGCGGATACGCTAAGTTTTGTGGCGGAAACGCTTATAAGATCTTTCGTAGCGCGTGTTACTGTCGCAGGCCCTGGGGTCGCCAACGAGATCGCCCTTGCCCCCCCCGAGCCCCTTTGGGGAACCCTCCCGTGGTTCTCCTGTCACGCAAAAGCGTGACGGTTCCCTCTCCGCTACGGTGGTCTTCGGGCGACCATCGTCGCCCACCCCATAGCGTTTAGTAATCTACATGTCGCTGCGAAAAACGACAGAAACGACAACCCATCATGATTAAAAAGAGCCATGTAAGGCTACTGTTTGGCAGACAGTCAGAAGTTTTTTGGCAAAAGTCTGCAAGCCTGCCTGCCGGTAGGCAGGGGAATTGGATTTTGGCTGTAGCGACAATTTTTTGTGGAGCGTTATAGCTAAAATCCAAACCGCAGCAGACGGCAAAAAACTTCATCTGACGGACAGTAGACTTGCGTGGCGGCAGGCAAATCAAACCAGGATCCTATTCAAAAATATCGTCTGCGGGCAGGGGGCTTGCGTGGCCCAAGTTATGTGTTATAATCAGTCATTATGAAACCGATTACGATCAAACTTTCCAAAGGTTTACGCGGAACAGTGGTTGTTCCCGGAGACAAATCTATTTCGCATAGGGCTGCTATTTTAGCGGCTCTTGCCCGTGGCAAGACGCGTATAAATAATTTTTTGTTCTCGGATGATTGTTTTATTACGTTGAACGCGCTGTCAGCACTCGGCGTAAAGATGAGAGTTAACAAAAATAAAAAAGAGGTTTTTATTTCATCTGACGGTTGTCTTCGTCCCTCTAAGCCACCGCTTTGGATGGGTGGATCAGGGACAAGTGCCAGGATTCTGTTGGGTGTTTTGGCCGCTCAGCCTTTCGCGACAAAACTGACGGCAGCTCATTCTTTATTGAAGAGGCCGATGGCGAGGGTAATCGTACCTTTGCGCCTTATGGGCGCGAATATCCATGCAAAGAGAAACGGTAGAGATGAATTTCTCCCATTGGAAGTTTTTCCTTCTGATCTAAAGGCGATAAATTGGAGCCAGGTTGTATCTAGCGCACAGGTTAAATCAGCTATACTACTTGCCGGGCTTTACGCGAAAGGGAAAACGTGTGTGAACGAGCGAATTATTTCAAGGGACCATACTGAGCGGATGCTAAAACTTTTTAATGCAGATTTAACCATGGGAGGAAAGAGCGTGTGCGTTAAAAAAGGCATTCTTAGAACACCTGGCCTGGTTAATATTCCAGGAGATATATCAAGCGCGGCTTTTTTTATCGT
>MNVR01000008.1:0-11891 GCA_001873995.1 Candidatus Phelpsiimicrobium noxiivivens
CGCAAAGCATCAATGGCGCCGCCAAAAAATCCAAAGGTCGCAGCCTTAAGAACAGCGCAGACGGATTCGGGTAGCCCAAAAGAAATAAAAGCGACGGACATCCATATCACTGCTAAGAATATGCCAACCGCAATCAATAATCTATCCACTCTTCTAATGCCTTTAATTACCAGACCCTTTCTTTTCTTCCATCATGCCGGAGCCTTTTTTATCCATCATCGGCACAGCATTTCCAAGCTCTTTTATTTCCTTAACATCTACGATAGCCACTCCGCCCCGCTCCTTGACATCACCTTTAACCTCAACCATTTTCGCAACATAAGGCAAAAGTTCGGCCCCGGGATTATTCATATGATCTTCTTCCTTGGCGGCAATATATACTTTGCCTGTGATCTCCTCCAAAATACCTGCAGGCTGGCCTGCCTTTATGCATGCAATAGCACACTCTTTATGCGCTTCCCCCTTGGCGCCAGCAGCCACATAGCAGGAAACGTCAATGACCTCCCCCTTAATAGTCTTTTGTTCTGCAAAAGCTCCCCCGCAAAATACCAACATTGCTAATACGTTTAACACTATCAACTTTCTCATCTATTCCTCCTATTTATCAACTCTTAATATTTACGAGCCAGTCGTAAAAAAGATACTTGATCTTAACTGTGTTGTAAGAAAGATGCCTGCTCGCCTCCTTTCCCATATATCTTTTAACGAAATCAATCACTGTCCCTGCGGATGCGATAAAATCGGAATCATACCATTTAAAGATTTCAGAGAGATGAAGCTCGCCGCTTTTACGATCCAGCCTGTTGCGTGAACCATCCCCAATGAAATCTCTCGTCGCCTCATCAAGCCGTTCCTCGAGCCCCTGCGCTGTAAAAACAGTGTTCTGGATCTCAGGGCAGCTGCGGGAAGCGCACACAAGCGCAAAATGTATGCGCGGATCGCGTAATACTTCTCTGAGTTTTTTGGTTTCAATATCGTTTAAAGTGAGCGTTTCACCGGCCACTGTATACGTTATCTTATCAAAGAAACCCGAAACCATCTGCACGCTAAACACCTTAGCTAATAATCCGTTGGCCGGAATATGCCTAAGCACGGCATAAATCGTAAGCGCATTATAAGTATTTATCCAAAAGGCCTTCTGCTCATTTTTACTCAAATCGACCAAAGACGCTTTCGCAAAGCTATTAATATACTGGTCAAAAATTCCCAGGTCCTCCTTCTTCCATTTCAGATAATCGACCTTCCCGCCTGAGACGTATTTTTTAAGTAAAGAATCATAACTACTATAATCAAAACTTCCGGCTGCGTAGGCCTGCAGGAAACACAACGGACACAACAACCCTGACAATATCATGAGACTCCTGCGGACGAACTTTGGAATCATGGCCGCCTGCCCTTCTTGATACGCCTTCGCGCTATCTGATATATGGCAGGGACCGCAACGATGCCGATCATCAATCCAATAGCGATAAGGAATTTAGGCGCAAAGATATCTTTAAAGCTCTTTATTTCGCCAAGACTTCCACCAAAAAAAGCCGAAACAATAACACCTGGGATCAATCCCAAAAATGTCGCAAAAAAATAATCTTTGAATTTAATTCGGGATAGCCCTCCAGCGTAATTCAGGACTTCGTAAGGCACCAGCGGAATAACGCGGAAGAACAAAATAGTCATAAAACCGTTATTTGCGAGCTTAACGTCCAAATCCTTAAACTTACCTTTCAGCATTTTCTCTATAAGGCCCCTGCCAAAATACCGAGATATCAGAAACGTGGCTGTTGTCCCGATCATCGCGCCCATCATTAAGTAGAGCGCGCCCCACACAGCTCCGAAAGCCAGCCCGGCAGTCAACGAAAGCGCCGCAATAGGCGGCATAATAGAAACTGTATTCAACGCGTAAGCAATGATATACGCCAAAACAGCAAGCTTGCCGAAAGATTGGATAAAATCGCGCAGCGCAACTGGCGCCAGGGATCTCAAGCTTACGCACTGACACTTTACCAACCACCACACGCCCGCAATAAGCAATATCCCAATAAACAGCTTTATGACTATCCCTCTATAGCTTTTCCCCATAACAACTCCTATCGTAAAAATTTTAACATCAGCCTGAAAAGCCACTTAAGCCATCCGGTATTCATCATTTCAATATAATACTGATCGGCTGACCGTTTCACTACTTGCGCAAGGGTCGGATAAATATGAATTGCTGAGCTAAGATTCCCGATTTTCAGTTTTGAGGCCTTGGCCAGAACATACTCATGGATAATCTCCCCCGCACTGGCTCCTACTATATGCGCTCCGAGTATATAGCCTTTTTTATCGATGATTACTTTTGCTAATCCCTTCTCCTCTAAATCTGTAACCGCCCGGTCGTTACCGCTGTAGAGAGAACGGTAAACTTTTATCTCTTTGTACTTGGCCCTCGCTTCATCCTCGGTTAAGCCAACCCGGGCTACCTCCGGATCTGTAAACGTGCACCAAGGGACAACGCTATAATCTACTTTTCGCTTAAAAGGTAAGAGGGCATTACCTACAGCAATGACCGCTTGATACTCCGCCATATGGCTGAACTGATACGGCCCGGATACGTCGCCGCACGCATATATGTTCTTGGTGGAAGTTCTCAATGTCGCGTCAACTTCTACCCCTTTATTTGAATACTTAACTCCGGCTTTTTCCAAATCAAGCCCCTGCACATTAGCTACTCTTCCTACCGCGACAAGGATTTTTTCGGCCTTAACTGCGGATTGTTTCTTATCTTTATCTTCAAGCGTTATGGAAACCATTCCGCCATCTTTTGAGAACCGCACTGCCTTTTTTCCAGTGTATATCTTGATCCCTTCAGCTTTAAATTCATCAATTAAAACATCGGCAACTTCTTTGTCTTCCCTGACCATGAGCCGGTCAAACATCTCAATAATCGAGACTTCCACGCCCAGGCGCGCAAAGGCTAAGGAAAGCTCCATCCCTATAGGCCCGCCCCCTAATACAGCTAAAGATTTAGGCAAAACTTCCAGATCAAACACATTCTCATTAGTCAAATAATTGATATCTTTTAGCCCCTCAATTGGCGGCACCATTGGATGCGAACCACTGGCGATAATAAAGCGCTTGGCGTATATTTTCTTTCCTTTTAATTCAATGGTATTATGATCAAGGAATTTCGGAGTTTCGAAAAGCACCTTTATTCCTTTTTTTTCAAAAACTGCCGCGGAATGATGAGTGCTGATTTTTTTTATGACATCCCTGACATGGGACATTACTAAAACAGGATCATACGAATTCTGCACACCAGCGGATATCCCGAATTCTTTGAACCTCTTTGTCAAAGAAAAAACTTGAGCGGATTTTAAAAGGCTTTTTGAGGGGATACATCCATACCATGTGCAATCCCCGCCCAATTTGCTTTTTTCGACCAAAGCTGTTCTTGCGCCTAAAGCTGCCGTGCCCGTAGCCGCAACCAGCCCTGCGGCACCGCCGCCTATTACCACAACATCATAGTCATAACGCATAGATCACCTCTCATTACAAATAAATATGCTCCCTCTATTCCATACCGGCCCAATCCTTCAAGGCCTTTTCGTCGATAACAGTAATGTGCTTATCTTCAATTAGCAACACCTCATCTTCTTTCAATTCGTTAAGGATGACTGTAGCTGTTTCCCTGGTCGTGCCGACCATATCTGCCAACTCCTGATGCGTGATCTTAAAGCTGATTTGAGTCCCTGAGGGGCTGTCTTTCCCAAACCGCTCTGCCAACTTTAACAAAACACTGGCGATCCGCCCCGGCACATCGCGAAAGACTAAATCTGCGATACGATCTTCGGCATCCTGCAATTTTTGATTTATCTTACGAATAATCCCCATGGCTACTTTCGGCGTCCCTTGAACAAGCTTGTAAAAATCCTGCTGCCGGATTGAACATATATAAGAGTCCTCCAGAGTTTCGGCATAAGCCCCTGAAGCGCCTGTGTTAATCTCCGACATGGCACCAAAAATATCTCCGTCTTTTAAAATAGCTAAAGTAATCATTTTACCATCAGCGGAACGCTTAAAAACTTTAACCCTGCCTTTTTTAAGGATAAACATCACTCCGCCTTCATCTTCAGGCGTATAGATAATCTCTTTCTTGGGGATAGTTTTGTCATTAGCAACTGCCGAAACTTTATCTATATCATCTTTGCTTAACCCATTAAATATATCGCATCGCTTTAAATACCATAGTTTATCCATAGCCTTATCCTATACTATTTTGCCTTTTTTGTCTGTAAGCTGGATTACAGAATTCATAAATTTATTAGTCCATCTAGCAGTGTTTTTATTCTTAATCTTGCGTAAATCTTTTTTTAACCGAAACAAATCCTTTAAGTCGTCAATATCGTACATTTTATCTAAGAATGCGACCCTCTTCTTAAGCTTCTTAGCGTTCTTTAAAGTTTCTTTAAGAACTGTTGGCGAACTCCATGCTATGCCCTTAAATAATCCGGTACAGGGAGACTTCAGGCCAATCAAGTAATATCCGCCATCAATGGTGGGGCCCAATACCATGTCAGCGCAGTTCAATAAGCTAAACGCTTTCTTGATAGTTGATACGGGTAACATTGGAGAATCAGACCCAATAATAACCATTTTTGACGCCCCGGCATCTTTTGCGAATCTAAAGGCGCTGTACATCCTCCCCCCGAGAGATCCGCCTTTTTGTTCATAGAAGGTGTAACGCGGGGCTATTTTCTTAAGATATTTTGGACTCTCCCCGTTCGAATCATAGGCTAAGATTTTATGCTCGCATGCGATTTTATCTGCAAGATCCAGTATATCTCTCAAAAAAGCCTTATATAAATGAACGCACAAGTTTCCAGATAAATAATCCTGCAGCCTGGTTTTGACCTTTCCCTTCTTAGGTTCCTTGGCAAAAATGATAAGAGAATCCTTCATCTTATATCTCCATAGAACAGTTTGATTTTATGCAAAGGAACTTTTAGCCGGAACAATAGAATAATCAAATTAAAAAGGAGCGTGGTTTTAATGATGCCTCTCTTTTCCCACCTCCTGGCAGAAACTGTAATCCTATCCGGCAAAACAACGGTTTTACCCATCTTGCGCAATTGTTGGGTAAAAAGCACATCCTCCATAATGGGCGCTTCGGGGAACCCTCCAATCCTTTCAAATACATCTTTTTTAACAAATATTCCCTGGTCGCCATAAAAAATTTTGTGCCTGCGCGCCCTGTTATTTCCTTGCGTTTCAATAATCCTGTAGATAAATGCGTCCCTGTCTATTCTTTGAGTCAAACAACCACCGACAAAACCTCTACTGTTTACTGCTTCTTCGATTTTCGATAATGTATCAGGAAGAATCATGGTGTCTGCGTGCATAAAAATAAGTATATCTCCTTTTGCGCTAAACCCGCCCTTATTCATCTGAAGAGAACGGCCTTGTCGGCCTGACCGCAACAAAGAACCAACCCCTGAGACAATCTCAACAGACCTGTCTGTGCTTCCACCATCTACAAAAATAAGCTCTGCCTGCCTGGCTAAACCTTGAAATTGAAGCAAATTTTGAGAGAGAATGCTTTCCTCATTATAAATAGGCACGACAATGGTTATCATGGGGTATTTTTTAACGATGTTTTCGTTTTTTGAAGCACTCTTCCCAAGTTTTTCAAATCCGTCACGGGAAGATTGCACGTGCGATTCTCGCATACATAAATTGTTGTCTTGCCTTCTATAAGACTATCGTATTCCTTTGCCCAGGGCGCGATAGTCGCCATATCGTCCCCTCTATCAACTGTGCGTAACAATATGATCCTACCCGGCAAAAAGCTACGATTAATGAATAAAGCCGCTTCATCAATAAATGGGTCATGCGCATCTTTAGATACGATCACGATTTCTTTTGCCGGAGTTAAGCCGGTATATAAAGCGACAAGTATCTGAGTAAACGCCGCAGGAGATCCGCGCAACGAGCCGGAAACATAATTCAAAGAATTGTCGTAGGCCCTTTTAAAATCTTTATCAAGCGTGATACGATACAATCTTAGCAAAGCCATTGCTACCAGGGAATTGCCTGAAGGGATAGCTCCGTCATGATATTCTTTTACGCGGCCTGATAAAATTACTTCGCTATCCACCGCAGAAAAGAAGAAGCCTCCCGCTGTTTTATCCTCGAATAACTCCGGCATTTTTCGCGCCAAACCTATGGCTTCTTTTAAATATATAACTTCAAACGTTGCCTCATATAAATCCAAGAGTCCGTTTATAAAAAATGCGTAATCATCCAAAAAACCCGAAATTTCAGCAGAACCATCCCTGAAACGATGCAAAAGCCTTCCGTCTTTTGTCTTCAATTTATTAATAATGAAATCAGCGGTTTTTTTGGAGGCGATAACATACCGAGGCTCATTTAAAACCTTGCCACCAAGAGCAAGGCTTGAGATCATAAGCCCATTCCAATCCGTCAATATCTTATCATCCAAGCGGGGCCTGACCCTCCGGGATCTTTCCAGGAAAAGCTTTTGCCTTGAGCGCGCGAGGATTTCTTCTATGCTTCCTTCAGATCTCTTAAAATGCACGGCAGTATCTTTTGTGGTATGGGTTATTGAGAGAACATTCTTTCTCCTAAATTCATGCCGGGGGTCGATATCTACGTTACCGGCCTCTTTTATGCCATACCGATAACTGAATATTTCGTCATCTTCTTTCCCTAAGACGCGAACAACCTCATCCTTAGTCCATACGTAATAGGCACCCTCAACTTTTTTGTCGGGATATTGGGCGTCGGGCGCGCTATCGGCGTCTTCGGCTGAATAAAAACCGCCTTCAGGATACGACATATCCCGAAGTACATATTCAAAAATCGCCCGCGCGACCTCGGCATACTCTTCTTTCTTTGTTATTTGATAGGCTTCAAGATATACATTGGCGAGAATCGCCTGGTCATAGAGCATCTTTTCAAAATGCGGAAGGAACCATCGCTGATCCGTAGAATAACGATGAAACCCTCCTCCCAGATGGTCAAAGATGCCTCCACCAACCAGATGATCCAAGGTATTTTCAACCATCTCAAGCGCTTTTTTGTTGCCCATCTTGTAATAGAAACGCAGAAGAAAGGAAAGAGTATGCCCTGTTGGAAATTTTGGAGCGCTTCCAAATCCGCCGTAGGCAGGATCGTATTGAGATGAAAGCGGCGCAAAAGCAGCATCGAATATTTTTTCAGAAACTGCATTTTTCCCACCTGAGGCAACGGCGAGATTATTAAGCATACCCGTAAGCTGTGTGGCAGATTGTGTAACCTCACTCCTTCTGTTTTTCCAGGTATCGGCGATTTTTAATAGAATATCTTTAAGATAATCTGGCGGGAAATAAGTGCCTCCGTAGAACGGCTTTTTTTCAGAAGTAAGAAATACGTTGAGCGGCCAGCCGCCTGAACCCGTCATAGCCTGCACGGAGTTCATATAGACCGAATCGATGTCAGGACGTTCTTCGCGATCGACTTTGACAACGACAAAATACTGATTGAGGATATTAGCTATCTCCGGATTTGAATAAGACTCTTCCTCCATGACATGACACCAATGACAGGTAGAATACCCGATAGAGAGAAAAATGGGCTTGTCTTCTGTCTTTGCTTTTTGAAATGCCTCCTCGCCCCACGGATACCAATCGACCGGGTTATGGGCGTGCTGAAGAAGATAAGGGCTTTTCTCTTTGATAAGACGGTTCGTAGACACCTCTGCATTAGCCATTGTCACCCCCATAACGAAAACAAATAAAATTAAGCTAAGATATCTCACAATTAATCCACGTGCCGCTACTTATATTCCATATAACGATAAAAAACCCTCGCTGGTTACAATCCTGCGAGGGCTAAAATTATTATCATTTATTACTGTCTTGCATCATCGTTGCCCCATCTTATGATTTTTCCAGAATACACCCGAATTTGACAAAAAGCAAGGCAATCGGTGGAATTATCCCGCCGTTCTTTGGCGGGAGAACGAACCTCAAAGTACCCCTGACTATCTCAAAGTGGTTGTCCCCATGTGATTCCTCCATGAAACGTCGGAATTAATTCCATGGAAACGGCCCTGAATGCAGAAATTTGGCGCTTTAGAGATAGATCTTATGCCTGCCCTCCGAAGGATGGGTCCGTTTTGTCCGCTATTCTTGAGCTCAATTATCTCTAATATATTGCCGCACAAATAGTAGACATATATCCACTCTTTGAGGGTAGACATCTATGTTAAAAGTGCTTCAGCTACTAACCAAGACGAATAACTATTGCTACATAAATAAGATAAATACTAATAAACGCGACACCGATCCATTTATCAATAACGCCTCGCTTGCCTACAAAGGCGCTGGTAAACAATAGAAAACTGGCTAATATCGCGATCGCTATGGCAAAGTTATCCTGAGGCCGTAAAGGCAAAGGCCTGATAACCGAACAAACGCCTAATATCAGGAAAATATTCACGATATTTGAGCCGACTATATTCCCTAAAGCTAGATCCGGACGTTTTTTTAGCGCAGCCACGATGGAAGCAGTCAATTCGGGGAGCGTAGTGCCCAACGCAACCACAGTTAAACCTATCATTGTCTCTGAAATATGCATCTTGCCTGCAATAAATACTGCAGTGCCAACTATCAAGCGAGCCCCAAAGAACAAACCAAGCAAACCCACAACAATCTGAATAATTAATCTTACAAACTCCGGTTTTTTACCTCCTGATCCCTGTTGCAACGGTATTGCTTTATTAATACTTACAAGATAATACAGATAGATCGCAAAAAAACTCATCATCACCAAGCCGTCTATCCGGCCAAGTCTTGAATAGCCAGCGCCTTCGATCAAGCCATCATTGCCCAACAACAGCACTAAAGCAGCAGCAACAAAAGTAAAGGGAATCTCTCTCCAAACAATACCATGGTGAATCTTCAAAGGAAAAATAACCGCGGATATTCCAAGAACGAGGAGAATATTCACAACATTAGCTCCGATAATATTTCCTATGACAAGGCCTGTATTGCCTTTAACTGCGGCGGTAATATCAATGAACAACTCAGGCAATGATGTCCCCAGGGCCACAACTGTTAATCCTATCAAAAAATCAGAGACCCCTAAGGCCTTGGCTAAAAATGATCCTCCATCTACCAGCCAATGAGCGCCTTTGACCAAAACAAAAAAACCAACCACGAATAAAAAACACTGCCAGACCCACTCTGTCATAATAAATATCCGATTTTTTGAATTATTTCTTATCAGGTTTATCCGGCCGATTCCCCATATAATATATCCAAGCGAAAAAAGAAAAAGCTATCATTATAATAATATAACCCGGCCATCCACTCTCCCAACTCGTCATCTCGTGCCCCCTTTATCTTGACCTTTCTTGAATATTCGGCTAAAACAAAACGTTGCAAGGCTCAATATCAGTGTCCAGGCAATAGCCATAAAGATCCAACCGCTCAACCTCATATGATCCCCCTATAGATAAACAACATCTTCTTTATGATATAAAGAAAGAAATAAAAGCATATAATCCCTTAAATGCCGTGTGATCAAAAAATTATTCCTGATGTGTTCGCGCCCGTTCTCGCCCAACTTTTTGGCATATTCCGGGCTATTGAGCAATTGTTTCAAAGCGAATGCGGCGCCCTCTACAGAATGACATAACAAACCAGAATACTTATGCGTGATCTGAAGCGGAATGCCCCCAACGTGAGAAGCGACAACAGGTTTAGCCTTCCAAAGAGCTTCAGCCACCGTCAAACCAAACCCTTCTTTAAGGGATTTTTGGAGGATTACATCGGACGCCCTCTGAAGCGCGTTGACGTCAATATCGTTCTGAGGCATCAAAAGCACATGAATATCCTTGTCTTCTTTCGCTAGTTGACGAACTTCCGCGAGAACCTCAGCCCCTTCCGGATCATCCGTCGCGCCCCCACCGGCCAAGATCAACTGACAATCAATGTATTTTTTTACGAGCTTGTAGGCTTCAATCACGCCGATAGGGTCTTTTAGCCGATCAAAACGCGATATCTGCGTGACGATCGGTTTGTCATTAATGATATGATACTTCTCCAAAACACTGTTAATGACCTCTTGGGGTAATTCCTTATTCTTAGCACTCAAGGGATCAATAGATGGCGCTATCAAAAATTGACGAATCGGCAGCATCGGAGAAAAACTGGGCGCTGAGAAAACCGCCGCGTCATAATCCTTAATGAAATCCATCAGGAACTTCCAGACGACAGGATCCGGATCGGAAACATCTACGTGACAGCGCCAAATCCATTTGTTATGCGCCTTTTTCTTGATCAAAGCGATAGGCTGAGGATCGTGAATATAAACGATATCGCCGCACGTATCGATCTCCTCAATATTCTTTTGACTCGTCTCCAAAAACGACTCAAAATCTTCCCGTGTCAACTCTTCTTTGCGGCCGTGGAGACTGTTATGGAATTTCTTGGTGACCTGAAAAAATCGCTCTCCGCCCTTGATCAAGTCCCACCTGGCCTCAACACCCAGCTCGTTTAACAAAGGAACCATGCGCGTCAAGATCTCAGCGACACCGCCGCCCACAGACGTCGAATTAATATTCTGGACGCGTTTCCCTTTAAGCTTTTCAGCTATAAGCCTTAGGTCATCGATAACGGCAGAACCAACTATGGGTATATAGTCGTTGATCTTCATATTTTTTCAAACAACGGCCCGTTGAAGCATATTGATCAATGCTTTTCTTAGATCTTCAGTCGTGTAGGTATACGGATCAAGCCTGGTGATCTTTTCCGCCAGTTCTGTTTCCCCTAAAGAATTCTCCAGCCAATTTGAAAAATCGTTGCTATCTTTTTCTAACCTCAGCCGAGATTCAAAAATATGGAAATAGAGGCTATCGGCCGGTATCTTTTTTAATGCCTCAATGAATTCTCTTAGATCATAAGCCTCGTAATTGTCAAAAAGAACAAAACTTACGGATTTGATAAAATTGAATTCTTCCCCGCATCCTGCGACTTTTTTAGAGGCCGCCGGCCGCTTCTTCAGATATTCATCTATAGTCAAGGCGATCTTATCCCGAAGCCCTCTGATGGTGGAAAACTGAACGGTGTTGATGCTGGCTATTTTCTCCGCCAATTCGTCCTCACCCAAAACATTTCTTATCCAAAAAGCAAAATCGTTTGGGGGCTCAGGAGAAAGATATTGGTGTTGTTGTAAAAATCTGTGCGTGTGATGGTAAATACACGACCCATTTACCTCCCTGACCAAGGCCAGCAACTCGCCCAGCGTCGAAGCGTGTAGACCGGTCAATTCCGTCAGATGAAGACGGGTATAAAACCTAAATGGTTCCTTAGCCTTTCGCGATCCGTCCATGATTCAACCCTCAGATAACAATAAAAATAATCGTTTTAAAAATTCAAAAACATCCGCGGGATCATTCAATAAATACTGAACATTCGTTTTGCGTTCCTCTCCGACCCCGATTGTCAAACCAATGCCTTTTAGATATCGGAACGCATCCTCGTCAGTGACGTCGTCCCCGATATAAACGGGGCCGATAGGCGCCTCCTTATTCTCAAATTCCACGCGATCCAGGAGCCACGCAATCACGTTTCCTTTATCCCAGTCAACAGCGGGCCTGACTTCCAAAACTTTCTTCCCCGCGACAATTTTTACTTGTCCGTGCGACCTGGGCGCTTTAACAGCATCCTCAAATATGGCCTTGGCCCGCTCGAGGTCATCCGACTCAACCATACGATAATGAAAACTTAGCGTCCAACCCTTATCTTCAACAAAAGCTCCATTTATCCCGGATAAGTTTTTTTCTAGTGCTTCCCGAACGGTATTCAAAATATCTTTCTGCTTCTGAAAATCACCGCTCTTAAGATCGA
>MNVR01000008.1:11902-88600 GCA_001873995.1 Candidatus Phelpsiimicrobium noxiivivens
GCCATGATTACCCGCGTAATAAATACCTTCTAAGCCCACCATAGACTTGATATCCGACAACGCTCTGCCGCTAACGATAGCCAACTTGCAGTTCGGCAGGCCTGCCAAATGACTAAGGTAACTTCTCACATCTTGAGAAAGAATAGCTTCCTCGGGCCTAGGCGCAATGGGAACCAGCGTCCCGTCATAATCCAAGAATAGAAAAATATTCTTATGTCTTAACCACTTTTCGACAGCGTCCCAATGAACAAACAAGCCGGATTCCATGACTCAATCTCCGTTACGCGGTTTTTCAAACCGCGGTTTTATTCAAACCGATCAATTCAGAAATAATGTTGCCCGCCCAGCGGTAAACATTGTTTTCCTTAATGACAAGGCGCATTTTTTCCAAACGCCTGCGTTTCTCTTCCTGGGGCATTTCAATAGCAATTTTGAGCGCATCGGCAAATTCTTCAACAGAATAAGGATTGACCAAGATGGCATCAGTCAACTCTCTGGAAGCACCTGTAAACTGACTCAAAACTAAAACACCTAATAAATCTTTTTTTGCGGCAATATATTCTTTTGCCACAAGATTCATGCCGTCATCAAGAGAACTCACTATGCAAATATCGCCTAAAGCATAATATGGCCCTATCTCTTCAGGAGCAAAATATCTTTTAAGATATACGATCGGCTTCCAGTTGCCATCCATATGCTTCCAGTTTATTTTCTCAATTAATTCATCAATTTCACCCATAAGGTCATGATAGCGCTTGATATGGATCCTGCTTGGAGCCCCTATTTGAATAAACACAAATTTCTTTTTATACTGAGAATATTTTTCAAGGAACCTGTCAATAGCAAGAATACGTTCAACGATCCCTTTCGTATAGTCAATACGGTCTACGCCTACTGCTATGATCTTATCCTCTAAGTCAAATTCCTTGCGGATAATTTCTATAGCTTTTTTAACATCTGCCTCGGGCTTATAGGAATCCAAATGCCCATCTATGCTGATCGGAAAAGCCCGAATGAATGTTTCCCTGCCTAAGCGCGACACGCTGAATTTTTCTGTATCAACACGTGATTCAAGCAACCTATTAGCCGTATCAAGAAAATTATTACAATGATTCTGTATATGAAACCCTATCAGGTCACAACCTAGCATACCTTCTAAAATATCTTTTCTATAAGGGCAGATAGAAAATGCCTCCGGATTAGGCCACGGAATATGCCAAAAAAGAGCTACAATAGCATCCGGCCTTTTTTCTTTGATCATTTTTCCCAAAAGAGTAAAATGATAATCCTGAATAAAAACAACCGGGCTCTTTGCAGGAAGTTCTTCAATAAGGCTATCACAGAACTTTTGGTTAACTTTCTTATACATCTGCCAATCATTTTCCCGAAAAATAGGCCTGGTATGTGTATTATGGCATAAAGGCCAAAGGCCTTCGTTTGAAAATCCATAATAATATCCGTCTTCCTCTTCTTTGGAAAGCCAGACCCTTTTTAAGATATAGCCATTATCCTCGGGTGGAATACCCAATTTATCTTTGGAATTCACGAATTTTTTATCCGCGTTTCCAGCGCCATGCGCTACCCATGTCCCTCCGCAAGCGCTAAGAATTGGGTGTATTGCTGTAACAACTCCGCTTGCCGGGCGTATACACTTTATTGTACCGGTCGCTTCATCAAATACGTGCATGTAAGGCTCTCTATTGGAAACAACGAAAAACGCGCTGTCTCCGAGCTTTGCGTGAACAAGATCTTTCAATTTCGCCTGTGTCCAGATATCCTCTTTCTGCAATCTCGCCTCCGCGTCATTAGAAAGGCTCCTGCGCGCCACACGAAGGCTTAACGCAACCTGTTCAACTTCGCTGGCAAGTTTGCCGATATCTCCCTTTTCTTTTATCGGGTGCTTAACATCCGTCTCGCCTCTTTGAAAATGATGGAACCAGTCCGTCAAACGCTTAACAGGCAAAATGAACATCCGCCACTGGATCAAACCCGCTATTAAAGCAATGGAAAATATCAAGATAATGAGTGTAAAGCTGATGCGCCTCCATGATCCGGCAATTTGCGTAAACATATAGGAGGTATCATAAGCAACTTCCACAAGGCCTAAGACGTTATCTTCTTCACCTAAAACAGGCAAGATATAACTATAAAACGAATATTCTTTAAATTGCTCTACTAAGCCGCGAGGAATTTTTGTAATTATGATATCTTGAAGGTAGGGCTTATCTTTTTGTTTCCAGTCGGCGATTCTTTCCGTTATAGCCAGAACCTGGCCGTCTTTGTCGTAAAGAACACAACCTTGCAGCCGCTCTCTCTTCTGAAAACTCTCTACAAGCCGCTGCGCAGATCTTAGATCGTTATTACTAAAAATATAGCTGGCTGTGACTTCAATGCTCTCGGCTACTGATTTGGCTTTTCTTTGAAGATCATCCTGCAGCCTCTCTTCTTCAAGGCGCACCTGAACAACACCGTAAACGGTAAAGACGACCGCAACGATAATGAGTATCGGCAAAATAAATAAAAGTATTTTTTTTATAACCATCCCCTACAAATAAAAACGCCATCTCGCGTTATTACGCAAGATGGCGGCCCGACCATCAATAAATTTCTCCTCCGAGGTTCCTTCTCACAAATCAAACCCCGGACCCATTTCTTTTATGTTATTATAAGCCCATCTAACAAAATTACAAGGTTTTCCCATTAATAGCAAAGCAACAAAAAAGGAGCCAACTTTGGAACTTGTTGGCTCCCTTCGTGTTTAAACTGGTTGCGGGGAACCGATTTGAACGGCCGACCTCAAGGTTATGAACCCTAAAACTCCATCAATTTCCAGTGTTTCTTAGAGCCATCCTCCTTTCATTTTCTTATCAATCTGATTAATATTCACTAATTAAACCGCCAAAACTTCGAGTCCTTTTTTTTCAACAATCTGTAGAAGCCTAGAATTAGCACCTCCAGGTTCCTTAGCACCAATCTCCCATTTTCTAACAGTACTTTCGCTAGCATTTAATAGATGAGCAAATACTGCCTGACTAATATGAAGCTTCAACCGAAGCCTAACTACATCAACTCTTGAATAATGCTTTGGGGGGAGATATTTAATTTTATTAAATTCTCTAATACTCATAGAAACATCTTTCACTTCATTTATTGCATGAAGCTCTTCCTCGACCATATTTAAAACTTTTGAGTTATTACTACGTTTTCTTAACATATTCAACCTCCGCAAGCGTTTTTCTATTGATTATTTTTTCAATTTCCTTTTCTGTCAGCTTGTCATATACATTAGATAAAATCTTAAGTGCTTTTTTCTCATCTTGAGTTAAATCATCTTGCTCATTTTTGGTAAATAATAAACAAAATACTATAAGCTCATCCCTTTTCCAAAAAACAGACTTCTAAATCCTCCCCTTTTCCTTGCCTCCGGCAGCTTCAGAAGTAGTTATGCAAACTGTTTGAGGTCAAACTCGCAAAAAAATTCCGGATGCCTGCAGGTTAGCTATATCTTTTTTCATAATATAGTTTCCATCATCGGTTTTATAATATTATCAACACGACAGATCTTGGCGTAACGCATGATTTCTTTAGGTTTAATATGCTTCTCGGTAACAGCGATTTTAAGCGCTTCTCGCGCGACGTCAGTACCAATTTTATTACGAAATTTAAAACAATCAGCAACTGTCTTGGCGAGGCTATAAATCCTAACTTTATGGCCACTGATTTCATGAATCTCTATTCCAGTTTCCCACACTTTAAAATCAAACCGGTAAAATCTTACTGGCGGGTAATTAATTTTGTTCGCATGAGTTCCCCGCGGTATAGCGACATCAACATATTTGGGAATTTCATTTGTTGCCTCATGAAAGCTGAGAGCAGAAAGAAGACAAATCGCTCCTTTGGAAACTTTAATCGAAATCGCGACAAGATCAGGATTGGAAATTGCTATACCTTGCGACAGCTTATATAATCCCCTGTCAAGCCGACTAATGCGATTAAACTTTAGACTGGTTTTAAGAAGAGCTTTATTAAAGCCAGCTTTGCTAATTTCTGCATAGCTTGCAAGCCCTCCTCTTCTTCTCAGAAAATCAATGAGTTCAGCTTCTTTTTTACCCATGGTAAATACTCCCTATTCATCTACAGTTATAAACAAGTATATAGCATTAGGGATATCATGTCCAGCGTTTTTAAACACTATACAAAAAATATACTTGCCCATCTAAACAAACTATTTTCCACTAACCGTTCTGATAATACTGTACTATAAGACATCTTCGCTCAATAAGATTTTGTAAACAATTCAGGAGTTATAATGCAAAACTGCTGGAAATTCACACAAAAGAATGTGTTTAGCGAACTCCTATCTTTGCTGGGTAAAATGACACAGGAAAATTTAAATCAGCAAATAGAATACCTGAGGGTTGAGAACGAAATACTGCGTAAACGCGTAAGCAAATGTATACGCCCAACTGCTGTCGAAAAAAGAAAGCTCTTAAAATTCGCCATTCCTCTCGGGAAAAATATCAGGAATATAATTTCTATCGTAAAATATGAAACTTTTCTTCTTTGGGTCCGAAAATATAAACGAAAAACAGAACCAAAAAGGTTAACAAGCGCGGCAGGCCTAAGACTCTAGAAGAAATACGCCAATTGGTAATAATGCTAGCTAAAGAAAACGCTTGGGGATACGTCAGAATCTTGGGCGAGCTAAAGAAGCTAGGTATTAATCGCTTGTCAAAAAGCAACATAAAGAACATCCTAAAAGAAAACAATCTTGATCCAGCTCCTCAAAGGTCTCAAGACACCTGGGATAGTTTTATCAAAAGACATTTTCAGACGCTCTGGGCATGCGATTTCTTTACTAAGCAAGTACTCACACCATTAGGACCAAGGATGTTCTTTGTGCTGTTTTTTATCAATATTAAAACACGAAAGGTATTCGTTGTTGAAGCAACTCAATATCCTCACCAAGAGTGGGTAAATAAACAAACCAAAAAGATCCTGCCCTTTCTTAGTAGTAATCAAGAAGATAAAAAGCTATTAATACATGGCAGAGATACAAAATTTTCTGAAAAGTTCGATGAGTTATTTAAGGACGGCGGATTTAGCGTGCAAAAAACTCCTTTTATGTCACCTAATATGAATGCATACGCTGAAAGCTGGGTAGGAACAATTAAACGAGAATGCTTAAACCATTTTATTGTTTTTGGAGAACGACATCTACGATACCTTATCAGTGAGTATGTAAAACATTACAATACAACACGGCCACATTCATCTATGGATAACATGCCGCTTGAATTCAGAGCTAATAAAAGTAAAGAACAAATAAAATGTCAATCAAGCCTGGGAGGCGTAATCAAACATTATTATCGGGAATGAAATAACGAGACATAAATAATGTGAATTTTCTACGGGAGGACTATGTCTAAATACGTCTAAAATCTGTTTTTGAACCATGTGAGACTTGATAAAACAATCAGTAGCATAAAAAGCTAAGCCATTGATTGAAGAAACATTATTCTCTACGCTTTAAAATTCTGTATATAATTTTTGCACCGGCCGGGACCTTGATCGCCGATAACGCTAATTAGAACCTACCTGAAAATTCCAGTTTCTCGCCTATTGCCCGATCAAAATTACCGATATATCGCCGAATAATCGCGACACTAGCTCCGAGAAACTAATCGCCAATTATGAGATAAAGAGATGGTTCGACGAGATTTACTCGGCAATTTTGCGCGAAATAAACAATGCCCTAGACCCTTCCCTTATATGGAATAGGGAAGGTCTGCACTTTCTGTGCTAACTCTTTGACACATCAAACCATAGAAAAAGCCCTGACCAGTGAACCCGGTCAGGGCTTTTCTTATCTCTCTGCGTGGAGTTCGAGAGATTAAACTGGTTGCGGGGGACCGATTTGAACGGTCGACCTCAAGGTTATGAGCCTCGCGAGCTACCAGGCTGCTCCACCCCGCGATCATTTAGTTAGTTTATAGTATATAGTCAATAGACAAATACTATAAACATTATAAAGAACAAGATCTTTCTTAAAATCTACTGCTGCGGCTTCTCACCATCACGGATCAACTTCAAAACTGTCTCACCCTTTTTGACTACGCCCATCTTTTCCCGCGCGACTATCTCAAGATACTCCTGATTAGTCCTCATCTGGGCTATTCTTTCTTCCAGGAAGGCGTTCCTCTTCTGGGCCTCACGTATCTTGCTTTCCGTTTCTGACAGCTTCATTTTCAACTCCTGGAGCTTGGCAAAACCGGGAAAGAACAAAGCGGCAAGTACACATATGATAATGAAAAATCTAAGCCTTTTCAACATGTTTTATTATATACACAGCAGGATCGTAAAAGGCCGTAAAAACCGTAAAAATCATAAAAATATTTTGCGCTTTTGTATATTTTCGCGTTTCAGCGATGTTCTTATTGTCTGCCAAAGACATTAGGCCATAATGTGCCCGCGTAGACCGCGTTTGACCCCAGCTCTTCCTCAATGCGCAATAACTCATTATACTTAGATACCCTGTCAGTGCGTGAAAGAGAGCCTGTCTTGATCTGGCCCACACCCGTAGCGACAGCCAGATGCGCAATAGTCGTATCTTCGGTCTCTCCGGAACGATGAGATATAACAGCTGAATATCCGCTATCACCGGCAAGTTCAATGCAATCCAAGGTCTCGCTTAAAGACCCTATCTGATTGACCTTGATAAGTATAGAATTCGCGACACCTTTTTCAATACCCTGTTTTAATCTTTTGACGTTCGTCACAAAAATATCATCGCCGACAAGCTGGGTCTTCGCGCCTAAAGCCTCTGTCATTTTCTTCCAGCCATCCCAATCGTCCTCGGCAAGGCCGTCTTCAATGGAAGGTATCGGATATTTGGACACAAGCTCTTCATACATCTTTATAAGATCAGAGGCTTCTTTCTTCTCACCTTCAACGAGATATTTTCCGTCTTTATAAAAAGAGCTTGAAGCGGTGTCTATGGCTATATAAATATCCTTGCCTGGCTTATAGCCGGCTTTAACTATAGCTTCTGTTATAAGTTCCAAAGCCTCTTCATTAGACTTTAGATTGGGAGCAAAACCACCCTCATCGCCTACTGAGGTGGAAAGTTTCTTTGATTTTAGAATAGATTTTAAGTTATGGAATGTTTCTGTAGCTGCCCTTAGCGCCTCTTTAAAAGTGGCAAGGCCTATAGGCATGATCATAAATTCCTGGAAATCAAGATTATTATCCGCGTGTAAACCGCCATTTAAGATGTTCATCATGGGCACTGGTATAATATGGGCATTCTTGCCGCCGAGGTATTTATAAAGTGGCTTACGTTCAACTATGGCCTGGGCTTTTGCGCAAGCCAAAGAAACAGCCAGGACAGCGTTAGCGCCTAACCTGCTCTTATTCTCAGTGCCATCCAGCGCTAGCATAATCTTATCTATGTCCATAAAATTGGGTTCAATGCCCTTTATCTTTTCAGCGATCGTCTTATTAATGTTCCCTACAGCCTTTAAGACGCCCTTACCCATATATCTGGATTTATCGCCATCCCTAAGCTCTATCGCTTCATGTTCGCCAGTAGAAGCTCCTGAAGGAACCATGGCCCGGCCCACAATACCCGAATCCAAGATGACATCAGCCTCAACAGTTGGATTACCCCTTGAATCCAATACCTCTCTTGCCCTTACGTCTTTAATAACTGCCATACTACCTCCGTTTATATATATGTAAGTAAATTTAGATTAAAAGATTAACACAATGCCTCTGAATGGTCAAGGTTTTATTGCTCTGCTACCTACCATTGTTTTTATTGCTTGCGCCACTTCGGCATTCGCTCAAAGATTTTTCGGCGGCTACGGAACTCGCCCGTAAGCTGTCGCCATGACGGACTCAAACAGTCCTCGCCGAATGATCCCGAAAAACTTTTCACTCATAATATGCCTCTTTATGCGGCTTCAGCAACGAAAACAATGGCATTATGTTTGACTTTAGAACAGTTTTGTGATATCTTCTACCTACTATGAAAATTGATAAATTCACCTTCAAAAGACTTAAGATGTTCTTCAAGGATCACTGGATCGCGGTTTCAAGCACCATCGCGGTCATTGTCCTCATCGGGCTGTCCTACATCGGTTTCATGGGCCTTGAGTCTTTCTATCGCAAGATGCAGCTAGCACAGCTGCCCATAATGATCCTCATCTACATATTTGCCGCGGCGATCTCAGCCATCATATATGTCTCACTCATGATGGGCCAATTCGGTCGCATTGACAAAAAAGAGGTCAAAGGGGCTAATGTAAACGTAAAGTTCTCAGAAGTCTTAGGCATAGATGAAGTCAAAGAAGAAGCCTTAGAGATCGTCCAACTTTTAAAAGACCACACAGCCATCAAAAAGATCGGAGGAAAAATAATAAAGGGCCTTCTTATGATCGGGCCGCCTGGCTGCGGCAAGACGTATCTTGCCAAAGCGATAGCTACAGAAGCAGGGTTGCCTTTCTTATCTCTGGCAGGCAGTGAGTTCACTGAGATCTTTGTCGGTGTAGGCGCCAGGCGCGCGCGTCAACTTTTTCAAAAAGCAAGAAGGTTATCCTACGCGCACGGCGGGGCCATAATATTCATAGACGAAATTGACGCTGTGGGGCGGGGCCGGCAATATAGCTTTATGGGCGGACAAGAAACAAATTCAACTCTAAACCAGCTCTTAGTTGAAATGGACGGTATCCAGGATGAAAAAGAAAATGTAGTGGTCATAGGCGCGACCAACTCCCCTGAAGAAACGCTTGACGCGGCTCTCCTCCGTCCCGGGCGTTTTGACCGAAAAATATATATTGAGCGCCCCACCCTTAAGGGCCGGGAAGACATCTTTAAGTTTTACTTAGGCAAAGTCCAATTCGATCCCTCTATTGATGTCGGCAGATTAGCCAGAAAATCTGTCTTTAAAACACCCGCTGACATTGAGAATATCGTAAAAGAAGCTTCACTTATCTGCATCAGGAATAAACGCGATGTCGTAACCGCTAAAGACCTTTCAGAAGCTATAGACCGCATAGACCTTGGCGTCAAACACCGTAAGCACATGACGCCAGAAGAACGCCGCATGGTCGCTTACCATGAAGCGGGCCACCTTATCATATTGTATCTTTTGCATCCTACAGATGATGTCTTTAAAGCGTCCATCATATCGCGAAGAGGCTTCTTAGGGGTCGTCCATCACCAGCCACGCGAAGAATTATTCACGGAAAGCAAAGAAAAACTCACCGCGGATATCAAAGTCTCCATGTCAGGGTATATATCCGAAAAATTAAAGTTCCATACTACATCCAGCGGTGTCTCTTCAGATTTTCATCACGCTATGAACATAGCGCACATGATGGTCTGGCAATTAGGCATGGGCGAAAAACATATAGGCGATTTTACCGCGATACCCGAAGCGCAGCTTTCAGACAGCATAAAACAAGAACTCAACGAAGAGACAGAACGCATCATAAAAGCCTGCGCTAAAGACGCCGAAGACGTCTTAACAAAAGAGATGGCGCTTTTGGACCGCTTCGCCAACGAACTCATTGAACACGAAGAACTTGACTATGATGAAATTGACGCTATCTTTAAAGAATTCCACAAAACAAAATTCAGCGGCCCCTCAAAACCAGAAGCCTAAGCTTAGCCTCCTATTAATTCTGCTCTGCGCGCAGCTTATTCTGTCTTCCTGCGCTCCCACATATCCCGCAAGGACATTGACGCAACAATTAGCCAAGCTTGCCAAAGAAGAAGGTTTAAACGTTACCTGCCGCATAGCCGGTAAGACTATGTGGGTTTATATCAATTTTGAAGACCTTATTGATAAAACAACGATGGCGTGGAACGCCAAGGAATTGGAAAAAGTCGGCAAGGTGATATCCATTGTCCACCGCGCGATCTTAAGCACTGACGCGAAACTTGATTTCCTTGCCATTGTGGCAACAGACACAAAGAATTTCGGCGTGGAATTAAAGACCTTTGAATATGTGCCGGATATCAGCCAGGCGATGCTTGAAAAATTCTCAAGGGGCGAGTTCTTCGCCCGCTCTATCAGGGACGTCAGCTATAATCCTCACGCCATCAACGATAAAATAGGCGAATCAAATAAATTTTATGATATCACGTTCAACCAGTTCCTTTGCCTGCAGATCATCCACCGCGCGAAAAATCTTTTTTATAAAGACAGGGAGTTATCAAAACTATTTGAGGTCAGGTCATCTTCGTGGAGTGAAAAATTCGGGGTTTTAAAAATAGAACTGGAGGTTATGAAGAAGCGGTATGACTTAACGCCCGAGGAAGAAAAGATAGACCCGCTGGATTATGTTAAGATGCTGACTGCCCAAATAGTCAAAAATTACGACCACAAAGCATTCCAGGCCATAGAGCTCACTGACACGTTCTCTAAAAAAATGGTTAAACTCTCTTTGACTGATCTAAAAAAGATCAGAATCAAACTGCCTGAAGTCCCGGAATGAGACAAATCAAACGAATGAGACAAATCATCCTGTTTGATTTGTCTCATTCAACCCGCCTGCCGCGGATAGATAACTTACCTGAAAGAACTTTTCCAATAGCAATAGAATACAGCTTGTGTTCCAGCTTATGTATCCTTTTTTCAAGCTCTGCTATAGACTCCAAACCGGAAACAGTTTCTGATCCCTGAAGGACAATGGGGCCGTGGTCAACCTTCTCATCAACAAAGTGGACTGTTACGCCGATCACTTTGACGCCATAGCTATACGCGTCCCTTATGGCATGAGCGCCTTTAAACGCGGGAAGTAAAGCGGGGTGGATATTCAGGATCCTGTTCTTATATTTCTTTATAATAAACGGGCTCAATATTCTCATAAAACCTGCCAAAACTATCAATTCAACATTATCTTTCTTCAAGCGCTCAATAATAAACTTTTCGTAATACTGTTTTGTAGCAAACTTCTTTGGATCAGCGTATAGCGTATTTATACCGGCCTTGCGCGCCCTCTTTAGCGCGAAAGCGCCTTTTTTGTCACTAACTACAAGCGCGATACGCGCGTTTAAACTCCCCGCGGTGATACTATCAATGATCGCCCCTAAATTTGTGCCGTTGCCCGAGACAAACACCGCGATATTTCTCTTCATACTATGCCTCTTTGTTTAATAACCTTAGTAGGGCAAGCCTTTACGCACTCAAGACAACCCGAACATTTAGTATAATCTATACGCGCCAGATTATCTATAACTTCCATAGCGCCATGCGGGCACGCCTTCTCGCACTTATGGCAGGCTATACAACCAACAGGACAAATACCCATTACAACTTTGCCCATATCGCGCGAAGAACAGGCTACATATATCGCCGCTTTCTCAATATCGTAAGGTATGAACGCGTAAAGGTGTTTCGGGCAAACGTTAACGCATACGCCGCAGGCAGTGCATTTTTCTTCTATGATCCTTGGAAAACCATCGCCTGTCATGACAATAGCGTCATAAGGGCAGGCCTTGACGCAAGTACCATATGTCAGGCACCCATATTGACATTCTTTCTGGCCGCCTAAAATAAGGCTTGCCGCCAGGCAATCCTTCATGCCATCATAAAGATATTTATCTTTTGTATTATTGCCTCCGCAGCAATGAAGTGATGAAACCATCTTTGTTTTTAGCTCAAGGCTTAAGCCTAATAATTCTGCCAGGGTCTTCTTGCTCTCCTCTGCCATAGAAACACAGGTATGCAGGTCTAACTCTCCCGCAAGCAAGGCTTGCGCGAAACCAGCGCAGCCGGCCTTTCCGCACGCCCCGCAGTTGGCTCCGGGTAATTTAGTGATTATCTTTTCAAGCGCAGGGTCAACAGGCACGCGAAATTTGCTGGCTGCGAAAGCAAGGCAAAGCCCGAATAATATCCCAAGGCTGCCTAAAGTTATAATAGGTGGAAAAAGATCTTTCATTATTTAATACCTAAAAGCCCCATAAAAGCCAGGCCCATAATGGAAGCGACGATAAACGCTATTGGCAATCCATCAAGAGACTCAGGCGTATCCGTTAAAGCTAAACGTTCCCTTATACCTGACATAAGAAGAAGCACTAACATAAAACCAAGGCCAGCGGCAAACACCTGCAAGACAGAATAAGCAAAACTCCACGCTATTGGTTTGCCAGCCGCGAAGAAGTCCTCAGTATTGATGACCGTAACACCCAAAACTATGCAATTGGTCGTGATCAATGGCAGATAAATACCTAACGCCTTGTAAAGGACAGGTGATACTTTTAAGATCATCATTTCAATAAACTGCACGGACGAAGCGATTATTAAAATAAACACGACAGTCCGCATATATTCTATATGGAACGGCAGGATAACATACGCATAAATGATCCACGTCATAATACCTGATATAAGAAGCACAAAAATGACAGCCAGGCCCATGCTTATGGCGGGTTTTGTCTGTTTAGACACCCCCAGAAAAGGGCACAGCCCCATAAATTTAAAAAGAATATAGTTGTTGGTTATGATATTCGCGATTAAGATCGCAAGGACTTTATCCATCTGATCCCTCCCATAAGCAGGCCCAATACCAAAAGCGCCCCTGGGGCCAATACCAAGATCGCCGCCGGCTCAAAAGTCACGGGTATAGCAAAACCAGCGAACTTTCCGCTGCCTAATACTTCTCGAACAGCTGAAATCACAAATAATGCCAGAAAAAATCCGACGCCCATGCCCAAGCCGTCAATAAGAGACGCTATGACCGGATTTTTTGAAGCAAAAGCCTCCGCTCGGCCCAAGATAATACAATTAACAACTATCAAAGGGACATATACTCCCAATGCCTTATCCAATGCCGGCGCGTACGCCTTCATCGCCATTTCCACGATACCGACAAATGACGCTATAACTACGATATAACAAGGTATCCTTATCTTATCCGGGATAATATTCCTCATCATAGAGATGATGACGTTGGAACAAACCAACACAAAAATAACAGCCACGCCCATGCCAACCGCGTTATTAACGCTGGTTGAAACAGCCAGGGTAGGGCACAACCCTAACACAATAAAAAATATTGGGTTCTCCGTCCAAATACCTTTTATGAATTCGCGCCAGAGCTTCTTCATATACCTACCCCGTATCTTCTGGGTTTTACAAAACGGTCTATCAACGGGACAGTGGCATTAGCTATAAGTATAGCGTAACACACGCCCTCAGGGTAACCGCCCCAGATACGTATCACGCTTGTCAACAAGCCGCACAGAACACCAAATATGACCTGTCCTATCTTGGTTATCGGCGAGGTCACATAATCCGTTGCCATAAACACGGCGCCAAGGACAAGCCCCCCGGAAAGAATATTAAATAAATAATCGCCTTTGAATATTTGCGTAAAAACAGCCACAGTCAAAATAAAACTTATTGGTATATGCCAGGTGATGATCTTTTTATACAAAAGATAAATACCTCCAAGCAATAAAGCAAAAATGCATACCTCGCCTAAACAGCCGCTTTTATTGCCCAAGAACAGATCCCAATAAGTCAATCCCATATCAACTACGCTATGCGCTTTGCCTTCTTTTAACAGGCCTAACGGCGTTGCCTGCGTCACCGCGTCATATACAAAAGGCTTATTAAATACCGTCAAATATTTCGGCCATGCCGCCATCAAAAAAGCCCTGCCAGCCAAGGCTGGATTAAATATATTCCTCCCCAACCCGCCAAAAGCCTGTTTACATATGGCGATCGCGAAAAAACTGCCGAATGCGCCCACCCATAAAGGGCAATAAGCCGGAAGATTAAACGCGAGAAGAAGCCCGGTCATAAAAGCGCTGCCATCTGATACGGTGATCGGCTGCCTACGGCCTTTTTGTATAACATACTCCGTGGCCATGGCTGTAAGAATGCACGCCGCGACTAACCAAAATCCAGCCTTTCCAAAAACAGCTATTCCTATTATGCCGGCTGGCAAAAGCGCGATATTCACCGTCCACATGATAGACGGTATAGACTCTTTACCTACGAAATGCGGCGAAGAAGAAACAATATATTTATCTGCCATGGACACGCTCCATTATCTCTTTGGCTTTTTCATTAATAGAACTAATAACCGCGCGGGATGTTATGGTAGCGCCCGTGATCGCCTGCACGCCGTTACTCAAGTTATCGGACTTCTTTCCGCGAAACTGTTCCTGAAACCATAATGCCTCTATTATCCTAGTGCCTAAGCCAGGCGTCTCATTTTGTGACAAGATCTTGACGCGCGATATCACGCCCGCCTGATCTACTCCTACCAAGGTGGCTATTTCGCTGGAATACCCTTTTTTAGAAGCCTTAAACACATAACCTAAAACATTCTCGCCCGGGCCAAACGCTGTAAAATAAAGAATATTTTCACCTTCTTTGACAGCTTCAAAACTTTTTGCCTCAGGTAAAACCTCTCTTAAGCCGCTCTGTTCCTGCAGCGCTTGCTGGCTTAAGATAATAGGGTTTGTCACACTGTAAACAGCGCCCAGCAAAGCCGACGCTACAAAACAGATAACAGCCAAGATCAAAGTGTATTTGAAATAATCATTTCTTACCACTTCTTATCCTCACCTTAGCGGCTTTTATCGCCTGAACGATATTTCGGCGGCTCGGGCATAGATACGCGCACAAGCCGCATTCAATACAATCTAAAATACCATATTCCTCTGCAAGGTCTAATCTATCCTTCGCTATAGCAAGAGCTATAAACCCAGGGTTAAGGCCCACCGGGCAATGTTCTACACACTCTCCGCAACGCACGCAAAAACTTTCTTTATCGAGGCCCAGCCTCGGCCCCGAATGCCAAGGCCCGGCCTCGGTATCATCTAATAGGATAATACCACTAGTGCCCTTGATAACAGGAATATCCATAGTGAATTGGGCGATGCCCATCATAGGCCCGCCCATAATGATCTTTTTAGGCTCTCGTATAAGCGGGCCGCACTGCTGAACAAGGTCCTTAACAGGCGTACCTATCCTGGCAAGAATATTTTTCGGATGAGTAAGGCACGTCCCTGAAACAGTGATAACCCTTTCATAAAGAGGCTTACGCAAATACACAGCCTCGTATATCGCGTAAATAGTAGCGACGTTATGGACAAGGACGCCTATATCAAAAGGGAGTTTACCAGAAGGAACTTCTCTGCCTAAGCAAGACTTGATAACTTGCTTTTCTCCCCCCTGCGGATAACCCGTCTTTAAAACTACGACCTCCCAGTTGAACGCCCTGGCCTGCTCTCGCATGATCTTAATGGCCTGTGGCTTATTATCCTCTATAGCTATATAACAATTATGCGGGTTTACTATTTTTGTAATAAGCTTTACGCCTTTTATGATCTGCTCAGGCTTTTCAACCATCAGGCGATAATCTGTAGTCAGGTAAGGCTCACATTCAGCGCCATTGACAATAAAGTCATTAATAGGCCGAGCAGGAGTAAGTTTTATATGGGAAGGAAAAGCCGCGCCGCCGAGGCCTACTATACCGGCCTCAAAGACCACCTGCCTTAGTTCATCAACAGATAAAGCATCCACTTCTTCAGGGCTGCGTGGCACCATAGCCTCGTGGCCTTCGTCTAAAGCGTCTCCTTCAACGGCAATACCGCGGCAAAACCCAATTAAAGGATGAGGATAATTGCCGATGCCTTTTACGACGCCTGAGATAGAAGCGTGCACTGGTGAAAATAAACCTTTATCAGAAGCAGCCAGGCACTGGCCTCGCTTAACAAGATCGCCTGTTTTGACCTTTATAATATCAAGAGGTTTACCTAAATGTTGCTGGAGGGATATAAAAACCCGAGGCGGTAGAGAAGCAGATTCAATGTTCTTGTCTTCAGTAAGATCCTTGTGTTCTTGTAATTTTATCATTTCTTCCCAAAAGGCCTATAAGGCCTATTAAAAAAAGTAAAGAACTCACAGTCAAGAGTATATTAACAGAGCCAATACGGTCTGCCAAAGACGCTGAAATAAGCATGGCCAACAAAAAAGCCAAATGCACGACTATTTCAAGAGAGCTAAACACCTTGCCCCGCATAGAGTTATCAGTAAACTGCTGGACCATGGTATTAGATATCACCATGATAGGAGAAACTACCAAACCAAGGATAAAAGCTAATATCATCGCTATCATAAGGTTTGGTATCTTCAAAACTGCTAAAACAAATGAGAATAATACCATCCCAGCCAGCAAAATACAAGCAAAAACAGTTTTAAAGCCCGATGCCTTATACCCTAACCTGCCATAAGCCAAAGAGCCCAAGAACAACCCCAGGCCAAGCGCTACGACAAGGAGTCCTATCTCTTTTGTGACTGAAGAAAAGGCCTTCTGCACAAAAACAATTGATACCACATATATAGAACCCAGGGCCGCCCACAAAAGAAAAAGGATACCGAAACACGACCTTATTTGTTTCTGATTCTTCAAAAATATTAAAGCTTCTTTCATCTCGTCAATAGCTGACTTACGTATAACTTCAGCTATTTCCTTGCCTACATCTATGAGGCGTTCTCTTTTAAGGTCTCTCATAGCTTTTGTACTTAAGAAAAATATCATAATGCCCGAAATAAGAAAACTGGCGCCATCGATCAAAAAGCCGCCTTCAGCCCCGACCATGCCCACAAGTATGCCGCCTAACCCTAAGCCAAACATCGCGGCAACCATGCCCGTAGTATTTACAAGCGAATTGGCTAAGAGCAGGTCATCGTTTTTAACAAGGTCAGGGATTATAGACATCTTGGCCGGGACATAAAACCTGCCTATGGAAAATACCAAAAAGACAATGATATAAATAGGCAAAAGCGAATTCAGACGCATAAAATAAAAAGGTATAAATAAAACTAAAATACCACGCAGTATGTCGCAGACTACCATGGTGCGCCTGCGGTCCCACCTGTCAACATATACGCCGGCAATAGGCCCTATAAGAAAAACCGGGATGATAGTGAAGCTCATGAGCTTGGCCATCTGCACAGTTGAGCCAGGAGCGAATTTATAGATAAGCGCTATAAGCGCCATCTGGTCTAATCTGTCCCCGAACTGAGAAATTATCTGGCCTACCCAAAGAAGGGAAAAATTGCGGTTTCCTAAAATATTCCTGAATCTTGCCATTACTATTCGCCTATATTTAGAATATCCCGACTCAGCGAAAAAACTGCTTCATCTGGATTTCGCTAAATGCGCCTGCATTTTAACCGCTGGGCGCACATTGTGCTCAAAGCCGATGAGTGGAATCGAACCACCGACCTTCGCTTTACGAAAGCGCTGCTCTACCAACTGAGCTACATCGGCATTTTATCTAGCCTGCTCGTCCTAAGGCATAGCCGAAAGACTGAGTTACATCGGCATAATAACCGAGTTCGAGCTTAAAGTATACCAAATGAGTGCCAGGAACTCAAGAAAGTTCCTGCAATATCCCCTGCAGCTGTTTACCGAGAAGCGCCAAAGAATACTTTTTTTCAACATCCTGGCGTGCCTCCCTGCCCAACCTTTTGCATAAGCCTTCATCCTCTATTAAAGCTGACATCTTCTCAATAAACTCACTCTGACTGCCAGCCAAAAAACCATTAATACCGTCACGCATTATATTATACAGTTTAAATAGTTATCTCTTATATTTCAAGCAAAAGCTGATAAAAATGAACACGTATAAGCCTAAAACCAGCCAAAGGCCAATGCCAGGGAACTCATAGTAAGCAAATGGAAGGCCGCAAAAAAGGCCGTTTATTTTCAAAAGAAGGAAGATCAGAAACTCTACAGCCTGGGCTATAGGATGCGCCAAGCACAAAGAAAAACTCCCCAGGGCTACCAACACAAACCCTGATGTCACGACCAACATGGCCAATGGCACGATCACCATATTGGCCGGAACCGTTATGATAGAGAAACTCCCAAATACACCCGCAAGCAAGGGAGCCGTCCCTATCCAGGCGCACAGAGAAACAGAAAAATAACTTATAGCTATTTCCCAAGTTCTATTGATATCGCGATGCTTAAAGATGCCGTTTATCTTTGGAAAAAGCCAGACAATAAAAAATACGCTCAAAAATGATAGTTGAAACCCAACGTTAAATAACTGCAAAGGATCAAAAGCCAAAATTAAAAGAGCGGCTAACGCCAGGCTATTATAAAAAATAGGGTTGCGTTCTATCAAATAACTGAATAAAAAAACAATAGCCATAACAGTCGCGCGTGCCACAGGGCTGGATGAACCGGTAAGAAAACAATAAACTACTAAAAGTACTACGGTAAGTAAAAAACGCGTTGTCCTCGGTATCCTTATCGCTTTAAAGATCAGCAAAAAAATAAATGCCAGAAGCGCCGTGTGCGAGCCGCTGACAACCATAATATGCCAAGTCCCTGTTTTGACCATCATATCACGCACCGGGCGCATCCCTATGCCCTGTTCTCCCAAAAGAATACCATTAAGTATGACCGCTGAAAACTGCCCCACTAACGAAGTGATCGTATTTTTCATCTGGTGTTTCAGATCAAGGCTCAGGTGTTTTAGCTTACTCCCTTTTCTTATGCCAATACGCTCAACATAGCCGTTTTTTTTGACGCTCAACACTATCGGAGCTCCGCTTCGCGATACACTGGAAACCACGGCCCCTTTTGTCCTAAAAAACCCGGAGGGCTTGTAAAGAGAACCCTCAAGAATAAGCTCGTCGCCATATGCAAGATCAAGTTTTTGATAACACCGCACCAAAACTTTTCCGGAAACCTTATAGGTGAGCCCATGGGGCAGGATAGAGCCCCCCAGGCTCACGCCCATAGCCTCTTTTCTTAATTCTGATACACCAAACACAAAAGAGATATTCTTGCCTGAAACTTGAGGCTCAGAAATAACGATACCTTTGACCCGCGCTGCCTGTCTGACTAATTGTGTCGCGCGGGCTATAGGATCAGGCGCCGGCATTTGTGAATTCGCAAGCGTCATAGCGCCGATCAAAAAAGCGCAGGTAAATATAAAAAAATGCGACCACACTCTTTTTTTCAATAAAACAATACCCATAGCCGCGGAAATAAAAGCAAGGCAAAAAATGATGTAAAAAGCGCTGCAGCTGTAAAACTCAAAGACAATGCCAGAGCAAAAAAATACAGCCAATGGCACAAGCGGAGGCAAATAAAGCTTCTCAAGCCGTTCAAGAATATAGGTCAGAATAGTCATAGTTATTAAAGTAACTGCCACTAACTTTAGCCGGTGATCTGTTAAAAGAAAAAATTGGTTGGGCGTGGACGACTTCAAAGGAGCGCAGACCTGCCTACCGGCAGGCCTGCGCTCCTTTGACTGGAGCCGGAGCCTAAGCAATTTTTTCAAAGAACACAATACGGCAGGCTAAAATCGATGAATTGATATAAGTCACTGGAAAAGTACTTGAGGGGTCTAGGAGGGTAAGTTACTTCTCTTCTTCTGCCGCTATCTGCAGGCGCTCTATGCCGAGGCCATTTAATACATCTAAAACACGCACAACATTCTTGAAAGCAACAAGCCGGTCCACCTGAATGAACACATTAATGTCAGGATCACTTTTTGACATAATATCTAACTGGGATTCCAGCTCTTTTAGGGTCACTACAGCGCCCTCTAAATACATAGGGCCTTCACTGGAAAGCGTTATGGTGGCCGCGTCCGTCTTCTGCGCCGAGCCGGATACGTGTTTTGCTTTCGGAAGATTTACCTTGATATGTTTTGACTCCGTTTGATACATCAGAGGCGTCGTTATCATAAATATAACCAGCAGCACCAAAATAACGTCTGTGAACGGCGTTATATTGATCTCGGAAATTAAAGCCTGTTTTCTTGATCTTCTGTTCATGAATTTTTAACTGTGATCAAATCCATTATCTCTGACACGCACAATTCCATATCCGTAATGAAATTATCTATCTTTTTTATAGAATAATTATAGGCTATGACCGCGGGCACTGCCACGCAAAGGCCTGCGGCAGTACAAACAAGCGCCTCGGATATACCATTGATCACAACGCTGATGCCGCCCGTGCCCACCATGGCGATATCACGAAAAGCCCTTATGATACCTAAAACAGTCCCAAAAAGGCCTATATAGACCGAGGTAGAACCTATGGTGCCGATTATGCTCGTGTAACGCTCTAACTTTGTCGTCTCAATAGCTATCTCGCGCTCCATGGTATTGGCTATGACGATATCGCTATGACCATGCAGTTTAAGCCCCGAATACACAACAGCGGAAAATGGCGTATTAACGATATCACAGATCTCCAGCGTCCTATTAATATTGCCCTTCTCCAACTCTTTCTTTATCCGCGTCATAAACTCTACCCTCTTTATTCTGGACCTCTTTTTGAAATAAAAGAACCTTTCAAAAATAACGGCAAGCGACAAGACAGAACAAAATAAAAGGATATACATCGTAAAACCACCTACCTGCACCAACTGCCATAAAGTCATATCAATCTCCTTATCTTTGCTTATTATAGGTACTTATTCCCCTCAAGGATAACTCCGAAGCGAGCGCAGTAAATTATTGCACAAGTATGTCGTGCAAAAATTTACAAGCGTTTTCGCAAGGAGCACATCATTTCACAACCAGATATCTCTGCAATCGTTTAAGTTTATCGTCAGTTATACCTCTGATATTTTTAAGTTCGGATAGGCCCTTGAATCCACCCTGCGATGCCCTGGCGGCTATTATCGCGTCCGCGGCCTTCTCTCCTATATCAGGCAACGCAATCAACTCCTGGCGCGTAGCCAGGTTTAAGTCCAGAGCCGCGGGCGCGGACTTTCGCGAATATATATCTATGAGACAAAAATTACAACCCGTTGTTTTCTTAAAAACGCTTAAACCCAACCCCAGAATAAAAAGAAAAGACAGAAATAAAATGACCTTGCGTTCTTGAATAGTAAGATGGATCATATGGAATACCACAAATAATGAGATACAATGACATCCCGCCGAAGTCCGCCGTTGATCTAGCCGCGGCCAGAGGCGGGAACTGCCACTATGCTGACTAATTTTCCAGGCACAACGATGATCTTTTTAACGCTAATGCCCTTAAGCCATTCTTTTACCTTAGGGTCGCCTAAAGCTAAGAGCTTTACCTCTTCTTCGGAAGCCTCAACACCGGCATTGACCTTAGACCTTACTTTACCATTGACCTGAATTACATAGCTCACTTCGTCTTCTTTTATAAAAGCTTCATCAAAAGATGGCCATGAAGCCTTGAACACGCTTTCTTTTCCTCCCAGCATATGGTTCATCTCTTCGCAAACATGAGGAACAAAAGGCGCCAATAACGTCACAATAGCCCGCAACGCGTCCACAGCCTCTTCAGACTTCTGCTCCGGCTCGGATAATCTGTAGAGTTCATTAACCAGCTCCATAATGCTGGATATCGCCGTGTTGAACTTAAAGCCGCCCTCCATATCCTGAGTGACTTTCTTTATCGTCTTGTGCATTTTTTTAATTACGGCGCAATGACGCCCGGGCAGCAATTGGCCCTTATCTTTACGCAAGGCCCCCGTATGGGGCAATGCCGCTACCAGCCGCCAGACGCGGCATAGAAAACGCCACGCGCCGTCCATTCCAGTATCATTCCAATCCAGCTCAGCCTCGGGCGGAGCCGCGAAAAGAATGAACAAACGAAGAGTATCAGCCCCATATTTCTTAATTATCTCATCTGGATCCACAATATTGCCTTTAGACTTAGACATAACTTCGCCATCTTTTAATACCATGCCCTGTGTAAGCAATCTGTCAAAAGGTTCGGCAAGGTGAACCTGGCCCAGATCTTTTAAAAACTTAGTGAAGAACCTTGAATATAAAAGATGCAAAACCGCGTGTTCAATACCGCCAATATATTGGTCCACGGGCATCCAGTATTTTGCCTCCTCTATATCAAAAGGCGCTTTTGTATCGCGCGGCGAACAAAATCTTAAAAAATACCACGAAGAATCCAGGAACGTCGCCATAGTATCTGTTTCACGCCTGGCTTTTTTACGGCACTTAGGGCATTGCGTCTCAACAAAACTTTTTACTTTGCCTAAAGGGCTGCCGCCTTCTCCGGATATCTTGACATTTTTAGGCAGGACAACTGGAAGGGCTTCTTCAGGCACAGGCACAACACCGCAGGAATCGCAATAAATGATAGGAATAGGCGTGCCCCAATACCGCTGGCGCGAAATAAGCCAATCACGCAGGCGCCAGTGAACTGACGCCTTGCCCATTAGCTTTTCTTCCATCCAAAGCGCTATCTTCTTTTTTCCTTCAGCGCTAGTGTAACCATTGAAAGCGCCTGAATTTACCATGATGCCTTCGTCTTCGTAAGCTTCAACCATATCCTCAACGCGCGATTCTTTATCTTTCGGGGTAATTACAACGCGCATAGGCAGATTATTCTCTTTAGCAAAAAGAAAATCTCTCTGGTCGTGCGTAGGCACAGCCATGATAGCGCCTGTGCCATATTCCATAAGCACATAATCCGCTACCCAGATAGGTATCTTTTCACCATTAACCGGATTGATCGCGTAGGCTCCGGTGAATTTACCCTCTTTTTTAACATCGGTTCCGACGCGCGCCAACTTACTTTCAGCTGCCACCTTATCAATAAATCCAAGGACCTCTTTTTCCTGCGGTTTATTGACTATCAATTGTTTGACTAAAGGATGTTCGGGGGCCAAAACTACATAAGTCGCGCCAAATATCGTATCGGGCCGCGTGGTAAAAACACGCAATACCTCGCCATTCTCAAGTTTAAAATATATCTCAACGCCATAGCTCTTGCCTATCCAGTTCTTCTGCATAGTAAGGACGCGCTCAGGCCAATTTTTCAATGTATCCAAGCCGCTCAAGAGCTTATCCGAATAGGCTGTTATCTTCAGGTACCACTGATCAAGCTCTTTCTCAACAACAGGCGTGGAACAACGCCAACACCCACCGCCTATGACCTCTTCGTTGGCCAATGTAGTCAAACAGCTCGGGCACCAATTCACATAAGAGGCCTTTTTATACGCCAGGCCTTTTTCAAACATCTTTAAGAATATCCACTGGTTCCATTTATAATATTCAGGCAGGCACGTGGCAAGCTCCCTGTCCCAATCATAAGAAAACCCCATCCTGAACAATTCTTTCTTCATCCGGTCAATACACTCACACGTCCACTTTCCGGGATCGGTATTATTCTTGATAGCGGCATTTTCAGCTGGCTGGCCGAACGCGTCAAATCCTACAGGATGAAGTACATTAAAACCACGCAACATCTTATACCGGGCTATTACGTCGCCTATTGTATAATTGCGCACGTGGCCCATGTGTATCCTTCCAGAAGGATATGGGAACATCTCCAGGACATAATATTTCCGCTTATCAGGCAGGCTTTGAGATCTATAGAGCTTGCGCTCCCTCCATACTTTCTGCCACTTCTCTTCTATATGTTTAAAATCAAATTCCATGGTTTTACCGGTTAGCGATTTACGATCTGTGGAAACATGGACGCCAAGATACATCGTCAGCTATTGCAGGGCCCCTTTAAAAAATCAGCGATGGTAGCTAATAGTTCTACGCTATCAAAAGGTTTCAAAAAATAGGCATCCGCCCTTGAGATAGAATCTTTGATGCTGAACGCGTTTTGAGCAAGGCCTGTAACTACAATAATAGGAATGCTTTTAAATTTATCATTGTCTTTAAGTTCGTTTAATATCTGCTCCCCGCCTATCTTAGGAAGCACTAAGTCAAGCAAGATCAGGTCAGGCGACAATGTCTTGGCCTTTTGAAGGCCGTCCTGGCCGTCAAAGGCCTGAATGACATCATAACCGCTGATCTCCAGGCGCATCCTTATAATGAGCGCTATTTCACGCTCATCTTCTATGACTAATATGCGTTTTTTCATATGTAAAACTATACCAAAAAGCCATTCTGCTGGCAATGCCTATTTTAGTTGGGCAAAATGTTGACAATAAGGCCTATGTATACTATGATTATTGAGAAAATTTGGGGCTGTAGCTCAGCTGGGAGAGCACCTGCATGGCATGCAGGGGGTCAGGGGTTCGAACCCCCTCAGCTCCACCAATTTTTTACGACAAGTAACCCCACATCCCTTCATGCTAAAAAAATTCATCCCTGTTTTAGGGCTTACGGAGATCGTTATAGGCACAACGACCTTTATCGCTATAACCCACAGCCTCAACTCCGGAGTATCCACAAAACCGCCCAATACCTTAGCCTTCATTGTCTTAAGCAGCTTTATTTCAGCCTCGCTTGGCGCGGGGATACTGATGCGTTGGGAGTATTCAAGAAAGCTCTTTATATTTTTTGCAGGTTGGATCATCTTAAGCAAAATACTCATTTTTACGAACATCATTACGCTAAACGGCGCGCTTGAAACAACCGTACCCTTAAGCCTTAAAAACGCAATTTCCTGTGTTTACCACTTACTGGCTATTTTTTACTTCCACCACCCGGGCATAAAAGCGGAGTTCAAACATGAATGATCAAAAAAAGGCCGTTCTTACGCTAACGGCATTACTCTTCGTTATTTTCACGTCTTACGCCTCACCATTTCAAGGCCGGGCCAATAATAGCCTCCTTGTCCTGACGTTAGACAATAAGATCATTGGGCCCGTTATTGCAGATTATATTTCAAAGGGCATTGACAAAGCTGCTAAAGAAAACTATTCAGGCATCATCCTGATCATGGATACACCAGGCGGCCTTCTTGAATCCACGCGTTCAATCGTAAAAAAGATCATGAATTCCCCTATACCCGTCATCACCTATATAGCTCCCAGCGGCTCCCGCGCGGGTTCAGCAGGCGTTTTTATCACTCTCGCGTCACATATAGCCGCAATGGCTCCGTCCACCAATATAGGCGCCGCGCATCCGGTGATACTCGGCGAAGGCGAAAAAAGCGAGCACTCGCTAAAAAGGTCTATAGAAGAACTTACGGACACGCTCAACCGCAAAAAGGCCAAAAACGCGGAGAAAAAAATTGAAGGTACTGATAACCCCATGGAAGACAAGGTAATGAATGACACGATTGCCTGGATAACAACTATCGCGAAGGCCAGGAACCGTAACGCGGATTGGGCAAAGCAGGCCGTGCTTGAAAGTGTTTCAGCGACAGAAAAAGAAGCCCTTGATAAACGAGTCATTAACCTTGTAGCAGACAATATGAATGACCTGCTTAAAAAAATTGACAATATCTCTATCGGAATGCCGCAAAACGTAGTGACGCTCCACACGAATAATGCCCAACTGGATCATTTCGATCTGACTACGGGCCAAAACATCCTAAACACCCTCATCAACCCTAATCTAGCGTATATCTTCATGCTGATGGCATTTCTGGGGCTATTTATTGAATTCACGCACCCGGGGGTGATCTTCCCAGGTATCGTCGGTGTAATATCGCTGATCCTCGCGTTCTATGGATTTGCTGTACTGCCTGTAAATTTTGCCGGGTTCCTTCTTATAGCTTTAGCCATAATCCTTTTTATCGCGGAGGCATTGACCCCTGCCACATCCGGCCTAATGACACTCGCGGGCGCGGTCTCCATGCTCATAGGCTCCCTTATGCTCATAGACTCAACATTCTTAGGAATAGGGGTATCCTTGAACATCATTCTTCCATTCATCTTAGCCATAGCAGCAATAGTCATCTTCCTGGTTATGAATGTCGTTAAAACCCATAATAAAAAAGCCTCATCAGGCGCGTCTATGTTGATAGGAGAAATAGGCGTGGCCCAAACAGACCTAAACCCTGAAGGCCAGGCCTTTGTAGCCGGGGAAATATGGACCGCCTTTGCCCCATCAGGAGAAACCATAAAAAAAGGAGAAAAAATAAAAGTATTAGGGATTGACAAGATCAAGCTCAATGTGTCAAAATATGAAGCCTGATCTGAGTCAACCCCTTGCTTAGACACTTGTAAATTTCCTGCCTGAAAACCTGGCATAAAATTTACTGCGTAAGCCTGCCGGCAGGCAGGCTGCGGAGTTAACTTTAGAAGGAATAAAAACTTACAATAGACAACATTAAGGAGGTACAAAATGAGTTTTCCGATAATTTTTACTATTTTCGTAGTAATATACCTGCTCAATTCTATAAAAATATTAAATGAATACGAAAGGGGCGTCATATTTCGTTTAGGCAGGTTACTGCCCAACGTTAAAGGCCCCGGCATTATCCTGGTATTCGCTCCCATAGACAAAATAATACGCGTGAGCCTGCGCACCGTGACCTTGGACGTGCCTCCACAGGACGTCATTACCAAAGACAACGTTTCAGTCAAAGTTAACGCGGTCATATATTACAAGGTTATGGACCCCAACCGAGCCATAGTTGAAGTTGAGGATTTCTCTTATGCCACGTCACAGATGTCACAGACGTCGCTACGCAGCACGTTAGGCCAGGTGAGCCTTGATGAATTATTGTCAGAAAGGGAAAAGATAAACTCAGAGTTGCAGAAGATCATTGATAAAGTTACAGACCCATGGGGCATTAAAGTCTCCCATGTTGAAATAAAACACGTTGACCTGCCTCAGGAAATGCAGCGCGCCATAGCCAGGCAAGCTGAAGCTGAAAGAGAAAGGCGCGCCAAGGTCATATCAGCTGAAGGCGAATATCAGGCTTCGGAAAAACTTTCCATGGCAGCGGAAGTATTGCAGAAACAACCCATGTCTTTACAGATGCGCTATCTGCAGACGCTTATGGATATCTCAACTGAAAAATCTTCCGTTATAGTCTTCCCTTTCCCTATGGAAATGCTGCAGTGGTTTAATAAGCAGGGGAGCAAATAGAGATATTTTCGCGCCGAAGTGGTGGAATGGCATACACGACGGTCTCAAAAACCGTTAGGTTCACGCCTGTGAGGGTTCGACTCCCTCCTTCGGCACCATTTCTTCACTACCCCTTGCCCTTGGAATAGTTATATCTATGATATATACTTAAATGCAGATAAAGGTAAACCATTCGCAAGAATGGGGTACAAAGCTAAAGTATCCTGCCGAACAATGCAGGACAGCCAGCTGCCTAAACAGTGGCCTATTCTTGGAGTAAAAGAATAGGTTTTTTATTTATAGGAGTTACTTCGTGCAGAATGCTACCGTACTGACTAACCTTAAGAAAATACTCCTCGTTGATGATGAGCCGGATATATTAAATGTCCTTAAATCGTTTTTTGAGCGAACACAATTTTTTCATATCTGCTTGGCTTGCGACGGTGAAGAAGCGCTGCGCAAGATAAATACCGACCCACCTGACCTGATCATTCTAGATCTTGGCCTCCCCAAACTTCCAGGAATAGAAGTCTGTAAAAAAGTCAAAATGAATGAAAAACTTCAACATATACCTATTATTGTGCTTACGGTAAAAACCGAAGATGTTGATAGGATCATCTGCAAAGTCATCGGAGTGGATTTCTATATGGTCAAGCCGCTAAACCTGCGCGAACTGCTAGAAACTGTTAATAAAACGCTCAGGTTAGAGAACACTTAAAAAACCGCCTGATCAGACCAATAATATAGCCCTGCCATGAACCTCAACCGTATCTCCTTTTCTAAGCTTCCTGCGGACCCTCTTTTCAACGACATTGTTGACTTTAACGGAATCCGCAATAATAAGCATTTTTGCCTGTGCTCCGGTGGGCACAATATTCACCGCTTTCAGGAGATTATCCAGCTCAATATATTCAGATGAGAGTTTGAATTCCAGCGATGGTTTGCTCATTAGTTCGTAAGAACTTTGAAGGCTTGGATGTATTTCTGAGATGTTTTTTCAATTATCTCAGGAGCGACTTGCGGGGCTGGAGGCGTTTTGTCCCAGTTAAGGGTTTCTAAATAATCGCGCACAAACTGCTTATCAAAACTAGGCTGAGGCTTTCCTGGCGTGTATCCTTCTGTTGGCCAAAACCTTGAAGAATCAGGCGTCAAGATTTCGTCAATAAGAATAAGTTTGCCTTCATATTCTCCGAATTCAAACTTGGTGTCAGCTATTATTATTCCTTTTGTCAGGGCGTACCTGGCTGCTTTCTCATAGAGCCCGATACTCTTTTCCTTTATCTCCCTAAACGCGTCTTTACCCACAAGCTTTATCGCCGCGGCCTCGTCAATATTGATATCATGCCCTACTTCGGCTTTTGTGGAAGGCGTAAAGACAGCCTGAGGTAATTTTTCAGACTCCCTTAGGCCGCCTGGCAAGGCAATACCGCAAACAGAAGACTTGAGCCTATATTCCTTCCAGCCGGAACCCGATAAATAACCACGCACAATACACTCTATTGCCATAGGCCTGGCTTTTTTAACAAGCATAGAACGGCCGCTTAGCTCATCCTTATATTTTCGAAGTTCCTTGGGGTATTGCAGGACATCCGCGGTCAGTAAATGATCTCCCGTTATACCCTTCAAATAATCAAACCAAAACAGGGATATCTTTGTCAAAACCCTGCCTTTTTCAGGTATGCCGCATCCGAGCACCACGTCAAAGCAAGAGATGCGGTCAGTAGCAACTATTAAAAGTTTATCGCCTAAGTCATAGACATCCCTGACCTTGCCGCGCCGCGATAGTTTTATATCTGGAAATTCTGTCTTTAGGACGATATTTTTCTGCATCGACAAGGCCCTACCCATAACCTATATGCTATTAACTATAAACTATTTTATTCTTGCAGCCTCTTATTCTGCGCTTCCCATTCCTGCCATAACTCCGCGGGGAGCCTATCGCCAAACATAGATAAGAATTCCTTCTGGCTCTTCATCTCTTGCAGCCATTCAAACCTATCGATCTCTAAAAGTTTCTTTAAATTTTCTTTTTGGAAATGAAGCCCTGTCATGTCAAGACTGTCAAGGGCCGGAATAAAACCGATAGGCGTGCGCACGGCCTGCGCTTTATTATTGCACCTGTCTAATATCCACTCCAGCACCCTTAAATTTTCGCCAAAACCAGGCCATAATAATTTTCCGTTTTCATCAGCGCGAAACCAGTTTACATGGAAAATTTTAGGCACCTTTTCTAAACGCTTGCCGATATTCAACCAATGCGCGAAATAATCTCCCATGTGATATCCACAAAAAGGCAGCATAGCCATGGGGTCACGCCTGACTTCACCCTGAAGGCCAAACTGGGCCGCTGTCCTCTCTGACGCCATTGTAGCGCCAACATAGACGCCGTGCTGCCAGCTAAAAGCTTCATAGACCAACGGCGCCACGTGGGCTCTCCTGCCGCCAAATACGATCGCTGAAATAGGCACACCGTGATGATGCTCAAGCCTAAAAGAAATAGAAGGGCACTGAGACGCGGGCGCGGTAAAACGGCCGTTGGGGTGAGCACCTTTAATTATCTGGCCTTTTTCATCTTTGGCTCCCGGATGCCAAGGCCTGCCTTGCCAATCAAGGCCTCCGTCTGGGGGCGGCTCATCTCCGCCTTCCCACCAAACAGTAAAATCCTTTTTCAGGAGAACGTTCGTAAAGATGGTATTCTTCTTTATTGTGGCCATGGCATTAGGATTAGTCTTTGAATTCGTGCCAGGAGCTACACCAAAAAAACCTGCCTCCGGATTAATGGCCCATAGAGACCCATCAGTATCTATTCTCATCCATGATATATCGTCGCCAATAGTCCATATCTTATAACCTTTCACTTTCAGGCCTTCCGGAGGGATCAACATAGCCAGATTAGTCTTACCGCAAGAACTGGGAAAAGCCGCGGCAATATATTCTACACGGCCGTTAGGCTCTTCAACACCCATGATCAACATATGCTCGGCAAGCCATCCTTCACGCTTAGCTAAATAACTGGCTATACGAAGCGAAAGGCATTTTTTTCCTAAAAGGACGTTACCACCGTAGCCAGACCCCACGCTCCATATAGCGTTATCTTCAGGAAAATGCAGGATAAGCCTCTTATTAATATCCAGATCAGCCTTGGAATGAAGGCACTTAGTGAACTCACCATCCACGCCAAGATAATCTAAAACTTTTTGGCCTATTTTAGTTGTTATGCGCATATTAAGGACAACGTAGATGCTGTCGGTTAACTCAACGCCTGTTTTGCTAAAATATGAACCCACGGGCCCCATAGAAAAAGGAATAGCATACATCGTCCTACCCTTCATCGCGTCGCGAAAATAAAGGCTCGCCTTCTTATAGCCATCTTTAGGTGACATCCAGTTATTGGTAGGGCCCGCATCTTCTTTTTTTTTGACGCAGATATAGGTGAGATGTTCAGTGCGCGCCACATCGTTGACAGCAGTACGGTGATAAAAACAGCCTGGAAGTTTCTCAGCGTTCAAGCGGATGAGCTCACCCGTTGCCACAGCTTCATCTTCCAGGCGTTTTTTTTCTTCCTCAGAACCATCTATCCAGACAACGCGATCAGGTTTGCATAGAGCCGCCATTTCAGCGACCCATGCTTTCAGTTTCGCGTGCCTGATATTTCCTGTTCCCCCTTTAGATAACAAAAAAGACATTTTCTAAAAACCTAATCAGCAGAGCTGGTGTTTAAAGCATTCTTTAAAGCAGCCCAGGTTTTCGGCCCGACCTTGCCGTCAGCAGCCAAGCTATTCTTGCTCTGAAATTCCTTAATAGCCTCTTTGGTTTTAGGGCCGATGCTTCCGTCAACTTCTCCCGCGTAAAGGCCTAGGTTCTTTAAGGCCTGCTGGATCATCTTTTCGTCCAGGTTCTCCGATACTTGGCCCGCGGCCGTATCTACCAATGGGGCCTCTGTATTAACAACGATGTTGGAGACTGGCTGGGCCGCGGATGGAACAGATCTTTGTTTAGCCGCGTCTACCGGCTGTGCCAAAAGTGTATCGGCTTCATTTAAAGTAAATGTCTCAGAGTTTACGCTCGCCGTCTGCGCGGGGGCCTGCGTTTTGCCGCACCCCATCATAGCCACACCCAATAAAACCACTAACAAAATTCTCGTCTTCACCTTAAAAACTCCTTTCAAAAATATATTATTGTAAGTATTTTAAAAGTTTTTCTTTGGTATTTCTACCCGCGATACCGTCAGCCTTTAACTCCATATTTTTCTGGAATTCCATAATGGCAGTTCGTGTTTTCGGGCCGATCTTACCATCAACAACACCATCATAATAACCGGCATTTTTAAGCGCTTTCTGGATCTGCTTCTTGGTCATGGTATCTGCGCTTACGCCCTTTTCCGTCATCTCAGAGCCGCTTGATATTGAAGCGCCCGCGGTAGACGAAGTATCAGTTTCAAGCATTCCAACCTTGCTCTCTAAGGCCTGCACGCGGCTTTCAAGAGATGCCGAAGAACTAGGTCTAGTAGAAGCGCACCCTGCCAGGCAGATAATGCCTACGCAACCCAAAATTGTAAAAAGATAGTTTTTCATAAAGCCCTCCTCCCCCTTTTGTTATATCACATTATCCATATAAACTGTGATAGTTTGCGGCTTCAAATGGTTATAACTATATCACAAAGACCCCGAAAGTCAAACAATGGGTTAGCACAACACGTTAAAACCCTGGACATTCTGGAAAAATGCGAAAAATAACAAAAACAAAGATAAGGTGATCATAATAATAACCGTTGCCCAAGCTATAAGATTATATGCCCTGGAATTTACAAGATCTCCCATCAGGCGCTTATTATTGATAAGGCGAAGCATAAGTATAAGGATAAACGGCAAAAGGACGCCATTGGCTACCTGAGAAATAAGCATGATCTTGACAAGCGGTATATTAGGTATAAGGATGAACGCGGCGCCAAAAATAATTATGCCCGTGTAAAGAGAATAGAATTGCGGCGCCTCTTTGAAGCTTTTATTTACCCCCAATTCCCACCCCATACCTTCGCACACGGAATACGCGGTAGAAAGAGGCAGTATGGAAGTGGCAAATAACGAGGCGTTAAACAGGCCAAAGGCAAAAAGCAGATAGCAGTACTCGCCGGCTAAAGGCTTAAGCGCGAGCGCCGCGTCCTTGGCTGTTTCTATGCTTACACCGTGTTTAAAAAGCGTATCCGCGCACACGATCACAATAAAAAATGCTACTATATTTACTACAAAAGCTCCTATGATAATATCAAGGCGATGATACGCGTATTCTTTAAGCTTGATACCTTTTTCCACCACAGAAGCCTGCTGATAAAATTGCATCCAGGGCGCTATGGTCGTGCCAATAACTCCGATCAGCATAACAAGGTAAGCTCCCTTAAATTGAAATTGAGGCCTCAAAGTTTCGGAGCTGATCATCGCCCAATCGGGTTTTGTGATAAACCCTGAAATAATATACGAAACATAGAAAATGCAGGCTCCCAGGAAAACTTTTTCTACTGACTTATAATTACCTTTAACTACCAGCCACCAGACAAAGAACGCGCACGCAATAATCAAAACCGGCCTATTGATACCAAAAAGATCAGCGCTAGCCGCGATACCGGCAAACTCCGCCATAACATTCCCGATATTAGCCAAAACCAGGACGAACATGGAATAAAAGATCACTTTTACGCCGAATTCTTCACGGATAAGATCTGCCAAACCCTTGCCCGTAACAACAGCCATACGGCTGGCCATTTCCTGGATGACTATAAGAACAACAATGATGGGGATAAACGACCAAAGCAGAGAGAAACCGAAATGAGCCCCGGCAACCGAATATGTAGCGATACCGCCCGCGTCATTGTCAACATTGGCCGTGATAATGCCAGGGCCCATGACAGACAAAAATAACAAGATCTGCCGCCATCGTGAATTAATAAAATCCCTTAATTTTGACATAGATCAATACTCACAACTGTTTCTTTCTGCGTGTCCTGCGCCAGGCTATAGTCACCAAGCGGCTGAAAATATCGTCAATAGTAATGATACCTGCCAATACGCCGGAGGCGTCAACGACAGGAAGAGCATAGATCTTGTATTTATCCATAAGGAGGGCAATTTTTTTCACCTCATCGTCCACGTGGATAGAAACCGTTTTTTTCAAAGCCGCCTTCATCACGCTGTCAAGAGGATCGGCTGTTAGCAGGCGGCGCAGAACAGTTAAACCCTTAAGATGATTTTCCTGATCCACTATATAAATGTTATGGATTGTCTCGGCCTTAAGCGTCTTTTCTTTTATGATCCTCAAGGCCTCTTCAATGGTGGCGGCCTCAGATACAGCGATATATTCCGTAGTCATAAGACCGCCGGCTGATTCTCCCGCGTAACCTAAGAGCGTAGAAAGCATCTTGGCATTTTTTGATTCCATGAGCCCCAGAACATTGTGCACGGCCGCCTTAGGAAGCTCACCTAAAAAGTCCACAGCTTCATCCGTAGGCAAATGGTTTAAGATCTCTACCGATTCGGCCTCTCCTAAGTCTTCAAGCAATGACTTCTGCTCTTTGATATCCAGAAGCGAAAATATCTGGCTTTTGGTGGTTATGTCCAAGGTCTTAAAAAGCGCAAGCCGATGTTTAGGAGATAGATCAAGCATGATCTCGCTAAGATCTGCCGCGGGAATTTCTAAAAGTTGTTTAGAAGAAACATCTACCTTAACCGTCATACTCACGGGATTGATAGACAGGGGCTGGATATGTTTCCAGGATATAAGGCGCGGCTTATTGATATAATCCGAATTCTTATTAAATAACTTAACGACAGCATCAACAAGGGCCTCAAAGCCTAATCTGCGAACGATACCTTTTAGGCCAATATCTACGTGCGCGACCACCATGTCACGATCAGCTAAAAGAAAGTGAATATCATTGACCCTAATAACATTCTGGTTGTTTGTATCTACTACCTGCTGGTCTAAGATATCCTGCCTTAAGGACAACTCGCTCTTGTGATTTAAAACAGCTGAAAAATTCAGGCCAGACGCCCCAATGTCAATCCGTATGCCGTTTTGCGTCACCTCAGAAACATGCGCCCACCCTACCGACGCGTAAGACTTGCGCCAAGAGCCGCTTTCAACTATCAAGATCTTTGACCGCGCGTATTTACCTATAGGCTCAATGATCATATCGTAAAAAATACCTACGGTGTTGTTATCTTTATCAGTGACACGAAGGCCCTCAAGCTCTGAGAAAAAAATGAACATTGAATCTGTTTTTGGGTAGGATAAGGCCATGATCAGTTTACCTTTTGCGCCTAAAAATATTAGATTTTATTATACTCGCGGTTCTTGAAATAGCAAGCGGGACTCCGAGGCCTGGCCTCGGAGTTAGGCCTCGTGCTTAGAAGCCTCAATGTTCCAGGGGAACTTAAGATCCTGAGAAGTATTCTAGAAAGTGTTGAACAACCTTTGGGTCAAATTGTTTTCCGGATTCTTTTTTAATGATCAGCAGGGCCTCTTTTTTTGAATAGGCTGTAGCGCGGTAGGGCCGAGGAACAATAAGAGCTTCAAATGTCTCCGCCACAAAAATAAACCGTGAAATAAAAGGAATATCTCCGCCTTTAATGCCTTCTGGATAACCACGCCCGTCATAACGTTCATGGTGGTAAAGTATCGCCTTTGCCACAGGCGCCAAAAAAGGAACATCACGGATAATGTCCAAGCCGCGCTGTGGATGTTCCTTTATGAATAGCATTTCTTCTTTGGCCATATCTTTTCGTTGTTTTGATAAAACCTCCCGGGACAAGGTTAAAAATCCAAGATTGCACAACAACGCGGCCCGGCGCGCGTCACGGCATTCTTTTTCTTTCATCTTAAAACTTTTTGCTAATGCCTCCACGTGTTCATAAAGCCTTTCGCAATAATTATGGGCATGGCCCTGCCTGAGATACGCCTCTCTGGCCATAGGACGCATAGACTCTAGAATAGATTCTTCGTTCCTTGAATTAATAGACCTTAGCCTCGCCCTCAGATTCCCGCATAAGCCTTCATCCTTGGCATCTTTTTCTTCCAATACCCCCTGGCCTTCAGGCTCCTGATTATTCTGGCTGTATACCGTAATACTATTCCTGCCTTTCTGTTTGCTCTGATACATCGCCTGATCACTAGCATCCATAAGCGACGTGACATCCGTTATTCCAGACTCAGGATAAGAGGCGATACCTATGCTGATAGAGAGTTGCACTTTCTTTTTATCTTCCCCCAATAAATTATCTTTGACGGCTTTTATGATCTTCTGCGCGACAGTCACGGAACCAAAAGCGTCTGTTTCCGACAAGAATACTACAAATTCCTCCCCGCCAGACCTCACTACCACATCCGTATCGCGGACGCTCTTTTTCAACAACTCTGTAAAATCCTTCAGGATAACATCACCATAACTATGGCCATACGCGTCATTGATAGCCTTAAAATAATCTATATCTATCATGATTATAGATAAAGGCCTTAAATAACGTTTGCACCTTTTTATCTCTTCGGAAAGCCTTTCGTTCAGATATCTAAAATTGTAAACGCCTGTGCGCACGTCCCTCAGCGATACGTCAAGAAGAGAATCATTCAAAGCCCTAAGCGTCAAATTCGCGTCCCTCAATTTAAGAGACGCCATCTTAGTCTCAGTTATGTCAGAGATAAAACACAACGCGTGAGGAGGCTGGGTCCCGAACACAAGCGGGATGCTTGATATCAACGTATACAACAGGGTGCCGTCTTTTTTGACAAAAATTACTTCCCTGGCCTTGCGGATCAACTTTACGGAAGCCAACTTCATTCTTTCATCCGGCAGGATAAAATCAGAAAGGCTCCTGGCCAACATCTCTGTGTCGCAATAACCTAAAACATCCTGGAAGCTCTTATTAACGAACTGAACAGTATTGTCCGTTTTAAGTTCAACAATACCCTCCACCGCATGTTCCATGATCGCGTGGATCTTCTTATAATAATACTCCAGCATTTCTTCCGATTTTTTCCTGGCTGTGATATCGCGGAAGATCTCTATCCTACCGCCCTTCAGATCGCCCTGAATGACCGGATAGCTCCAGTGTTCCAAAAATAAATTTTCCCCGCCTCCGAGGGGTACAAGCTCACATTCAAAACTCTCCACGCACGTATTTGTTTCATAGGCTGAAAAAATGTTCTTTAGAAAGGATTCATCGTGTTGGATCAACGGTTTGACCTTGCTCTTTAGTATCTCCCTCATGTCCTCGCCGATAATAGCCGTCTTGTCTAACCCAAAATACTGCGCTACACTAGTGCTCGCCCACTTCACGAGGAAACCACGGTCCAAAATGATTATGACATAATCAAGGGTGTTAATACCGTCTTCCAGCATTGACTCGTATTTTCTTTCCAAGGACTCAATAGCAAGGATCTTTGTGCTGTCTTTAAAAACCGACTTTGCCCCGCAGTATTTACCGGCATTGTCATAGAACGCCATAGACCTCATCTCACCTGTTATCTTTCCGTCAAACTTAGTCTTTATGACGAAACCCTCAATAACAGTCTTGCCGCTCTTTAAAAACTCCTTGGCTTTATCCGAAAAGGCCGCGCGGCTCTCTATTGCCACAATATCCCACATATACATCCCAAGCATATGTTTTTTCGTGTAGCCTAAGGAATCAGCTAATTTTTTATTGACGTATATGAACTTACCGTCACGGTCAGTAATACACATAAAATCGCTGGACTCATCCAGGAGCGTGCTATACTTCTCATCTATCATCTGATAGAGAAGCCTGGACACCAAAGGCATGTCACCTTCGCTCGGATTTATAGGCCCCTGCATCTCGCTCATACATGCCTCGTCGCTTTCTGCCGCAGAAGGTGGCATACCCGCGCAATTCCTTATAAGCGCGGGGTGTGCGACAAAAAAAGAACCCGCACTTTGGGTTCCTCTTGTAACTTACCTGACACATTCTGCCTGGCATCGTTTTTCATGATAGCCCCGGCTTTTTTGTATTTACCTACATAAATATTACCACGAAAACACGAGTTTTACAATTCCAATCATTTTAATCAGGGACACATCCTATTTTTTAACCTCTCAGTTTCGATCCCCTTATAAAAAATAGGATGTGTCCCTAATTTAATGATGGTCCGTGTGCTGGTGCGGGTGGACGTGAACAATATCTTTATGCCTATGGGCGTGTATATGCACCAGGTTATGCTCCATAAGCAATCGCTCATCCTTTAATATTTCAGAGCTGCTGCCAAAGGCGGCTATTTTCTTATCCGAGCCAAAAACATAAACCGTATCTGATATCTCCTCAACGATATGAAGGTCATGCGTAGAAGTAATTATGGTCTTTCCCGAAGAACTCGCCAAATTAAGCAGATCTATAATATGCCTGGTAGTTAGTGGATCCAACCCGGCCGTAGGTTCATCCAACAGAAGGACATCAGGGCCTATTATCAGCGTAGTTGCTATCGCGACCTTGCGCCTTTCGCCGATGCTTAACTGGTGAGGAGACCTGTCAAGCAAGTCTGTTATCCCTAACATAGCGGTAAGTTCTTCAAGGCATTTCTCTATCTCTATTTTTGACGCCCCAAGTTGCAGCGGCCCAAAGATTATATCCTCTCTTACAGTAGGACAAAATAACTGTATATCCGGATTCTGAAAAACCAGCCCCACCGACTTCCTGAAATTCCTGGAAAAACCGGCATCATTAAGATCACCTTCTCTCAACTCTTTGCCAAAGGCCCTTATTATCCCCTTATCCGGAAAAATGAGCCCATCAAGCATATGCAAGAGCGTTGATTTTCCGGAGCCGTTCGCGCCAATAACCGATATTTTCTCTCCCCGCTTTATAGTGATATTGATATCCCACAGAGCCGGATACTTTCCAAGATAAGAAAAATTCACATCCTTTAGTTCAAAAATAATATCATCCATATTTCCTCATCGCCGTAAACATTATCGCCGCAAATATGAACCAAACCAGATCTTTTGGCTTAAACCTGAAATCCGTTAATACGGCCGGCTCTCCCGCGTATCCCCGGGAAAGCATCGCCTTATATACCTCTTCGTTAAGCTGATATGAGCGATGCCAAAGATACGCGATGTTCCAGGCCACAAGATGTTGTCCTCTTTTATAATGAACAAGCGTCCCAACGCGGCTTTTGATAGCCAAATAAGTATCTTCTATTATCTCAGCAAAAAGATAAATATAACGGTAGCACATGCCGAGTGTCATAACAAAAACCTGAGGTATCTTAAAAATACGCAAAACCTTGAGCAGTTCAAAATGCTTGGTTGTAATGCTCAAAAGAACAACAAATGAAACTGAAGTAATGACGCGCGTAACAAATAACTCCGCCCCTGATAGGCCTTGATGAGTAATGGTAAGTTTGTGCCCGATCAGGCTGAATGAAACCAAAGGATCGCCGGGTGTAAAGATACTAAACAGGGCAGGAATGGCGATAAAAAGTGAGAACAAGGGAATGAATACCCACGTTCGCTTTAAGAAAAATAAAAGATCTATCCTGGAGACTTGGGCCAGCATCAGGCATAGCGCGTAAAGATACAATAAGACCAGGATATTTTTGGTAAACAGTATTTGGAGAAGAAACAAAAGAAAAGTCGCGGCCTTTATTCTCGGGTCTAGAGACTGTAAAAAACCGATCCTTGACGCGTACCCCTCAGCGAAAATAGATCCTTTTATAAAAGACAAGGCGCCTGTCAGCGAGCGCTCTATGAAATTGCTTTTTTTAAACAATCTATTCGCCTTTCCTGGAAAGCATCCTACCTATCAACAATGCCAAAATGACTACTATGGCTATACCTATAATAGCTGACATAATATAGGCAAAGCTAAAATGTAGCAACCCCTTTTCTTCCCAGCCCTTGAAAGCGTAGTCCGGAAAAGGCGCGCTCCAGATATTTGAGAGCCTCTCTAAACCCTGGGGTATATACCCTACAAGTTTCTGCATTTCATCCATTCCCCATTCTCCCCAGGCGCTACCTGCCATAAAATGTTCAGGCAATAACAATCCGAGCGGAGAAAGGACGATCAATATTGCCAATCCTATCAAAAATTTTGTCGTAATTTTCATGATGAAATCTCCTAATGAGACAAATCGTCCTGGTTGATTTGTCTCATTAAAAGAAGATCCGGGGAGTGCTTCTGCAAATATTTAACTACGAGCGCCGTCACAATAGCTTCAACCCATCCAAATATCAAAATATGCTCGCCTACCATCGCAGGCACAGCGGCATTAAGGCCATAAGGACAATAAAGAGCCTGACCGCTGGCAGTATGATGCAGCAAAGGCTGTAATCCGAATTCAAAGCCAGCTAAAAAAGCAGCTACATTGATACCAATATATCCAGCCACGCCGGCTGCGAATATCTTTCTGCCAGAATCCTCAGATGCCTTGCAGCTAACAGCCCTATACACGTAGTAACCAACGAACGGCAGCACAAAAGCCATATTAAAACAGTTTGCTCCTATCGCGGTTATGCCGCCATCTCCGAATAACAGCGCCTGAACCACTAAAGCAACAGTTATAGAAATGCAGGCTGCCCACGGCCCCAATAATATCGCGACAAGCACCCCGCCTACCGCGTGTCCGGTTGAACCTCCGGGTATAGGCACATTAAACATCATAATAACAAAACTAAAAGCAGCGCCTATGGCCAACATAGGCACTTGCCGCGCTTTTAGCGTTTTCTTAACGATCTTTGACGCGGCTGTCCATATCGGCAACATCACAGCGTAGAAAACACCGCATGTCGCCGGCCCTAAGTATCCATCCGGAATATGCATATCTCGTACTCAAGCCTTTTCTTAATTTGGTATCAGGAGAGCCTACACTTTCTGTGTAAAAATTATAACACGAATCTCTCTTTTGGAAGATTGAAATATCCTAATCGCACGCTTTTGCATTCTTTCTTTAACAAAGATATCATCTTTGCTACTCCAATAAGCCTACCGCTTGGATAAGGAACCCGCGCTATAAGAAGATCAGGGTCTATGCTTAAATTGCGCAACTGCAAGAGGTCAACAAACCCATATTCGAGGAATTTTACGAGCGCTTTGACTTCACTTTCAGAGTCTGTAAATCCAGGCATGACTAAAAGATTTATTGAAACAAAAAGGCCGCTCTTTTTGGCGCGCCTGACAGAATCCAAGACATCACGCAATCGGTATCCCCTGGGCCGGTAATAATTATTATATGACTTTTCGCGGACACTGTTTAGACTAATACGCACGCTATCCAAACCCGCATTGGATAATCTTTCAAGATAATCAGGGTTAAAACCATTGGTGTTTAAATGGATTGTACCTTTAGGCGTATATTTACGCAATAGCAAGATAGCTTCTTTTAAAACAGAGAACTGCAGCAACGGTTCTCCTTCGCATCCCTGGCCAAAACTAACGAGCGCTTGTTTCGCGTTTTTTATATGATATGAAGCTACCTCAAATACCTCCCGAGCTGTAGGTACAAAAGAGACGCGTTCGTGAGAAGCAAGGCTGCAACCGCTCTCTTGCGAAGAAAGGCACCCCAAGCATCTCGCGTTGCATTGAGGCGATACAGGAAGCGGCGCCTCTCCCCTGTTTAAATATAGGTCCTGGGCATTGCGGCAATTATAGGAAAGCGCGCAAAAAGAAAGATGTTTAAACAACCTGTTTTTTGGAAATTTTCTTAATACTCTTGAGATATTTGCCCGCATCACGGACTTCTGTTCATAATAAAAAGGCCTCTGCCTTCTGGCAAGGTCTATCTGTAAAGCACAGGCATAAAATTTGCCTTGTCTCCATCCGACTGCAGTATATGGCCATAAAGGCAGAATGACGCGGGTAGATATCTTCTGCGCGGCGGGCAGACAAGTCCTTGTAAAACCAGGTATCAAAAACGCGGATACAGGAAAACATTTAAAATCGCGGAATCTATTTACTGTAACGAAAGCACGATCACGCTCATCCCAGGCAACGAGCGCGTGGTGGGGCATAAAAAAAAGCGTGCTGCCTTTGGGCAGGACGACCATGCTATCGTAACTAGGCACTATAAAACTACGACCGGCAGAAGCAGCCATCTTTAAAACAGGATGGACAAATATATTACCTTTTATGTCAGATAGGACTAAATTAGGCATCATATCAAACCACCTAAATTATCTTCAGAGCTGCACGCAACCGCTCAACTTCATCTTTTGTTAAAAACCTCCACTGTCCCTCTTTCAGATTCCCAAGTTCTAAAGAGCCCTGCCTGATACGCGTCAGTTCTTTTACGTGATAACGCAGTGCCGCGAACATCCTCCTTACCTGCCGCTTGCGGCCTTCACGGATAACTATCTCCACCTCTTGCCCACGGTTCACGAGGCCCAGCCTCGGACCCGATCGCCAAGGCTGGGCCAAGGTAATTCTGCATAGAGAAGTCATCTCCGCGTCAAGCAAAACACCCTTTTCTATTTTATATTTGTCATGCAATTTTAGCGGTTTATCTAATACCACCCTGTAGGCCTTATCAACTTCAAAAGAAGGATGGCTCATTCGATGCGTCAATATACCGTCGTTAGTCAAAAGTATCAGCCCTGTTGTATCCTTATCCAACCTGCCTACAGGATAGAGGCCTTTGAACTGAGGCGGCAGTACATCAAGGATCTTATGCTCGGCAAACCTGTCGCTCTTGGTAGTTGTAACACCTTTAGGCTTATTCAAAAGTATATAAATATTTTCTTTATGGGGAAGGACGCGTTTACCGTTAAGTGCTACGGATAAGGAAGAACTTGTCAGTTGATAAGAGGGTTCAAGAATAGTTTTACCGTCAACAGTCACACAGCCGCTGAGTATAAGGTCTAGTGCCTTTCTGCGTGAGCAGGCGCCGGAATGGGAAAGGAATACCTGGAGGCGCATCTTTTTAAGCAGGGCCGATGCGGTTTTTGATTAGTTCTAATATCTCATCAGAGCGGCAAGGTTTAGCTACAATACAGCGATTAGCAATGATCTCACCTGTTTTCTCCTGCTCTGCTTTAGTCACAACACTCGTCAAAAAGATAACTGGTATTTCGCGAGTCAAAGAATTCTGAAGTAATTCTGCCGCGATGTCCGAGCCGTCAATATCAGGCAGCATAAGGTCTAAGATAATAAGGCTGGGAATGTCTTTTTTAGCGAGTTTAAGGCCTTCCGCGCCTGAATCAGTGACAGCCACGCCGTAACCGCTTCTTCTTAAAAAACCTGACAAAGAATCCAAAATGTCTTTTTCATCATCAACTATCAAAACACTTTTTCTTACGCCTGGGCACATATTTCACCTCTCATAATTCTCGCTTACCCCGAGAGATCAAGAGGATTTCCGGGGCTTAAGTACCAGAGATTTCTTGAATAGAAATTTCTGGGTGCGCGGTGTTCAAATTATAGCACAATCAGGTATTTTTTGTGACTTCTTCTTTAACTTTTCGGATACGCTCCTCCATGCGCGGATGGTCGCTCAAAATTTCAAATATCCTGCCCGAAGGGCCTTTTTCCTTATTTAATAGCTCCAATGTCCTGACTAAGCCATAAGGGTCATATCCCGCGCGCAACATATATTTAACAGCCAACTTATCAGCTAAGAATTCGTCTTCGCGGCCGTATCCCTTAGACAATAGGCCATAGACCGCGTCAGTAGCGCCTGATATTTCTTTAGCAAGCTGAGGGTCATTATTGCCAAAACCGGCTAAGGCTAAAGCCATTAAAAAATTATAACCCAGCGCGGCCTGCATTTTTTTAACAGAGTGTTTTGCTGCTGCATGCCCTACTTCATGGGATAGAATAGCAGCGAGCTCCTGTTCGTCTATCCTATCCAAAAGGCCTTTATAGATATATACATATCCGCCCGGAAGCGTAAAAGCGTTCAGGTCGCTGCTGTCTAATACCATAAAATGATAGACAATATCCCTTCTGTCTGAGGCTTGGGCTATCCTTTGGCCTATCTTATTGACAAGAAGCTGTTTTGCCGCGTCCTTAAACGGCGGGATCTCATTTTTTATAATATTATCCGACATACTGCGGCCTATCTGCACTTCTTGCATACTATTTATCAAAATAAGTTCTTTCTTTTGTGTCGCTGAATTATAGACAGTGGCGCAGCCAGTCAACGCCATGATCGGCAATAAAAAAACAAGGATTTTAAATTTTACAGGAATAGTCACGTCAGGAGGCTCTTTATATTTTGAGGTATCTTACGGGGCTTGACATCCTTATCAATAAGGACGTGCGTCGTATAGCCCTCAGCCAGAAGAAGGCCGTCTTTTTTGCGCAGGACCTTATAGTTAAACTTTAAGCTTGAGCTCCTAACATCGCTGGGCCACGTATGAACAACAACAATATCGGCATAACGCGCGGGCGACTTATAAACACAATTGGACTCAACTACAGCCATAAACAACCCTTCTTTTTCAACATCGCAATAATCCAGACCCTGCGCGAGAAGATATTCAGTACGGCCTACTTCAAACCATACTAAATAATTAGCGTAATAAACAATACCCATCTTATCCGTTTCGGCATACCTGACCTTTATTTCAGTTGTATGGACTTTAACAGGCATCTTGTTTCCTCGCTTTCAGCGTCTTATATTTAAGCTGGCCGCAGGCAGCCGATATATCCGCGCCCCGCGGCATCCGAATTGTTGCCTCAATGCCATTTTTTGCTAAATAACTCTTAAAAAATAATACTTCAAGCTTGCTCGGAGCCTGAAACCCTATCCTGGAAATAACCGGATTATACGGGATGATATTGACCTTGGCATTCAATCCGCGCATAAGCCTTATCAAACTCTGAGCGTCCTCAACGCCGGTGTTATATCCCCCGAGGAGCACATATTCAAACGTAACCTTTCTTTTCGTAGCATCATAATATTTGCGTATTGCTTCAAATAATACATTTATTGGGAACCTCTTATTAATCGGAAGTATTCCACTGCGCTTCTCATCGGTAGCGGCATGCAGGGAAACAGAAAGCTCAACCTGCAGGCCTTCCTTGCTCAAACGCTCTATTCCCGGGGCAAATCCCGCAGTTGATATAGTCATCTTTCTAGCGCCCAGACGAATACCTGATCCAGAGTTCATAATCCTTATGGCGCGCATTACATTATCGTAATTATCAAGCGGTTCGCCTATACCCATAAATACAACGTTAGTTATGGGGCTTGAGACATTTTTTCTGATGGTGATAAACTCAGAGAGGATCTCAGACGTTGATAGATCCCTCTTAAAACCAAGAAGGCCGCTGGCGCAAAACGCGCAGGAAAACTTACACCCGGCCTGAGCCGATAGGCATACGGTAACGCGGGATTTAAAAGGAATGGATACGCCCTCAATAAGGGCGTCATCTTTAAGCCTGAATAAGAATTTCTGCGTTAAGTCACGCGAAGTCTCTATTTCTTCCAAGCCCAATTTTTCTATCACGAATACTTTTTTCAGCCTTTCCTTGACATCTTTAGGCAGATTGACCATCAAAGAAAAATCTTCAACGCCCTGCTTATAAAGCCAGCTGTAAACCTGCCGGGCACGGTAAGACGGCAGGCCTAAACTTTTAAATTTTTCTTCCAGTTCTTTAAGCGTGTGATTTCTTATGTCTTCAACCATGAAAATAGTGCCTTCTGCCTTGAGAGCGTTACGCGGTCATGCAAGTTGACAATGCCGCCCTTTTCAACCGAAGCAAAAACACCCTGCTTGGGCATGATACAACGGCCCACGCGCTGCATGATCGCGCACGCGCTATGGCACTCCTTGCCTATTTGTGTTACTTTTAAAACAACACTTTGCCCTATATGTATCATATCACCTGTTTTAAGTTTTGACAGCTCAATACCCGCTGTCGTGATATTTTCGGCAAAAATACCCGGCCTGAGATCCATATCACGCGACGCTGAACTTGCCTCAACTTTTTCTATCTCTTCAATGGAAAGTAAACTCACCTGCCTGATACCACCCGTGGCATGCACGTCGTCTTCTACACCGCGCCCTTCTTTAAAGACAGCAGACTTTACCATCTCCTTAGGCTTACCTTTTTCTTTCCCGATATTAATTGAAAATACCTTCCCAGTCATAATTTATTTGAATGGCAGCCTATATTGATTTGTCTTGCCATCTCTGGGGAACCATCCCGTGGTTCCCCCGTCTCGCCTTCGGCGGACGGCCCCCCTTCCGCTACGGGAGTCTTCGGGCGGCCATCATTGCCAACCCCATCGCAAGTGTCGCAAGTGAAACTGTTTCCAAGCTGTTCGGGACAGTGGGTACTCAACTACTCCAGCCAACCCACTTTCCCGATTGACTCAGAAACAGTTTCCCGATTGACTTGGAAACAGTTTCTAAAACTGGCTTTTGCCGCCGGACTTCTTCAGCAACTTCAAGTCCGTAATAACAATATCTTTACTTTCGGTCTTTGCCATATCGTAAATAGTGAGGGCCGCGGCCGCGCAGGCTGTCAGAGCCTCCATCTCAACACCAGTAGCATAACTCGCTTTCGCTGTAGCAGTGATCGTCACAACAAGCCTTTCAAAGCTAAAATCTATTCCGACATAAGTCAAAGAGAGCGGATGGCACAACGGGATCATAGCTGCCGTATTCTTTGCCGCTAAAATACCCGCTGCTTGGGCCGCGGCCAAACAATCGCCTTTTGGCAAAGTACCGTTCTTTATCTTTTTTATAGTCTTTAATGCGCTAAGGACCTTCACCGAAGCCACAGCAACGCGTTTTGTGAACTTTTTATCCGAAATATCTACCATTCTTATATTCATCTACATCACCTATAACCTATAAACTATTAATGATAAACTATAGACTAATTTTCATCCCCCGATGCTTGACATCTCAAAATCGCGGCTGCATTGAGCTTTATTAAATATCCTTTTGTCAACTATCGTATCTTCTATCAACCTTGCAAATTGCGCGTCGTCAGATGCCCTTAGGGGCACTTTCAAGTCCGCGCAATGCTCCGAATGAAGGCACGGATAAAGCTTGCCATCCGCGGTAAGACGCAACCTATTGCATGTGCCGCAGAAAAAGTCTGTTACAGAACTGATAAAACCGATACGTCCTGATTCGCGCCTTATCTTAAAATACTGCGCCGGGCCGCAAAAAGGATCGCTTCCTAAAGGTTCTAACCGCCCATAGGCGGATGAAATGATCTTTTCCACGGCTGACGAAGAAAAAAATATCTGTTTTAAAGAATCACACCGGCTGTGCGTCGGAAAAAATTCTATAAAGCGCACGTCTAAGCCATATTTTGATCCGAATTCCACAAAATCTAGTATCTCATCATCGTTAAAACCTTTCATGACAATACAATTAAGTTTAACATGCATGAAACCTAAACGAGCCGCTTTTACCACGGCCTCTTTTACTTTAAAAAATCCGTCTTTACCTGTAAGGCGCCTGAACCTATCTCTTTTTAAAGTATCCAGGCTGATATTTATCTTGGTAACCCCACTTTCTTTTAAACCGGCTAACGCCTTTGAGAGCCCATAGCCGTTTGTGGTCAAAGATAAAAACTCCAGGCCAGGTATAGCCGAAAGCCTTCTGGCAAAAGGAACTATCTGCGGACGCTGTAGGGGTTCTCCGCCCGTAAGCCTTACGTGCCTTATGCCGCGCGCGACAAGACGGCTTACCAACACAAAAGCCTCGTCAAAACTTAAGTAATCTGTATTTTTCAAAAAGTGCCGGCGAAGAGCTGGCTGGCAATAAAAACAATTAAAATTGCATTGGTCCGTGATCGAAAACCTTAAATACGTATAGGAATGGTTCATATATACAGCCTTAAAAAATCAACCTGCGAACCTGCGGTCGCTATTTTGCCTTTATCAAGCATAAAAAAAGCGTCTGCCTGAGCTACGGCACGTATATCGGCACTACCATTATAATGGACTGGATCAATAAAAATACGCCCCTTTTTCATGATCATCGCGGCTGGAAAGAGACTATATCTATCATTTTTATTATACACACCTTTTTGCAAAATGCCTTTTTCTAACAAAAACTCTTCCCTTAAACCCGACATCTTTCTTATGGCAGGAAGGACGAACAATAAAAATGACACCAGGCTTGAGACGGGATTTCCAGGAAGGCCGAAAACAAGACAATTGCCTTTGACCGCGAAAAGGAACGGCTTACCTGGACGAAGCTCTACCTTGTGAAATTTAATACTTACCCCGGACTTTATAAGCGTGGATGGCACAATATCAAGGTCTCCTTCGGATACTGCGCCTGTTATAATGAAGACATCGTATTTAAGGCCTTCCTTTATTTTATTAAGAAGCCCACGAGGTTTATCTTCTGATAACCCCAGATAACGCGGGACTATATTAAACCTACGCAAGGCAACGGACAGCATAGAAGCTGTTATATTCCAAACCTGCCCTGCTTTTTTTGGCATACCCGGTTCTACGACTTCGTCGCCCGTTGAAAGGAACGCAACGCTGAGAGGCTTAAACACTAAGACTTTATTTTTGCCCTGTGACGCGAGAAGCCCGATACGCGCTGTGTTTAAAAGAGAGCCTTTCTTTAACAACAGGCTGCCCTTTCTAAAATCTTGGCCTTTAAAAGAAATATTTTCACCGTTTTTTATCTTCTTTAATATTTTTACGTAGCGCCCAGCGCGAGGAGACGCGTCTTCTTTCATAACCACAGAATCCGCGCCGCAAGGCACCATAGCTCCGGTCGCGATTTTTACGCATTCTCCTTTTTTTATGGGCCTTTTAGGGAAAACACCAGCTGGGACAAAACCTGTAATCTTCAAAACGGCCCCGGGATGACGAATATCGCGGCTTTTGAGCGCGTAACCATCCATAACAGACCTATTAAAATCAGGGCGATCGCACACAGCCCGCAGGCCCTGGGCCAAAACTCTGCTAAAGGAGTCCTTAAGAAAGACACGCATTGCCTTGCGCGCTGGCGCGCGCATGGCGTGTTTCAAAACGATAGCCTGTGCCTGTTTTAGTTTGATCATATTAAACCATGGGCTCATTAAATGAATGAGACAAAACATCCTGCTTGATCTGTCTCATTGGGATACCCTTCCTAAAATATTACTTTAATCCCCAAGTTCCTAAGAAACTTCGTATCTCTTCGGCAATACGGCCCTTGGACTTTTCAAGCTCTTTTGTCATCTCAATGCCATAAGAAGTATCTTTAACCTGGACGCCCGCGATATGCACATCAGTGGAGACGCTTAACGAACTGCATAAACCCAAAAGGTCGGAAAGAGATAATTCGTGGGAAGAAAGTTTATTATCTTTGATCTGGTAAGAGGCTTCGTTGGGCCTGAATATTTTTAAGCTCGCCGGTTCTAGGCCAGCATCCATAGCATCTATTAAAAGAACTTTTTTGAAATCTGTTATGTAATTGATAAGACCGAAACTGGCGATCCCAAAATTCAGGAATTTGACGCTCTTATCTTTCAGCTGATCTTCAAGGATGGATAGTATATGTATGCCAATACCGTCGTCACGGCGCAGGGTATTGCCCAATCCTATGATCGCGATACCTTTAGACGAATTTAACATCAAGCATATGAGCAGAGCAGGAAATGCATGGATCGTAGGCGCGAGCCAGCATCTCAAGCGTCAGTGTCATTTCTGCCTGATCCTGGCTGGCTATGATCTCAGGAACTATTTTCCTCATATCAGCTTCTAAATTATTAATGTTCTGATTTGTCGGAATAATACAATTAGCGTTAGTGACAATACCGCCCTCATCGACGGTGTAATCGTGAAAAAGTATCCCCCGCGGCACTTCAACCGCTCCTACGCCGCGGCCTGCCTTAGTCTTTATTGGCCACTTATCCATTTTTGGATAAGTAGTAACTAAAACCTTTTCCTTGTTGATCCCGGATTTTAATATCCTCTCTAAGATCAGAATGGATCGCTCCAGGCAATATCCCCATTCCACAACCTGTGCTATCGTATTCATAAATGTATTATAGCAGGGCCTCTTCAGACCAAGGTGCTCTGCGACTTGTCTTGACTTCTTATCCAGCTTATCGCCATTTAAGTTGAAACGGGCAAGCGCCCCCACCATGTAAGGAGCGTTATTGACGCTTACGAACTTCGCGGAAGAATAATCGCGGACCTCTTCTTTGATGACCGAGAGATAATCCTGAGGGTCTGCCAGACTTTGACCGTTGATATTTATCTTGCCGTCATAAAAAGCGTATTCGCTATCACTGGACAAAGCTACGTATTGCGCCTTTCTTTCAAAATTAGGCAGTTTGAGTTTCTTAAACAGCGCTACAGTTTCTTCAAAATCACCCCTCGCATCCAACATCATCTGATAAAGCTTTTTTAAAAGCGCTGCGTCAGGGATCTTTGTCAATCCGCCAATGGCGAAAGAAATAGGATGGACATGACGCCCTGCCAATACTTCACCGGCGAAATCAGAAAGCTTTTTCATCCTGAATGCCATCTCGATGACCGGTTTATGCGTCTTTATAAGGGGCATAATACTTTTTACCCCTAAAAGATCAGGGGCTACCAACACATAGGCATGAAGAACGTGGCTATCCATCTGCTCGCTATGCAAAAGAAGTTTGCGCAGCATGACCGTATCCTCGTGAGGCGCTACACCTATAGCGCGCTCTGAGGCCTTGATAGATGCCAGGCTATGCCCGCAAGCGCAGATCCCGCAAATACGGCTCGTCAAATGCTGAGCTTCATAGACCGACCTTGAACGCAGCATCGTCTCAAAAAAACGGGCTGATTCTATTACTTTGAATTTGCACTCTTTTAGTTCACCGGCTTTTACATCTACGGTGATATCTCCATGCCCCTCGACGCGGGTAAGATAATGGACGTTTATTTTAACTGTCTTATTTTTGGGATTCTTTTCCATATTTAGCTCTCTCTTTTTTACCATTGCAATACAACGTGAATTTATCCAGTATACCCTCTACGGTCAATCCATATTTTTGGAGTATATCTTTTTGAGCGTCAGCCGCGGGATTATCAATAAGCCCGCGGCATCCCACACATACGCTTCCATAATTAGGCAGCCATGAATTACATCCGGCCTTTGTCACGGGGCCTAAGCAAAACTGCCCCTTCTCATAGGCGCACACATTCTCATTTTGTTTGCACTCAACGCAAACAGGATATTGCGGAACATTATAAGGCTTACCCAACAAGACGCATTCCATGACTTTCAAGAATTCCGGGCCATAAATAGGGCACCCATGGACGTAATAATCAACATGCACGACTTCATCTATTGACTTAGTCTCAATGGCATCCGGCACTGGATCAACGCTTCCGTATACAGCCTTCTTCTGCTCTGCTAATGGTTTTAGATTTTTTAAGTTATTGACACCGCCTATTGTAGCGCAAGCTCCCATGGCCACTATTACCTTGGCCTTGGATGCTATTTTTTTTAAACGCTCCTCGTCATGCTTTGAAGCAACGCTGCCCTCCACCACCAAAACGTCGTATTCTTCGCCGGCCTCGCTCATGATCTCCCTGAAATTAACTATATCCACGACCTTAGCCAGTTCGAGTAAACTGGCTCCGAGATTAGCCACCTGAAGCTGACAACCTTCACAATCAGTAAATTCAAAAAAAGCTACTTTGGGTTTAGGCTTAGACATGGCACTCTCCTTCATGGCACTCCCCTTCCATTTCTCGCAGCTGCTCAAAAGTAAAGACCGGCCCGCACTGACAGACATAAACATTGCGGATCTGGCAGTGGCCGCACTTCCCAAGGCCGCACTTCATCTTTCTTTCCAAAGACACAATTATCTGGCGCGCCGGGATCTCTTTCTTTAAGAATTCCAATATGACAAACTTATACATAATGGGCGGCCCGACTACTACCGCGTAAGTCTGCTTAGGCCGAATGGTCACTCCCGGTATAAGGCTCGTGATCAGCCCGACATTACCTTTCCAGTCAGGGTCAGCCTTGTCCACGGTGCAATTAAATTTAATATCGGCCCTCTTCTGCCAACTGGCGATCTCATCGCCAAACAACATATCTTTAGGGGTCTTGCACCCCAAAAGTATCTGAACTTCTCCAAAATCTTTACGCTTATCTAAAATATACTGAATAAGCGACCTTAACGGCACTATGCCTAAACCTCCCGCTACGATAAGAATATTATTGCCAAGCATCTTATCTAAAGGAAATCCATTGCCAAAAGGGCCGCGTATGCCTATGGTGTCGCCACTCTCAAGTTTATGAAGCGCGGATGTCACAGTTCCCAATTTTCTTACGGTCAGATCAAAATACTCCTTTTGCGTTGATGAAGAGCATATGGATATCGGAGCTTCACCATACCCAAAGAGAGAGGCTTGAACAAACTGTCCTGGCAAATGGCCTAATTCCTTCTTGCCTTCCAGTTCTATTCTGAAAAATTTTTCGTGTTCAGTTACCTTGTTGGCCTTAACGATCTTTGCCTTCATCGGCCTATAGGGAGAGGCGCTTAAGATCTCCTGAAATGCCTGATCGTATTTCATTTTGCCTCCTTGCCGCTCAAAAGCTGATTTATGGTCTCAACCAAGCTGATCTTGGCCATGCAAGTGCGGGTGCAACGGCCGCACCCGGTACAAAAATACTTATTATATTTTTGAACGGAATACTTAAATTTTCTATAATAGCGGTGCCTTTGGCGCGCGTCCCTGCCGGCCCTGAAATCTTCTCCGGTTGAGACCTTCGCGAAATCGTCCATCTGGCAGTAATTCCATACTCGGTATCTATCACCATCATTAAGGTTCAACGAAACTTCATCAACAACGTCAAAACAATAACATGTAGGGCATACGGCCGTGCAATTAGTGCATCCAACGCAGCGTGCCCCTAGATCTTTCCACACAGGGCTGAAAAAACCTTTTTCAAACGCTTTGTCTATCCTTTCCATGTCGCCATCGAATTCATTGTTGAATTTTTTTAATTTCTCTTCAAATGCCTTGTTAAGCTTCTCTTTATCTTTAGCGTTCATTTCACGTATATACTTTTTGCCGGTAACAAGTTTATCGCCTTTCTCAGAATTAATATGTATGGCATACTCATCGCCTAAGTCAGTAAGCATGATGTCATATCCGCCTTTATATACGTGAGTGCCTACTGCCGCACACGAAGCATACTTATCGCAATAATCCATGCACTCTAACCCGATAATAGTCATTTTCTCTTTTCTGTTCAGATAATTCGGATCAGCTGGTTTTTCGTTAAAGACCACATCCATGCACTGGATACCGGCTATATCGCAGGTGTGCACGCCGAAAAGGATAAATTCTTCAAATTCCCTAATGGCCTTACCAGTAGAGAACGGATTGATCTTGAATTTGAGCAAGAATTCCTTCTGCGGAAAATAATACTTTTTTGGCGGAAGAATGGTAGGTATGTATTTCAGGGACATCTCTTCAAACTCCTGGATAGGCCGAAAGACATAAGCGCTCTCTTTTTTCTTAGGGCCATATATCTTTCCCCTATCTTTCAAAGAATCAAACCACCTACCCATATCCATTCTATTAATGATCGCGTACTTCATGATATTTGCTCCTTAACGTTGCATTATTTAGGCTTATTCCCTACAACGTTAATCCTGTCGAATGCGCTAAAATTATCGTAAAGAGAATTTTGGCGCTTCTTATGAGACAAGATAACTTTGCCTATTGTAGGTATCTCTTCCTTACAATATCAGACCCGACCCTTATAATGGATTGGGTCGGTCTACCCCTTTCTGGGGTGATCCCGAAGCCTGCCTGCCGGCAGGCCTGCGTTAGTAAATTTTATGCCCGGGTGCGCCGGGCAAGACTGCGCTTAAAATTTACGAGCGCTTAAGCAAGGGGTTCTTCCCTAAAACTCACGTGCGTCAATCTTGCGCCAACTCCAAAAGAGACGCGCACGATCTCAAGCTGTAAACCTTTCCAGGGCGTGTTCTTAACAGCTTCATTAAAATGGAATCTGAAATGTTCTTCGTTGAGCGCTCCGAACTCAGGCAGCTCAACAGTTATCCCAACAGCTTCCTTATCGCTGTTGTCTTTTTTTACCTGCTCAACCACATCTAGCATATTTTTGATCAAAGAATATTCGTGCATAAGCGAACACTCCATAAATTACGGCCTCGCATCAGCATATCCTGGGAATAGGCTCCGTGAGAGGAGAAGAAAGCGCCTTTTCCCCACCCAGAATAGTTTTCAAATACACGCGTCCATTTTTTTCTTTAAGCACTGAACCTATGATAGCGGCCTCTTTGCCTAAACGCGAAGACTTAAGCAAGCGTAAAGCTTTGGCCGAATCGCGGGCAGATACAAAAAAAAGCATCTTGCCTTCGTTGGCAATATCAAGAAGCTCCAGGCCTAAGATATCAGCCAGGTTCCTGCAAGGAGCCGTTACGGGGATACGCTTTTCTTCCAAAATAAGGGAATATCCACAAAGATCGGCAATCTCGTTCGTTGCCGCTGAGACCCCGCCGCGAGTCGCGTCTCGCATAAAATGAACATCAATACAATTTTGAAGTAGTAATTTTACAATACACCACAAAGAATTGCAATCACTTTTTATAGCGGCATGATAATTGAACTTTTCCCTGGACAAAAGGATGCTTAGGCCGTGCTGGGCTATTGGGCCATTGATCAAGACCATATCCCCAGGCTTGATCATGGAGGCGGCAAGCCGTTTTTGAACTGTGCCTATGCCTGAAGTATTGATAAAGACCTTATCAGTTTTGCCGCGAGGCACAACTTTTGTGTCTCCTGCTACTATTTTGACGCGCTGGGTTTTTGCTTCTTTGGCCATTGATAAAACGATCTTTTCTAGGTCACGAAAGGCGAAGCCTTCTTCTAAAATAAAACCAGCTGTAAGGAACTTAGGCTCAGCTGCGCAAGAGGCAAGGTCGTTCATCGTGCCACAGACAGCCAATTTACCTATGTCGCCGCCAGGAAAAAATATGGGGTCTATAACATAAGAATCAGTTGTATAAGCATAGGTGCCTTTACCCAGATCAAAGATCGCGGAATCATCCAGCTCGTCAAGATATTCGTTCTTAAAAGCCGCGGCAAACACCTCTGTCACAAGCTTATGCGTCAATACCCCACCGCTTCCGTATGATAAAGTTATTTTATCCATAGATCTTCCCAAATCCCAACCTCGTCTTCCAAATGTCTTCCAAACCCGCATTGGAATTTACTTCCAATGCGGGTTTGGAAGAATTGGAAAAATGGAAGAAAGTTGGAAAAAGACCACTATTTATTGATACTCAAAATATGACCGGCAAGTGCCTTCGCGCGAGACCATGCAAGGCCCCTTAGGCGCCAGCGGCGTGCACGACTTGCCAAAAAACGGGCACTGCGTAGGCGCTATTTTACCTTTTAAAACATCCGCGCACAAACAACCCCGCGCGGCACGCAAAGCACGTGTATTTTTAACTTCATTTTTTAAATTATACTTCTTCTGCGCGTCAAATTCCGAATACACGCTCCTGACAAACAACCCGCTATTTTTAATAACACCCAGGCCGCGCCATAAGCTGTCTTTCTGTATAAACGCTTTTTTCAACAATGCTTTGGCGCGCGTATTGCCTTTATTCCGCACGATACGCGTGTATTCATTTTCTAAAATAGGCCGCCTGTCATTTACAGCTTTGACTATACGGTATATGGCAAACAGTATATCCGAAGATTCAAACCCGGTGATCACTGAAGGTAACGCTATTTTTTTAAAAACCCTGGCATACCCTGACACACCAATAATAGCGCTGACATGGCCAGGCAATAAAAAACCATTCAGAGCAAGCTCTCTATCTTCTCCGAGCGCGATAAGCGCTTCAGGAATTGTCTTATGCGCCGAATAGACGCTGAAATTCCTTAATTTTTCCTTTTTAGCTGTTTCCAAAGCTATGGCTGTGCCGGGGGCAGTCGTCTCAAAACCTACGGCAAGAAAAACGACTTCTTTTTTAGGCAGTCGCCTCGCGATATCCAAAGCGTCAAGCGCGGAATTTACGCCGCGTATATCAGCGCCCTCACTTCTGAGCGTCTCAAGAGATTCTCCATCCGCGGGCACGCGCAACATATCCGGATAAGTCGTGATAACAATATCTTTATGCCTGGCGAGAAACAAGGCATTCTTGAGATAACCGTCGCTAGTCACGCACACAGGGCAGCCAGGCCCTGAGATCAACTCTATTTTTTGCGAAAGCATACTTTTTATGCCGAACCTTCTGATCGCGGCTGTATGCGTGCCACAGACCTCCATTATCTTATAAACAGGCCTGACAACCTCAGAATTGATCAGATCAACTAAGCGCCTGACTTTTTTCGGATCCCTATATTCGTCTATGTATTTCATTAACTTTGCCTATATACAGCAAACAATATTATTGAATGGATCTTGGTTTGGTTCGTCTTACGCAGGCACGCTCGTCTCGCCCAGCGGCTCGCCTTCGCTCTGTTTTCGGCCTCGCTCTCCCGCCTTTGGCGGGAACCATGCCCGCCTGCCGGCAGGCAGGCTCGGCCTCAAAACGGCCTGCTTCAAGCCAAACCAAACCAAGCTCCACCTAGATCTGCCCGCTTGATTTAGCTTATATAAGCAGTGTATGTTTCTGCCGCAGGCGGCAAAAATACCGTGGGCAAAGAAGTTTCCATTGATTTCGCGTTATTCAATAATTATTAAAAATATTAAGTTTCTATAAATTCCCATGAGTTTCTACTAATTTCTATAAGTTTCTATTTTCAATCTCAACTTTCTTTATCCACCTTCTGGCCTAATTCTGTGATCAAAGAAAGTATCTCTTTAGCCCTTACCTTATTTATCTTTTCAATAGCTATGCCTGCGTGAACAAGGACATAATCGCCCTTTTTCGGCTTCTCTATCAATTGAATGCTAACCGAACTTTTTATGGACCCCACTGAAACTTTGGCCATGGCGCCCTCAATATGCTCTATTTTCATTGGATATGCTATACACACAGAACACCACTTTTGGATTGTAGGCCGTGTCTTGCTTATATTTTACGTAGGGGCGTTTGTTTTGCCCCTGCGAGGCGAAACTGCACTCCGATTTTTCGGCTCGCTCTCAGGCTATGATCTTATATAAGATCATAGCCTGATCCATGCCCGCTCGCGCGAAAAATAGACCCTACTTTAAAACATAACCAAACCACTCCCTTCTGATCAAGAAAACATCACACCCTAGAACAAGCATTCCTCTCCATACAATACGCTGCTATCTGGCCCTGCGAAATACCCAGATCCGTAGTCAACGGCCTTTTCGCGAAAAATAGCCGAAACGCGTCTTTTGCGAAAACCTTCTTTATTTCATCTACAAGTATGTTATTCATAAATACGCCTCCAGAAAAATAAACGTCCGAAATACCTGTTTTAGCACGTAACTTCAGGCACGTCTTTCTTACAATATGAGCTAATGTAACGTGAAAGCGATATGCTATTTTCTCTACCGCGCTATTTAAAGCGATATCATTGACTATTTTCCGAAATAATGAAGTACTGCCTAAGATTAAAATACCATTTTTTTGCTTTATATCAAAAGCATAGCTTTGCGCAGGAAACTTATACCTGGCTGCCGCTTTTTCTAAAAGAACGGCAGCTTCCGCCTCTTTTACAACTACGGCCTTTAACCCTAAAATAGCGCAAACAGCGTCAAATATCCTTCCAACGCTGGAAGTAAGCGGAGAATTGAATTTTTTTTCAATCATCTGGCGGACCATAAAAATATTTTGAGCAGGTACACCTTCAAGAAATTTAAATTTCATGCCGCGGACATCTCTCGGATATATCTTATCAAGAATACCTAAAGTCACGCGCCAAGGCTCGCGTATAGCTGCTTCGCTGCCCGGCAGGGCCTGATACTCAAAATGGGCTAACCTCTCAAATCGCTTGTTCTGATAAACAAAAAACTCCCCGCCCCAAACATTTCCGTCTGAGCCAAAACCAGTGCCGTCAAAAGTCAAGGCGATAAACCGCCCTGGGCCGGCCTCTATGCCAAAATTCGCCGCGTGCGCGATATGGTGAAATATTGGCGCAAGGCTTGCTTTTGGAAAATAAGACCCGCGAATGCTATCAACTTCTTTTTTACAGACAAAATTGGGGTGCGGGTCAAACGTTATTGTATCCGGGCTCAAACGAAACGCGCGCTTAAGAAACCGAGCAGCTTGAAAATAAAATCCTCTTATATCACTAAGATCTTTTTTAGGCGACAGGGAATATATCTTTTGACTCTGCGTCCAGGAGACCCTCTGGCGGGTATCGGCCCCTAATGCAAGTATTGTCAGATCAGGCTTTAAAAATGAAGAAATTTGATTGATGATAAACTGCATATTTCTCAATTCTCGCTAAAACCCTGCCTGCCGGCAGGCAGGCGAATACCGAAATAATCACTCTTTACCCACATAGGATTTAGTGCCATGAGTTTCTTTTTCGTAATTGTTGGCATTCTCCATAAAATCGCGCACGCAGACACTGACCAAAGGATCATATTTCTTGTTATGCATAGCGCGTTGTATGCGGCCTGGTTTAGAGAAAAATTCCCTAAATGCCCATGACGCCAAGTCCGCCAATGCCGGCGTAGATAAATACTTCGTAGGCATTATAGGCTGATGAAAATCCCACTGCTTGATCTTTTTATTCAAATCTTCCATTTTAAGCAACCCTCTGGCCGTCACATCGTCCCATATCGGCGAGCCCGGGATAGGTGTTAAGAACTGCAACGCGATTATGTCCGGGTCTATCTCATCAATAGCCGCGAAGCGGCTTTTGATTATTTCCTCATTATCATCTTCAAACCCTATCATCCAGGTCAGGACTGTTGCAATACCAGCTTCGCGCAGTTTGGCAACGGTCTCTTTGACCTGCTCTACTGTTATGCCTTTCTTTATTTTTTTCAGCTCTTCGTCATCAGCCACTTCAAGGCCTACCAGGCACATAAAACAACCCGTCTTCTTTAAGTCCTTAAAAAGATCAATATCTCTTATAAAATAAGGGGCGCGGCCTAACGGCATCCACTTCATTTGCACATTTTTTTTCAAGCACAGCTCTATTGTCTCCTCCATCCTCTTGCGTGAGACATTATAACAATCATCCATCATGACAATGACCCTTGTGCCATACTGGTTATAAAGTATTTCCATCTCTTCTACGACTTTCGCGGCGGAGCGAAAACGATAATTCTTTAAGTCCTGGTTACCTCTAGGGTCATACTGGCCCCACTCGTAACAAAAAGTACAGGCAGCAGGGCAACCACGCGAATTCCAGGTTTCGGAATAGTTTTTCCAATAGGTATGGCCTACATATTTATCCATCGGGAACAGGTCATAAGCCGGCATTGGCAAAGAATCCAGATCCTTGATCAGCGGCCTGTAGGCATTTAATATTATCTTGCCATTTTGTCTCCACGCGGCGCCCTTAACTAAAGAAAAATCAGGTTTAGAACTGGAGAGCGCTTTTACGATATCACTTAGTGTCTCTTCACATTCGCCGGATATACAAAAATCGATCTTCGGATTTTCCTGCATCGTAAATTCGGTGGCCGACGCATAAAATATGCCCCCGACAATAGTATGCACGCGAGGAAAACGCTCTTTAACCTTGCGCGCCGCCTCATTATAAATAAATACTACGGCAAGCCCCCCGGTAGTATGAAGGATATCACCTACATAGACAATATCAGGCTTGATCTCTCCGACTCGTTCTAACATTTGGGCATCATTCAAACCCAAAGCTCTGCAATCCAGGGCCTCCATTTGAATACCAGGATTGTGGGCACGAAGATACCCGGCTAATTGCGCGTGCCCTATGTTAATGGCTCTATGCGTTCCCCACATAGCCCACGCGCCTAAAGGCGGCTGTAAAAATAATATTTTCATCATTAACTCCCTTCTCAAAAGCCTTACAATTTTACCTGTTTAAAGATCTTTTCTATATTCCCACCCAGGATATTTTTCTTATCAATTTCAGCCAGGCTCAAACGATCTAAGACATCCATAGAAGCGGCAATATCTTTTTTGGCCGGATAATCGCTGCCCCAGACGATATGTTCAGGGCCAAATAGTTCTAAAGATGCAATAAAATTAGATGCCGTCTTGTCGCCGCTGGTATCTACGTAGATCTGCTTTAAATAAACTGACGGTTTATTGCGCAGGTCCTTGACAAAATCTATCCCCCTAAGCATCGTGTAAGTCGCGTCATAGCGATGCGCTATAAAAGGCGTGACTCCTCCAAAATACGAAAATATAAGTTTTAGGCCAGGAAACTGTTCAAATACGCCTGCCATCAAAAGTTTTCCCACGCACATTGTAGTCTCAAAGACATATTCTATTACCGGCGTTAACAAAGGATCGTTAACCTGAGAAAAACCAATGGGTTTTATTATCTGCGGATGCACGAAAATGGGGACGCCCGACTTCTGCGCTGCCTTATACAAGCTCATATAGCGCGCGTCATCCAAGAATAATCCGTTAAAGCTTGTGGCAAGGGAAATGGCCTTAAAGCCAAGCTCGAGTGTTGCCCTTTTAAACTCGGCCATCATCTTCTTCTCATCATCGATCGGCAAGATGGCCGCTCCAATAAACCTATCGGGCCGCATCTTTAAAATAGCCGCGACTCGTTCGTTATATATCTCAACGACCTTCTCGTAATTCCCCATATGGATATGGGCGTCTGACGTAGGATAACTAAGGACGACCTTATCTACGCCTGCCTTATCCATGGCCGCTACGTGCGTTTCAATATCGCCCCACGCTTTAGAGAAAAAATGAGCGTTATCTATTATCTCCTGCGGCAACCAATGACTATGCGCGTCTATTATCATAAGTTTTGCCTATTTTAGGTATCTTACCCTGCAAAATTCACCCCGGAGTCTGCCGAGAAAAATGTCTTGCCCAGGTACGCCGGGCAGAGATTTTCCCGGCGTCTAAACAAGGGGCAATGTTTCTTTCCCTTATTTCTCCGGATGATTCTGTTTGAACGGAATGACCGGTTTTGTCCACGGCGTCTGTTGATTGATAACGGATATCTCTAACGGACAGACATTCGCAGGAACCGTCAAGGCAAACTTCACCGCGTTCTCTATCGCCTCTGTCGTCATAAGCCTTGAGCTATCCTTCGAGATATCATTAAGCTTCCCGGTCAATTCAGTATTAGTCACTCCTGGCAAAAGAGACGTCACCTTAATACCGAGATCGCGCATCTCCCAAAATAGCCCCTTGCCCCATTTGCGTAATGCCCATTTAAGCGACGTGTAAACTATAAAGTTGCGCGGCGGAGGATCTACCATAGTAGAGCCCGATACCATATTAATAACAGCGCCTCCCTTATTTTCAACAAAGTGATTTATGATAAGGCGCGTCAGCATCACATAGCCGAAAAAATTCGTATACATGAGCTTCTCTATATCTTCCAACGGCTGCTCGTGAAATGGATACTGGCTTGAAACACCCGCGTTATTGATAAGCGCGTCTATTTTCTTAAACTCCTTCAAAGAAACATTTACCAGATTTTCCAGGTCCGCCTGCTTTGACACATCACACACGACACCTACAACTTTTGTCTTATATTTTTTAGCAATCTCATCGACAGTTTTATCCAAAACATCTTTGCCGCGCGCGGCCAAAACAAGGTTCATGCCTTCGCGAGCCAAAGACTCGGCAATCGCCCGTCCTATCCCGCGGCTGGAACCTGTTATTATCGCTGTCTTGCCTTTTAACTCTGACATAAGATCCTCCGCTAATTTATTTCCCAGCTTCTTTTTCAATTACTTTCTTAAATATCTCAAGATTCTCTTTTGAATGCTTATTGATAAAACCTTCCACCTGTTCATCATTGAACTTTGCTTTTTTGTCCATTGTAAAATGCTGTATCCATGTAAGGATAACGCCGTCTGTGGCCTGCGTGTAAAGCCAGACTATCTTCATATACTCAAAAGGAAATTTTGGTTCAAACCTTTCTGAATAAGTAAAAAAATCCTCTTTAAATAATAATCTAATCGATTGCCAGGAGCGCCCCTCATCATCTGTAAGCTGAAACGTAATTTTATTGCCTTCTTTTTTTACAATTTTGGCTTCCTTATATTCCCCGCCAAAAAGTTCTGTCCAACGTGGTATATCGTTTGATATATCAAATATCTTCTCATAAAGTGCTTTGATCGTTATAGAATTACAAGTATGTCCCACGGTTCGCCCCCTCTTTTATACTTTTGCCAATCATTCCGAGTCTCAATCTGCTGCATCAAGAGACGAGAAATAATTTCTTATTATTCTAAAATCGCAGCTGCTCTCGTTTAGTCAGTTCCTACCTGGCTCACTTCTACAGCAAAAACTACATATTAAAATTTCCCTGAACGCTCTAAAATCAAAATGATTAAAGCACTAATTATAAATAAGGCACTATAAAAATTTCGCCCTAAAAATTTTCTCTCAAGGCCCCATACAAACCCCAATACTATCACCATCCAATTTGTGTCTCAGTAGAAATGCGATAAAAATAGTAAAAAACCCGATTGCGCCACCAGTGACGGTAGATAATATAATCGGTGCTCTACTCAAATACAAATACCACCAAAAAAATAAAATTACTGATCCAAAAATCAAATTTGAGATATACTCTAGCCCTAAAAATGCAAAAATTATAGTCAAAATAGATAATGGAATAGCTATCTTTACAACATGACTCCCAGAAAATATAATTTTCTTAATTATAGCTCTGTCCAAAATCTTTACCTTTTACTCTCTTAACATATTCCAGATTATTTTCCTTAAAGCTTATTCAAACTTGTCTTTGTCGACTGCCGTGACTCTTTAAAAGATCCAAAAATATCCTGAATATTGTTAAGAAAAACAAGATATTGGTCAAATGAAAGATAATCCATTCCCTTCGCAGTTCTAAAATCCTGGCACCGAGCCGCACTTTTGGCATCTTCTAACATTTCTTTTTTTTCTTCTTTAGTCAGCACCTTTTACATCCTTAATGATCTTTCCCAACTCATCAGTCCTGCCAAATAAATCAAAATATTCTTTCAATAATTTCATGTCAAGTTGTGCATAATGCTCTTTAACAAGCCCTTGAACATCCGCCATATCTTGAAGGCGGCGCCGTGGATCATTTGAACTTGACTGAACTTTCAGGCCTATTTGATCTTCAAAACGCAACACTTTAATTTTAAATTGTCCGCCAAAAATATCTTTTTCTCCAGCGCGCCGTAACATCGCCAATGCGTACTTACGATGCGCCAATAAAAAATCCACACGGCCAAATTCTCTTGCCGAATGACAAAAATTCAATACATCCTTACTTTCATGAATAAGCTCATACCCTTGAGCGCACATGATATCTTTGATCTTCTGACCTTCTGTAGCCAAAATAAGCATATCAATATCAAGCGTCGAGCGTGAAATGCCTGCTGATTGTAATGCCAATCCACCAATAAGAGCAAAATCAATATGCTCTTTTTCAAATGCTTCCAATAAAAACTTAAAAACTCTAATAAAATCCATAATAAATCCGTTAATCCCCTAAAATAGCCACAGCCCTCGTCCAGCCGGCGCCCGTATCCTTTATTTTGACAGGCAGGCACGAAACAGTAAATCCATAAGGCTTAGGTATGGTACCCAAATTAGCCATCCGTTCCATATGGCAATACTCGCGCCTACGGCCTAAAAAATGACACGGCCATATCTTAGACCTATCTTTGGTGGACAAAAATTCGTTAAACATTTCAAAACACGGCCTATCCAGGCCGATAGTATCAATACCGATCATCTTAACACCCTGATCAAGGATAAATTCAAGCGCGTCAGGCATCATGCCTACGTATTTATTGACATAATCAGGCGTCCCTATAAGTTTATCGCAACCTGTATATATCAAAACAATATCCATAGGTTTAATTGTATATCTTGCGCGGTTAAGAGCTGCCATTACTTCCTCTTTATTAATATTCTGAGGATATTTTAGATGAGTAAGGTCAAGGACAACGCCCGGACAAAAGCACCACTCCAGCGGCACATCCGCTATCATGCGGGCAGGCCGGCCCTCACACTTTGAACCATAATGGAACGGCGCGTCCACGTGTGTACCCATATGCACCGAGGCGTGGACTATCTCCAATGACAACATTTCGACATCAGGCACATCATTAGGCTTTGCCACACGCTCGCCCTTTGCAAAACGCTCTTTGCCTCCGGGCTGTTTGGACATTACAACCTCATTAAAATGCTCCACACCCGCCGCGTGAGTGATACGATCAACGGTAGCGGCGTGCGTTTCAATAAGAGTATCATCAATAGGAAGACTCAAATCAATAATGCGCATGTTTTGGATCCTTCCTCTATGTGGGATTAGGAAGGCCCACCCTTTCTGGATTACTTTTTTTTGGAATCTATGACTTTAGCTATCTGTTCAACGGAATGTTGCTTAGCCACCTCTTTTTCATAGATAGATATACCAAACTCTTTTTGAAGCGCTATACAGACCTCTACCATCTCAGTTGAATCAACGCCCAGGCTCTGCTCAAGCGATAAGCCTTCCCTGACCTCTTCAGGCTTTACCTTAAGAAGTTTCACAATGACATCCTTAACTTTTGTTTTTGTATCCATATTCACCCTTTCTCCAATGCCAACACCGCATTGATACCGGCGCGGCCCCTTGAGATCACAATGGCCCGTCGGATATTATGTTCTTTAGCTCTATCCCTGCAATAGTTCAACCCCGCGCATTTCGGGTCTATATCTTTTAAGTTCAAAATCGGAGGTATAAGGCTGTGCTCCATAGCCAGGACCGTCACGAGCACATCCACGGCGCCTGAGGCGCCCAACAAATTACCAAACATAGTCTTAGGCGCGCTTACCGGGACATCTTTGGCGTATTTACCAAAAACTTCTTTGATGGCGGCGACTTCTGATATGTCGCCCTCTAATGTCGCTGCGCCATCAAGCGAAATATAATCTATTGTCTTAGGGCTATAACCCGCGTCATCTAACGCCATCCTTATTGCCCGCGCCAATTGTTTACCGTTAGGGTCTGATTTGATCCTATCTACGCCATCGCACGTCGTGCCATAACCCGTAATATAGGCAAAGGCTTTCTTGCCTCTTTTTTTTGCCCTCTCTTCGCTTTCCAATATCATAATGCCAGCGCCTTCACCTACAACAAAACCATCGCGATGCTTATCAAAAGGCCTATAAGCCTCCTCGGGATGTTCATTATTTTTGGATATTTGCCCGTTAGTATTACAACAAAGAAGCCCATACGGCGAAAGCGGGGCCTCCATACCGCCGGCTAAAATAAACTCAACCTTTTCTTTAGCCAGGATCTTTATCGCGTGGCCAATGGCCATAAGCGAACTGGCGCGGTCAGAGACAATTGTCTTTGAATACCCTTTGATACCGTAACAAATAGAGACCTGCCCCTGGGGCGCCGCCGGAAACCATGCCGACGCCATATAAGGGCTGACACCCTCACGGCCCTCAATATAAAGGTCGCGCAATTCTGTCTCGCCATATAACCAACCGCCCAATGCATTGCCCATAAAGATCCCAATATTGTTCAAATTCTCTTTTGACACATCAATACCGGCGTCTTTAAGAGCGATCTCTGAGGCAATAAGCGCCATATGAGAGAACGGGTCTATCTTTTGCAATAATCTTGATGATACGTGCGAATAAACATCAAGATCATGTATCTGGCCTCCTATGTGAGACGGATATAAAGAAGAATCATATCGCTCTATTTTTTTTATGGCTGAACGGCCCGCTTTTATGTTGGCCCAAAAAGCTTTTTTATCTATACCTGATGGCGCGACAATGCCAAAACCGGTTATAGCTATTTTCTTGATCATCTATTTACCCTCCGCGTATCTTTTCATCACAATGCATGAGTGCACGCCTGAAAAGCCGCTCGAAGTCTTTAATATCATATTGACTTTCTTAGGCCTCGCCTTGTTCGGTATATAGTCCAGGTCGCACTGAGGGTCGCGGACTTCCTGATTTATCGTTGGAGGGAGAATGTCCTTTTCAAATATCATTGACCCCATCACCATCTCAATAGCGTTGGCCGCGGCCAAAGGATGCCCGATCATGGATTTCAGCGAACTTATGGGTATCTTATACGCGTAATCGCCAAGGGTGATCTTATAAGCGTTGCTTTCAAACACATCATTCATGCGCGTAGAAGAACCATGCGCGTTTATATAATCAATATCCTGCGGTTTTATCTTAGCGTCTTTGAGCGCCAGCTTGATACAATTAGACATAGCCAGGCCATCCGAAGGCAGGTCAGTCATGTGAAACGCGTTATTACATGTGCCATAACCAATTATTTCACAATAGATACGCGCCTTTCTTTTTAAGGCGTGCTGAAGTTCTTCCATAACCAAAAGGCCGCAACCTTCTGAAAGAACGAAACCATCACGCTTGTTATCAAAAGGGCGCGAGGCTTTTTCAGGCTCATCGTTCCTGGCGGATAGAACGCTGACCACATCAAAAGCCCCGAATGTTATAGGCGTAAGCGGCGCCTCCGAAGCCCCGGCTATCATCAGGTCCATATCGCCGTCCTGAATAGTCTCCAAACAAAACCCCACGGAATCCGTCCCAGCGGTGCATCCGGTAGAGATAGTATTACATATACCATTTAAGTGATACTTCGCGGATAGTTCCGCAGATGGCGTATTGAACATTGAGGCATCATAAAGGTAAGGACGCACCAATCTTGGGTCAATGGGTTTTTTGCCGTTATCCGTGACAAGCGCGAACTCCTCTTCCATGTATTTAGTCCCACAGATCGCATTAGCAAGGCTGACTCCGGCCCTCTGACGGTCTATTTTTAAAAAATCCAGGCCGGCATCCTTAACCGCCATATCAGCGGCTACAACCGCGAACTGGACATATCTATCCATGCGCTTGACCTCTTCCTCGTCTAAGCCTAATTCAAAAGGATTAAACTCTTTAGAATACGCAGCAATGCGCGTACGAAACATTGATACATCGAACATATCAACGCGCCTAACGGCAGATACGCCGCCAGACATAGCCTTCCAACAATTATCTTTACCTATACCATTGGGCGAAATAACACCCAGGCCTGTTACAACAACTCGTCTTTTCATTATTCTTCCTCTTTCTTATTGTGGCTCCCAGTCCCCCGGAACCCCAGCCACCAGCAAAAGATTACCAACTGAAACGCTTTAAACTCTGACACACAGGGGCACCCTAATCTATTTTTTTATCTCTTCTTTTCTCGTGACTTTAAAAATAACGTGCCCTCCATCGGGGCAGGTCGGAGTGCTTAAAGAATTAGGATCCTCCTCAAAAGGAAACTTAGCGCCAAAATTCAAACCGAATAAAACCGGAAAAAGCATATGATACGCGGCGCCGCAAAAACCCTCAGGCGAACGTAACCCTTTTACCTGGATCTTATCGCCTACTTTGTAACCGTAAAAACACTTGCCCGTACACTCTTTAACTTCTATCTCTATAGTCTTAGGATCAGGCCCTGTTGGCGGCTGAGGTTTTGGCTTTGAGATAACGTTACCAGCTTCATCTATCAATTCAGTTAAAAATTCAACTTTTTTACCGTCGGGGCATGTAGTCTTTAAAGACAACATATTATCCATAAAAGGAAACTCCGCCCCAAAAGTCAAACCATACATACACGGAAAAATAGACTGTAAGGCACCGGCGCAAAAATTCTCCGGAGTATGAGTAAAATCCTCAAAAATAAATTGCTTACCAACTTCATAACCATGGTAACAGTATCCTTCTTTCTTTATGACAGTCAGGCGCAATCGCGGAAATTTCACTCGTGTCTTCTTGACCATCTTTCTCAATTCACTCATACTGGGCTTATTTTGCTCCATGTAAATATCCTCTCTAGATAATCCCAACACCCTTAGGGCGCGGGATAAATTCGGGCATATGATTTACGTCGCGCATTCGCTCCGTAAATCATGCCCTCATTCAGGCCCTCCGCTTATATGGTATGCTGGCGCTAGCGAAGGCCTAACCCTTTCTGGGTTAGAAAAAATCTTCTTTCTGTAATTGCGTGTTTTTCCCCATATCTTCGCATACCTCTGCGGACGTCAAAAACTTCTTCGTCGCCTCAACATGATGGATAAGTTCCGTGACACGCGTATTTAATTTAGCTTCAATATTATTAAGCCTGGCCTGATTAGCTATTTCTCCATTTATAAAATCTATCTCACTCGCGCGGCCGCGCAGGATACTCTGCAATATAGAGCCGTATAAAGGTTCTTTGCTCAAATTCATCATGATACCGGAATATATTGGCGCCGCCTCATCCAGAGGCATACGCGTCAGGCCTTTTAATTTTTCTATATCAAAATCCGGCATATTCGCCAGGCTTATCTTAAGCTTATCAACAACGTCAAAACCTTCTTTTAACAGCCTCAAAGATAATTTACACATTTCCAGGTCCCCGTATGTCTCCTGCATGCTCTTCCCGGCCAACGCGGGCAGCGCGTTTGAAAAATTAACGAATACCTTGCTCCACTTCATAGCTGAAATATTTTCTACCTCTATAGCGTTAAAGGCGGCCTTCAAAAACTCAGCTACCTCTTTACATTTCGCGTCATTCGCTCCTCGCGGTCGGCCAATAAGCCAATTGCCTTCAAAATTATGGACGACCTTATTGAACGGCATATATGTCCCGCCGAACATGACAATACTTGAAACAATATTTTCCGGCCCCAGCGTCAATTCAAGCAGTTTGTCAGCCCGAACGCCGTTCTGAGTAGAAAGAATGACCGGCCCTGAAAGAAATTCCCTTGAGCTATCTATCGCGTCGCGTATGTCCTGTGTCTTGACCGCGATTATCGCCAGGTCTACCTTTTCCTCCAGCCGGAGCTTAACATTCAGATAGACCAAAGAACGGCCGCGCGCTCCTTCGATGATAAGGCCTTCTTTTTCAATAGCCTTCTTCTGTTCAGGGCGTCCGACAGCTATAATAGGCGCACCTTTAGCTTTCAGGTATCCCGCCACCAAAGCCCCTATCGCTCCCAGGCCTATAACTGCCGTTTTCATTCTTTACTCTTATCTTTTTCCAAATAAGTTTTTAAACTTTTCAAGATCAACTCAATATTATTATCATGAAGATTCTTAAAAATAAAAAGCCATAAAAAATTATAAAAGAACCCTCTGACCTCATAGTGCATCCTATACGTAATTTCAATATTGCCGGCCCTATCAACAAGGCTTACAGTTTCAAAACCGGCAAACATGCCATTTAAGAATTTGCGCGTGATACTCGTATCGATAAGGCTATCTATCTCAACTTCCCAAGTCGGCGCGAAAGGTAAAGCTACTTCCTGCCTATAACGCGTGCCCTTGCGCAGGGGCCTTTCGGTCAAGCGCACAAAACGCATCAAAGAATTTCGCGGCCACCAGGCAGCTTCTCCCCACCACAGGATCTCGTAGCGGGCAGACGCAAGATCACTTTTAATAACAATATCGTGTTTGTTCTCTTTAAACACTCTACTGAGTCTCCTATATATAATGGATACATTGGAAGCCCGAATTTAGGCCGTATGCAAGGCGCGACGACAAAGGCGTAGTCACAGCACTACGCCGAGGAGGAGCAACGCCGCAGACGGCCGAAAGGCGGGCTTCCCCCTCATTTATATTAATATTCATATTATGGGCTGGCTGATTTTGGGCTGCGACTGCGTCACTCGTCCTTGACGTAATCCAGGGATTACGCCGGCGTCCTCGTTCCTTGTCTCGCTCCAAACTCAGCTCAGCCAATGCGCCCATTATATATAGGAGGCTCAGTAAATCCTCGGCAGATTATGTTTTTTATAATCAAACCCGACATCGTCCAAGAGCCGTATCATCAGCGAATAGAATTGCAGAGGCACCTCTGAGAACATGGCCAACATGAGGTCAACTTCCTCAACAACCCTTGAGCCGCGCGCCTTCGCGTTACTTTCGGCTTTTTGCGTAGCCGCGACTTCAGTCATATGACGATGGAATATCGGCATCTTAGCCAGCATCCGCTTAAACTTCTCTTCCGTGGCCTTTTCCCACGTCATCTTGAATTGTTCAGACATACAAGTCTCCTTTAGTCGCGGCAGCCTCAAATTTAGAAATATTTGACATAAAATCTTTAACGCAAAGCTTAGCGAGTTCGGAATACTTACCGCTTATAATGCGGTGTATCCTGCGTGGCCGCGAAAAAAACTCGCGCATGCACCAGGAACCAAGCCTCCCGACTGCTTCAACGCTCAAATGCTTCGTAGGCACCACGGGATGCTGAAAATCCCATTTGATAAGGTCTATTTTTTTAGGGTCCAGGAGGCCTTCTTTTACTAATTTCATCCAGAGCGGAGAACCCGGCACCGGCGTTACAAACTGAAGCGCGAAGACATCCGGGTCAACCTGATCGGCAAAAGCAAAGCGCTGCTTTATGGCCTGCTCAGTATCATCTTCAAAACCTATCATGAACGTTCCGATAGTCGCTATATCATTACGCCTCAAGGCGTCTACGGTCTTTTTGATCTGCGACACTGTTACGCCTTTGCCTATTCTTGAAAGTTCCGCGTCATTACCAACCTCGATGCCTACCAGGCCCATAAACATGCCGGCCTTTTTCATAAGAGGTATCATATCTTTCTGTTTTGCCCAATTGTCGGCGCGGCCGAGGATAACCCAGTTGATCTTGATACACTTATCTAATATACCGTTGCAGACACCCTTGACCATATCCGGATCCACGTTAAAAGCATCATCCTGAAAAACGACTGTCTTGACGCCAAACTTTTTTGTTAAAAGTTCAAGCTCATCTACAATGCGAGAGGCTGAATGCGAGCGCCAAGACACAAAATCTTTTGGGTAGCGCGGGTCATACTGGCTCCATTCATAACAAAAAGAACACCCACCCGGGCACCCACGGCTAGTAAAAAGCTCGCAAAAATTCGTCCAGTAAGTATGGTTCACATATTTCTCCATGGGGAACAGGTCATACGCGGGCAGAGGGAGTATGTCAATATCGGTGATCAGCTCACGATGCGGCCCTGCAACGACAACTCCGTTGTGGCGAGACGCCAATCCGGGGATCTTTGAAAAATCGCCGGTTCCGGCTTCCATGGCCTTCAGGAGGCCCTCCAACGTCAGCTCCCCTTCTCCTATCAAGACAAAATCTATAGCTTTGTTCTCTTCCAATGTTTCTTTATAAAGCGCCGAATACCACAACCCTCCAACAGCCACGGAAGTCCGCGGGCTTACCTCTTTGGCTAAGGCAGCCGTTTTATTAAAATGCCATATTACTGCCAGGCCTCCGGTAGAATGAAGGATATCGCCAAGCACAACGACATCAGGCTTCAACTCTTTTACTTTTTGTTTTACGTCATCATATGTCAGGTCAAGCGCTCTGGCGTCCAGGACAAAAGGCTCGCCAACATTTTTCTCGCGGATATAAGCTGCAAGTTGCGCGTAAAATTGATTAGCAGCGCGGTTTATGCCGTGGGTCGCCCATCCGCCTATAGGCGGCATGATAAATAATACTTTCTTCATGTGAAAATTTCCTTTCTCTCGCTCAAACGTTAAACCATGAAGCAACAAGGCTCTTTCCGCCAGGAGCCAGGTCAATATTAACATGCTTGACCTGTGTATGCTCCAGTAGGCCTTCCAGGCCTAATTCGCGGCCTAAACCGCTCTGCTTATATCCTCCAAACGGCGCTTCATTGTAAAAACCACCGAATGTATTGACCCATACCGTGCCGACGCGCAAAGCGCGAGCTATAACATTTGCCTGATTTAAGTCTTTAGTCCAGACCATAGCCGCCAGGCCATAATCCGTATCGTTAGCCACGCGAATAGCCTCCGCTGCGTCCTTTACCTTAATAACTGATAGAACCGGGCCAAATATCTCTTCTTGAGCGATACGCATATTATTTTTGACATCCGCGAATATCGTAGGCTCCACATAATACCCTTTTTTCATCGCGGGCGTAGATCCGCCAGCCACGCATCTGGCCTCTTTTTTACCTATAGCGATATATTCTAAAACTTTTTGTTTTTGTTTGGCGCTGATGAGCGGCCCGATATCAGTCGCCGGGTCAAGCGGGTCTCCTATTTTTAATTTATTTGTTTTAGCGGCTAACAACTCCAGGAACTTATCATGTATTTTTTCTTCCACAATAAGGCGCGAACCTGCCACGCACATCTGGCCCTGGTTCATGAAAATAGCCGTAAGCGTTCCGGACACAGCTGTATCCAGGTCACAATCCGCCAAAACGATGTTCGGCGATTTACCGCCCAATTCAAGAGTTAATTTTTTTAAGTTAGAAGCGGCAGCCTTCATCACGTCACGGCCCACCCGCGTTGAGCCTGTAAATGAGACCATATCCACTGCCTTAGAAGACGAAAGAGCCTGGCCTAACACGCTGCCTTCGCCTGTGACAATATTAACGACACCTTTTGGCAATTCGCATTTTTCAAAGATCTTGGCCAGTTCAAGACAACTTAAAGACGCTAATACAGACGGCTTAAATACGACAGTATTACCTAAAATAATGCTAGAGGCTATTTTCCAGGCAGCCATCAGAAAAGGATAATTCCATGGCGTTATGGCTGCGACAACACCCACAGGTTCGCGCAATGTAAAGCTTGCGGCCGGCGCGGGAATAGCCAGGGTATAACCCTTGACCTGGTTTGCGGCTCCAGCGAAATATTCATAGGCTGCTGCCGCGGCTGGTATATCAATGAACGTGGTCTGCTTTGACGTCTTGCCTGTATCATTGACTTCAACGCGCGATAATTCATAAGCGGATTCGCGTATGAAGTGCGCTATGCGCAAAAGATATTGGGAACGTTCAGGCAGGCTCATCTTTGGCCATTCACCTTCGTCAAAAGCCCGGCGCGCGGCTGTTATAGCTTTTTCCAGATCGCTAATATCAGCTTTCGGGAAGCTCGCTATCTTCTCTTCCGTGGCGGGATTGATACTTTCAAGAGTCTGGCCGCTTTGGGCGTCGCAAAACTTTCCGTTGATATACATTTTATATTGATCCATAAAAACCTCATTTTTCAGACAGCAGAGATCAGAGAACAGAAAACAGAAAAAATTAATAAAGAAGTCAAATTTTTGGCTTGCCGTTGTTCTTTCATTTTTTAGTTACTAACCTTCCGTCTTCCGTCTTCCGTCTTCTGTCTTCTATTCCACCGGCGTCTTCACCCACAACTCAAACAATCTGTTAAATGGCGCATACCAGCGCGAGATCTTAGCGAAATCACCCTTTAATTTCAGTTTTTTTTGCGTGGTCGCGGCAAAAGGATCCAGCTGCCTGTTAAAAATAGCGCGCCAATATTCGCCTTTTCCCGATATCACGAACTCCGCCTCATCAATTGAGCGGCTATAATCCACTATTTTTCCATCAGCGAAATTAAAACAATATATGGCCTGGCTCTCGTCAAGCACTACCGCCAGTTTAGTCTTTAAAGATGTCTCTAAAGAGAGCCTGTTAAACTTTTCGTCTCGGTTAACCAAGTTTATGATCTCTTTGATCTGCTCTTCAGAAAATAATTTATATTTTTTGCCGGCGGTCTGAATTATTTCTTTTTCTTTCGGCGTATCTTGAGCGCCATCTTCGCGAGACGCGTAAAAATCTTTGATAAAAGCCATCTTAACCCCTTCTTCAAGTGTCTGAACCAGAAAAAAGGCGTCTTTTAAGTTCTCACCTATTGCGACAACACCATGATGTTTTAAAACAACAATATTGCTTTTCTTTAACGCGCCTATGACCTGCGTTATATCAGTTATAGTCGGCGTATTCTGGACAACTACAGGCACATCGCCAAAGGCCAGGCGCGTCTCAAACGTATCAAATTCTATTCTTTCCTTTACGCTAAAATAACCATTCGTCCAGGTAGGATGGACATGCACGACTGCCTTTGCGTCCAAGTTCTTGTATACGCTCGTATGAAAGAGTTTCTCAGAAGAAGGCAGGAAATTCTTGTCACGCGGATTGCCTTCCAAGTCTATGACGCAGACATCCTTCTCATCAAGCATGCCTAAACACGTGCCGTGGCCGGTTATAAGGATCAAGTCATTATCTACTCTTTGACTTATGTTGCCAGACATGCCACCGCTTAAGTCTTTCTCCCAGATCAGCCTGCCTATCTGGATTATCTCATTGGCCTTTGATCTATCCATTGCATTGCCCCGTTTCTGTCAGTGATAACGGCACTTCTTCCCAAAGAGGCGCGTATTGCCTGATACCCTGTATTGTCACGTTGTCATTACCTATTTTTGTCATATCAGGTCCTTTTGGCGGCTTGCTTTGTGACGCGCGCGCCCCGTCAGAAACGTTCAATAAAGATCTATGCGGATTTCTAACGGGGTGCATGTACACCGGGATATGATGTATCTGGGCGCACAAGGCAGCGATCAGCGAACCTGTCCTACATATACCTTTTCCCGTATCCACGCTGTTTGAGAAAATATGTACCTCTCCCACTAAACCCCTCTGCATACAAAAAGCCATCATATTATCGCAAATGACGACAGGCACAACGCCCACCTTAAGGAACCCTCGCGACACGACCTTCATTCCCTCTAAACCTGGCCTGAGTTCAGCAACAAAAACATTCTTTTCTTTAAAAGTCTTATAGAATGAAGCACCGGGCACGCCGAACACCAAAGGGATCTTCTCTTTAATTTCCATTTATAGCTATATGCTTAGTCACAAGCCCATGCCCCACGACGTCAAAACCCGGATAATACGCTAAGGCGCCTTTTGGCGCAAGCCTACGGCCGGCGTAGGTCAATATCTCGTCTTCATTCCTTATCTCAACGGGAATATCCTCTCCGCTCTCTAACTTATTTGACGGCTGAGTAAGAACATAAAAAGGTATCTTAAAATGTTTGGCTAAAAGAGCGATCTGATATGTGCCTATTTTATTGGCGAAATCCCCATTTTTAGCCGAGCGGTCAGAACCTACGATAACACAGTCTACCATCTTTTCGCTCATCAATTTCGCCACAGCATTATCAGGGATGAGTGTTACGTCAAATCCCTCAACTTTCAGTTCCCAGGCTGTCAGGCGCGCGCCTTGAAAATAAGGCCGCGTCTCCGTGGCGAAAAACTTGACATGCTTTCCATCTCTGCGGCAAAACTCGCCGATAAGGCTCATTTCTCCTGAAACATGACAGTGCGTTAAAATAGCGTCTCCTGCCTTAACCAATTTTGAGGCTTCCTCGGCCCTTTTATAACGTTGAAACCTTATATCCTGCTCCAAAAATCCGTACAGGGCCTTTATGAGATCATCAGCGAAATTTGGGCTGGCATACGCTTTCTTAGCAAACCCCAGGATCATAGACGTGACTTCTTCAAAAGGGAATGTCGGCCGGCTTTTATTAAAAGCCTCTGCCACTTTTCCCAAGACATCCATTTGCTCGGGCTTACTCTTGCCCTTTGCCCTATTTAACTCAAGTATAAATGTATAACAAACAGTCAGGAACTGGCCAAAAGCGCGCGTCTTCATGTCCAGAATAGCGCGTATGGCTTCCTTGTGATCGCGGATCTTTAGATAGACAACCTTTTGCGGGATCTTTGTCTCATCTAAAATATATAAGGTATTGCCCTTGATGTGCGCAGGCCAGAACAAAATAGACTCTTTCATTAATTTTGCCTATTGTAGGTGAGCGGGGCAACGTACCTTTTCATTAACTTTTCCCCTGTCTCGCGAGGGCTACAACGGCATCAAGGCATATCTTAACAACCTTTGCCTCAGCCTCATAATAATCAGGATTAATAAAACCGAGCTGGCCTGTGATCAGATTATCGCTTACAGCGGAAATTGACGCTGCTTTGATATTGTTGACCTGAGCGATAGTTAACAGGGCGCTTGAGACCATGTCTACCGCGATAGCCCCTTCTTTCTTAGCAGCTTCTATTAATTCCCTTGTCTCGCGCAATAACGCGTCTGTCGTCCACATTGCGCCCTTCTGCACTGTGACGCCGCTGGCTGCCGCCGCTTTCTCAAGCACATCGCTTAAACCTTTATCAGGGATCGTCTTGAACGCCTTATCCACGTAATAAGGTGTGACGCCATCGCCGCGCACAACGCCCGTAGCAAGGACGATGTCGCCTATTTTTATTTTTTCATCCATAGCGCCGCATGAACCCGCGCGAATAATATATTCTACTTTTCCGGCGCACAATATCTCAGCCATAATGGCAGTATCAGGTGAAAACCTTCCGCCATTGCCAACCGCGACCTTAATGCCCTCATACGTCCCTGTATACATGGCGTATTCAAAAAATGAAAAACTTTTCACCGGGTGCTCTAAGTCTTCCAACAGCGCGTCGCGCCTTTCGGTCGTGCCGGGAATAATAGCGTATTTGCCAAAATCTCCGGGCTTGACCTGCACCATACCCAGAAGATCCGCGCCTGATAAATGAATATCTCTTTTCATCTTCATGGAATTAACCCCCTTAATTGATCTTCTGTTGTTTAAGCAGTGCCTTATCTATCTTACCGGCTCTGTTCTTGGGCAGGCCATTGACAAAAACGAACTCATGCGGCAATTTAAAATGGGCAAGATGCTGACGGCAGAACTGCCTTAGCTCCTGATCACTGGCCGCTCCGTGGTTTTTTAAAACAACAAATGCCTTAATTGATTCACCACGCAGGGCGTCCGGAAGGCCTATGACTGCCGCCTCGCTGACCTGCGGATGTTTATGTATGGCCTCCTCTACCTCCGAAGGAAAAACGATCTGGCCTGAGACCTTTATCACATCCTTCTTGCGGCCTACGATATAATACATCCCTTCCTTGTCTTTTTTTGCTAGATCCCCGGTATAGAACCAGCCATCTTTTAATACTTCAGCAGTAAGCGCTTGATCTTTATAATATCCCTCCATAACTACCCAGCTTTTTATGATGATCTCACCAACTTCGCCAGCAGGCACTTCGCCCCCGTCGTCATCTACGAGACGGATATTTATCCAGGGCGCTGTGCGGCCTATAGACTCTATTCTATCGCTGCCTAATGGAATGACCGTGTTCGGCGCGTTGGTCTCAGTCAATCCCCAACCATTCAGGAGTTTAGCATTAGGGCAATACGTCTTAAAGCGACGGATGGCATCAGGTGAGTTAGGAGCGCCGAATACGTTGACCCAACGAATGCTGGAAAGATCATATTTTTCAAATTCTTTTAGGTGCAAAAGCGCGTAATACATTGAAGGCACCATGTGAAAACAGGTGACCTTGTATTTTTCTATTAATTTTAAAAACTCAACAGGAATGAACCTTTCCATCAGTATTAGCGTAATACCGTAAAAAATACAATTCTGCAGATAAACAAGCCCGCCCGCGTGAGACATCGGCAAGGCTGACAGCTTGACGTCCGTGAATGTCAGGTCCACAAAAAACTCCATAGCCGCGGGTGAAGCGCTCAGATGCTTGTAATTTAAAAGCACACCCTTAGGCCTGCCGGTTGAACCTGACGTATATAGAATAAGGGATCTATCATGATCCGCTATATCAATAGCCGGAGCTGTTGTTTGGCCTTTGCTTAAAAACTCAGCAAAATGGAGAAAACCCGGAAGCTCTTTATCAGAAACTAATAAGATATCTTTTATGGATGGGGCCCTACATTTGATATTTTCTAATGAGATATCTTCTTTTTGCTTGGCGATCAATAGCTTCGCCTCACAATGATTGAGGCACGCTTCAAGCTCATCATTTTTCAGCATAAAATCAAAAGGCACAACAGTCGCGCCTATAGAAAAAAGGGCAAGATAAGAATAGATATATTCCGGCCAGTTGGGTAAAAAGAGCGCAACCTTGTCGCCTTTCTTTATGCCATATTGCGTCAGGTTGTTAGCGAGCCTGAAGACATTATCCCGCAACTGAGAAAATGTGACAGGCACATCCTGAAAAATAATGGCTGGTTTATCAGGAAAGGCTTCTGCTTGTTTTATTAAAAGGCCGCGAATTAGGTTAGGC
>MNVR01000003.1 GCA_001873995.1 Candidatus Phelpsiimicrobium noxiivivens
TACGCCTCATCCTTGTTCTTTAGTGTAGGGTATTTGGCGGAGGAAATGAAGCCCCCTGCGGCAAGCCACAGGGTATACTTAAAGTTTTTATACTTTACTTCAATCCCTACGCCTCATCCTTGTAATTTATTATGGGGTATTTGGCGGAGGCAATAACGCGTATGCATAAAAATATTAAAACGTTTATCAATTGTTTGTGTATGTCCGTCATGATAGTTTTTTTTATAGTTTGTCCGAGTGTCTATGCACAGGCAGCGGATGACAAAACAGTAGATAATAAAGAGGCCGCTGTAGATCAGAATTTGTTAGTTTCGCCTGCGGGAAAGAATGTATCTGTTCCTTCCGCAGATGATGAACAAAGTTCAAGAAATCCATTTCAATCATATATCGCGCCTGAGGAAGAGTCTGCCGTTGAGGTGATATCCGGCGCAGGCGGATTGCCTCAAACACCTTCACCTTCAGGCGTTTCAGAGGACAAATTTGATTATTCTTCTTTGCGGGTTACCGGGTTGGTGTGGGGTAATGATATGCCAAAGGCTATTATTAATGATCAGGTCATGGGTATCGGAGATGTCATTAACGAAGCTAAAATATTTAACATAACCAGAGAAGGTATTCTTTTTGAATTTAAAGATAAGCAATATTTAATGAAAAGAGAAAGTGTCGACGGTAAACCCCGTTAGAGAACTTTGTCCTCTAACGGGGTAAATAAGGGGGACAAGATGAAAAATATAAATCCTGTGATTGCGAAGCTATTAGGCGTGTCAATATTGTTTTTGATTGTTCTTTTTATTCCTATCGTGTTGGCGGCTGATTTTGATTTTTACGCGCCTGATCTTATCAGTAAGGAATCTTACCGTAAGATCTCAATGGAATTCAGGGACGCTAGTTTAAAGACTATTTTAAAATTATTCTCGGAGCAAGCCGGCCTGAATTTTATAGCTTCACAGGCAGTTCAGGATAGGAGCATAACTTTATTTTTAGATAATGTCCCGCTTCAAGAGGCAATGAACAAAATAATGTCAGCGAATAATCTGATCTATGAGCTTGAACCCGGCAGTAATATCTTTATTGTTAAAGAATGGGGCAAACCGGAAATTGAGACTATAACTAAAGTTTATAATTTAAAATATACGAGGCTTGCTTCTTCAACTCTTCAAAAGTCTATTACAGCTGGTAGTTCGGCAAGTGCTGCCTCAGGAGGCAGCGGAGCGGCAGCAAGCGGAGAAGCGGTTAGCGGTGGCGGAGCTCAGGCTGGCGCCGGCGTCGGTGATGGATCAGGCATTGAATCTTCAATAAAGGGAGTTATGACATCAAACGGTAAAGTCATGCAGGATACGCGCACGAACAGCCTGATCGTCACTGATATCGCAAGCCAATTTGAGCTTATTGATAGAGTGATAGCTTTGTTGGATGTCCCCACCCCCCAGGTGATGATAGAGGTAGAAATGCTTGATGTTTCTAAAATGACTATTGATCAGATGGGCGTGAAAACATCGCCTGAGCTTATGTCACTTTCTGGCGCTTCTCGGGATACGCGTTTTCCTAACTTTTTTGCCAAAGGTGTTACTTTGGATGCCCCAACTTTTTCATATGGCACCCTAAGCGCGGCTGTTTTTTCCGCTGTTTTGGATTATTTGACTACAGACACTAAAACAAAATTTTTAGCAAGGCCCAGGATATTATCTTTGAGTAATGAGACCGCGGAGATAAAGATCACTACTAATGAAGCAGTTGGCCTGAAGACGACTACACAATCAGCTGAAGGGTCATCCACCCAGACCGAGGAGGCTGAGAGATATGAGACAGGTGTTTCTCTTAATGTGACGCCTCAGGTTGACGCCTCTACCGGCACTGTGACCATGTTCATTAAGCCTACAGTTTCCCAAGCAAAAACCGGAGGCACTTTTGGCGGCACAACTTTTAAGGATCCGGAAATAAGGTCATCTTTTACCACACTTATGGTTAAAGACGGAGAGACTATAGTTGTTGGCGGCTTGATCAGGACAAATGATGAGACCATGATAAGTAAAATGCCTATTGTTGGTGATATTCCTATTGTCGGAGCGCTATTCCGGCATAAGCTTAGCACAAGAGAAGAAAGAGAATTGATCGTTTTTATCACGCCACGTATAATCGGTTTTGATAATGCTAGTACTTTTGCAAAGAATGATATAACCTCTTCTGGCCTTATGCCTTACAGAGAGCAGTCTTATGCTGTTTCCAGGAAGGAAGCGGTTGACAATATGATGGAAAGATGGGACAATTGAGCGCATGGCAAGAGCATATTTAAAATTAGGTGAAATCCTTATCAAAGAAGGCATTATAACACAGGGCCAACTTGATGAGGTCATAAAGATCCAGGCTAAAGAAGGAGGACGATTAGGCGAGATCCTCCTTAAGCTGGGGTTCGCGACTGAAGAAGATGTTGTTATAGCTTTAGGTAAACAGCTTAATATTCCTTATGTTTCCATGGGCGCGGGCCTCTTAAAACCCTCCGCAGATCAAAATCTTGATATCTTGGTATCTAAAGAATTCGCGATTAAAAATTTAATTTTGCCTTTGTCAAAAAATATGAATTCTTTGACGTGCGCCATTGCCGATCCCTTAGACATTATACTTATAGATAATCTTCGTAAGATGACGAATTGCGAGATCAATCCGGTTGTGGCTACTAAGCCAGAGGTATTAAAAGCCATAGATGACTTTTATGGCAAGAGGGATATACTTAAAGCGGCGGTCAAAGATTCCTATAAAACGGTAGATGATTTTGAACCAACCTTAGAGGTTGAAGCTGAAGAACTAAGCATTGACCGTCTCATTGCTCGAGCTGAAGAGGCGCCCGTTGTTAAACTCGTAGATTTGATAATAAAACAGGCCATTGATGAAAGGGCATCTGATATTCACATAGAGCCTTTTAAGGAGAAGATGAGCTTGCGTTATAGAATAGACGGTGTGCTTCATGAGATCCCGCCTCCTGCCAAGCATTTGCATTTGCCTATAATTTCCAGAATAAAGATACTTGCTAAACTGGATATTGCTGAAAAACGGCTGCCCCAGGACGGGGGCCTTACCGTTAAAATAGAAGGAAGGAATATAGATCTTCGTATTTCTGTTATGCCCACAATTTATGGCGAAAAGATCGTTATGAGGATTTTGGATAAAGAAGGTATGACTTTGGATCTGGCTCATATGGGATTCTATTCTCAGCAGTTGGAGGGGTTTAGAAAGGCTATCCGTATGCCGTACGGTTTGATCTTTATGACAGGCCCCACTGGCAGCGGCAAATCTACAAGCCTTTATGCAGCTTTAAATGAGATTAAGACTCCGACGAAGAATATCGTCACCGTAGAGGACCCCGTAGAATATCACATGGAGGGTATTAACCAGGTCCAGGTAAAACCAGAGATCGGGCTTACATTCGCGTCTGCTCTTCGGTTTTTTTTAAGGCAGGACCCGGATATCATGATGGTAGGTGAAGTCAGGGATCTGGAAACAGCCCAGATCTGCGTGCGCTCGGCGCTAACAGGGCATTTAGTGTTGAGTACTCTGCATACTAATGACGCGCCTTCTGCCATCACGAGATTAATAGACCTAGGTGTAGAGCCATATTTATTGATGCCTTCTATTGTCCTTATAGTGGCGCAACGTTTGGTACGTCGGCTCTGCTCAGAGTGTAAGGAAGCTTTCGAGCCTTCCCCTGAAGAGAGAGAGAGGTTCAATCTTGGGCAGGACCTCATTTATCGCGCTAAAGGGTGTGATAAATGTAATCACATCGGCTATAGAGGGAGGACATGCATCGGCGAAGTTTTGTTTGTGGATGACGAGATAAGATCGCATATCGTAGCTAATGTCAATGCCCAGCAGTTAAAAAAGATCGCTTGCGCGCATGGCATGGCCACTCTCTATGAAAGCGGTTTAAAAAAAGTGCAAGATGGCACGACTTCCCTTGAAGAAGCATTGAGCGCGACCATCGGAGTAGAATAATGCCTAAATTCTCTTATATCTGTCGTAAGAGCACAGGGGAAAAAGAAGCTGGCGTTATTGAAGGCCCGGGCCAGGACGATGTAGTTTCCCAGCTTCAGAAGAAAGGTCTTTTTGTAACATCTATAATACCGTTTGACGTAGGGAAGCAAGATGTTACTTTCACAAAAGATCTCAGTCGTGTAAAAAAACAATTCACTCATTCTGGTATAAGTTCTAATGATCTGGTTCTTTTCGCGCGCCAGTTGGCTATGTTGTTGGGAGCTGGCGTCAGCTTATTACGGTCTTTAGATGTCATATCAAAACAGGTGGACAGCAAAAAACTTTTTGGCATAATAGGCCAGATTAGGCAGGATATGGAGGGAGGCAGGACATTAAGGGATTCCTTGGCGAAATGTCCGGATGTATTTTCTCCTTTGTGGGTTAATTTGGTAGAGATAGGTGAAGCGAGCGGCAATCTTCCAAATGTTTTGGATAAGCTCGCTTTTTACCTGGAAGAGACCGCCAGTTTTCAACGTAAGATAATCTCAGCCCTTGTGTATCCGGTCATCCTGCTTTTTGTCGCTATCTGCGCGGTCTTGTTCTTTATTTTAAAGATAGTGCCGACTTTCGCGAAGATACTGGATTCTTTTGGTGTACCGCTGCCTATGGCCACGAGGCTTCTGATAGACATAAGCAAGATCCTATCAAAGAACTTTTTACTTATTATCGGTGGTATAGCGGGATCTGTCTACTTGTACAAACATTTTAACAATAAACCTCCGTTTAATAAAATAATAGAGGATATCAAATTTAAAATTCCTATTTTCGGAGAGTTCTTGCGTTATATTTTGCTGGAACGGTTTACGACTACAATGTCTATATTGATAGAAAGCGGCGTGCCTATTCTTTACGCGCTTGAGATCTCAGAGCGCAGCGCCTGTTCCATAAGGATGGCGGATACTATTCAGTTTATCAAAAATAGCGTCAAGGAAGGCCGCAGCATGGCAGCGCCCATGGAAAAGAGCGATTTTTTTACACCTATGCTTGTGCAAATGGTGACTATAGGAGAAGAGATCGGCGAATTGTCAAAAATGCTTAAAAGAGTGGCAAAATTTTATCAAGAGTATCTTGAGACCTTTGTCATACGCCTGGCTTCTATTTTTGAGCCGCTTATGATAGTCTTTATAGGTATCCTTATCGGGGCCATGGTCATAGCCATATTTATGCCTATTTTTAGTATTGCGTTAATGAAAACAAGTTGAGGTTGACTAAAATAAATAATGATGTTAGTATTAAAGCGTAAAAGATAAAACTAGAAAAGGAGGAAAAAGATGCATAAAGCTGAGAAGGGTAGAGTTGTTGAAGCAAAGGCTTTGTTAGGGCAGGTCAGAAGCGCTTAGATGAGATATTCAGCTGAGAGAGCTAAATTTACCGGAGCTACCGCAGATCTTGACTTAACATTCCAGACGCCAAGATACTTTGACATCTCTGCTGTTGGTGGAGGCGATATTTCTCTAGAGGCAACTGTTGCTGCTAAGGCTGTAAGAAATGCAATAGACAACCCGGGCATGGGTTCTTATGCTATTAATATAAGCCAAGCAGGCACTATGACAGGCGATGCGACCGCGGCATTAGTAATGTAATAGTATTGGAGTTATGGTCAGTGTGATGTTGTTTATATTAACTAAAATAAATAATCAACTAAACAAATAGGGAAGGAGAAAAAAGATGAATAGAGATAAGAAAGGTTTTACGTTGCTTGAACTTATCATCGTGGTCATAATCATTGGTATTTTAGCTTCTATCGCTCTGCCCAGATATATCAAGATAGCTGAGAAGGGTAGAGTTGCTGAAGCAAAGGCTTTGTTAGGGCAGGTCAGAAGCTCTCAGATGAGATATTCAGCTGAGAGAGCTAAATTTACCGGAAATACCGCAGATCTTGACTTAACATTCCAGACGCCAAGATACTTTGACATCTCTGCTGTTGGTGGAGGCGATATTTCTCTAGAGGCAACTGTTGCTGCTAAGGCTGTAAGAAATGCAATAGACAACCCGGGCATGGGTTCTTATGCTATTAATATAAGCCAAGCAGGCACTATGACAGGCGATGCGACCGCGGCATTAGTAATGTAATAGTATTGGAGTTATGGTCAGTGTGATGTTGTTTATATTAACTAAAATAAATAATCAACTAAACAAATAGGGAAGGAGAAAAAAGATGAATAGAGATAAGAAAGGTTTTACGTTGCTTGAACTTATCATCGTGGTCATAATCATTGGTATTTTAGCTTCTATCGCTCTGCCCAGATATATCAAGATAGCTGAGAAGGGTAGAGTTGCTGAAGCAAAGGCTTTGTTAGGGCAGGTCAGAAGCTCTCAGATGAGATATTCAGCTGAGAGAGCTAAATTTA
>MNVR01000011.1 GCA_001873995.1 Candidatus Phelpsiimicrobium noxiivivens
CCGCCCCACTGCTCGAAGAAAAAGAAATAGGCAGAACCACTGAGACAGCAGTTCTGCCTATGTTACAAATTGGCTCCCCCCGGAAGACTCGAACTTCCGACCTGGTGGTTACAAGCGACCCGAAATTACTTTCGGACTTGGACTATATCATTGCCTTAGGTTTACACCTTTAGGCAGCAGGTGCATAGTCTCTGAACCTTCCCTGATAGAAGTACCCAAAAAATGAACCTCTGTTTTCAGGGTGCGGCTGCTGATTACCCTCGTCTTTACGTTTGGGCTTCCAGCAATTCTCCTGCTGTTTCAACTCCGGTTTCCCGGAGAAGCTGCCACATTAACTCCGTGTTCTAAGCGGCAGTCGGATTTCTCTCTAATAGTTCGAAATCCTTTGTGCCAGAACTCGGAGTCAATTCGCCTTTGGCGAATTGACAGCCACTCGCTCTACCAGCTGAGCTAGGGGGGAATGAATTTTTAAAAGAACAGAACCAGATGCGATAATTATAGGTAAAAACACTTTTTTCGTCAAGTTAAATGCTATTGTTCAGGTATTGCTTGATTTAAGGCTCTATAGTATAATAAATTAGATGAAAATAATAAATGGGGTTTTATCAATAGCTGAACTTAATAAAATGTTAGCTAGGTTCGGTGACTTGGTCAAAGTTGTAGTTGATGTGGATAGAGAGCTCATTGCCATTGATGCTGAACTTCATTCTGATCTGGAAGCGCTGCTTTTGGAAAATGGTTCAAAACAGGCAAGCCTTTGGGGGATAAATCTTTATCCGGAAATGTCGGGCAAGGAATTTATTGAATTTGATTCTATGATAAATATGCGTCCATCGGCTGGTAACAGGAGCCGCGGCGTGGAGAGTAAAGAGACGCGCGAGAAGATCATAGCGGTCGTTACAAAAAGGGTCAAGCGATGAGTTATCAACATAAAGAGCTTGCCGCGGGCCGCTGGAAAGGCTTGTCATTAGTAGAGCAAATGGCGAATATAGGAAGTGAAGTGGAACGCGCGTTAAACTGGCAGGCTAAGAAAAATCCAGGTTATACTCAAAAGGCGTTTGAGCGGGCTATTGAGTTGATAGATTTGAGCTTAGATGATCCAGGAAGTTTTGCTCGCTTTAAAGAGTTCGCGCGCGTAAGAGAAGCTATTGTGGATTATTTTTTTGGTGTAAACCAGTTTAAGTCTACTGAAAGCTCCTGGCGGGATTATTTTTCACATTTTACATATGCCGCGCGCAAAGATCATTAATATGCTTAGTCAATCATAGGTAGATTAAAACAAGGGGGATACATGTTTAGAAGGATAGGGATTTTGTTTTTTTCGGGGTTGTTCTTGTTGAATATTTGCGGCTGTGTCGCAGTCTTAGCCGGAGCCGCCGGAGGAGCGGGAACGTCGGTCTGGCTTTCGGGGAAAATGTCTCAGGATATGAACGCGTCTTTTGATAAGACTATCAGGGCCGCCAGGTCGGCTTTAAAGTCAATGAAGCTGGAGGTCTCAAAGGAGACAGTGGAAAAAGAAGTAGCGCAGATAATGAGCAAATATACTGATGGTAAGACTATATGGATAGATATACGCCCTATTACTGAGAAAAGCTCAAGGGTTGATGTGCGCGTAGGAGCTGTCAACGGAGACAAAGAAGCCTCTGATGATATTTTAAAGAGGATACAGAAATACCTTTAGAGTCCAGGGACTATTCAGTTTTTTTAATTGGAATAGATGAAATATTGCAGAGTGATCCCTTTTTTTGCAGCCGCGCTATTTTTTTTATCCTCCACAAGTTTTTCCAAAGAGATAGAGCCTTTCAGCGGATTCAAAAATAATGACAGGGTCCTTATCTTAGCGCCGCATCCGGATGATGAGGCCATCGGCACGGCAGGCGCTATCCTTGAGGCAATGAAATTAAAACTTCCAGTAAGAATAGTTTATTTTACTTACGGAGATAGCAACGAACCTGCTTTTATAGTGTATGAAAAACGGATCGTTTTTAAGAAAAAGGCCTTTGTTAATTTAGGCGAGGTCCGGCGTAAAGAATCCACAAATGCAATGAAATTTTTAGGGTTAAAGGAAAAGAACCTTATTTTTTTGGGTTATCCTGATTTTGGAACGATGCAGATATTTACGAAATACTGGGATGCAAAAAAGCCTTACAAAGGTATGTTTACGCGCGTTACAAGAGTGCCTTATCCTGACGCGCTTTCGCCAGGCGCTCCTTATGTAGGAGAAAGTATCTTAAAGGATATAGAAAAAGTTATTACGGATTTTAAACCCACAAAGATATTTGTTTCGCATCCGGTAGACGTTAACCGCGACCACCGCGCCCTTAATCTGTTTTTGCGCGTAGCCCTATGGGATCTGGAGGGCAAGATACAGGAGCCTGAGGTTATCCCTTATCTTGTGCATGTGGTGCGCTGGCCGATGCCTCGCGGGTTTCATCCCGAAGTTGCGTTAGGCCCGCCTAAAGAATTAAAAGACTCTAGCGCAGCCTGGTGGCGTCTTGACTTAAGCGCGGGCCAGATAGCTAAAAAGAAAAAGGCGATATCGTTTTTCAAGAGCCAGATAGAATACGCGCCGTCATATTTGTATACATTCGTAAGGAAAAATGAGCTTTATGGCGACTATCCTGTTATAAGTATAAAAAGTAACGATAGTATGGCGGGAATAGACAAGTTAGGCTACGCGCTAAAAGACGGTTTTTTGCTGATTAAGCTTGACCTGAAGAGAAAGATAGATGAATATTTCGGGGTATCTATTTTTTTGTTTGGTTATAGCAAGGTAAAAGATTTCGCGCTTATGCCGAAAATAAATATCACCATAGGCACGAGGGGTTTGAAGGTGGTGGATAAAACAAAGAGGTTACGAATGCAAGACGTGAAAGCCGCTTTTAAAGGCCGTTCTTTGGTGCTGAAGGTCCCGCTGTATCTTTTAGGCAATCCGGGCCGTATACTCGCGACAGCAAGGACAAGCGCGAAAGATCTGACGCTTGATGATACCGCGTTACGCGTTATTGAGCTAAACTAAGTTATTTAGTTCAGCCCAGATCGCTCCACCAGGCAATGCGTTGGGCTTCCACGGCCCATGGAGTAAAAGGCGGAAGGTTGGCAGGGTCATTAAAAGCAGTATTATAAGCCCAGATGCGGTTGGGCGCCGTATATTGCGGGTTACCGTATGTCCAGCCGCCGTTCGCCACGGAACTATTCCATAAAGCTACAAAAGATCCCTTTATAGTCAGGTTCCTTCCGGTCCAATTTTCATGGAGCCGCGGATAGTTTTCAAGGCCTCCGTTATAATTGCCGGTTGTAGTGTTGTCTATTCCAGCGACAAAAGCGCTGTTGAACGTTGTAGCAGTGGCCGGCCTTGAACTTAAACTGCTTGTGCTGTTCGTGTCGTTCCAGTTATTTGAGAGAAGATTGAGAGAATCCGCGATTATGCTTGTAGGTTGTTCGCTGACAGTGTTATAGTCGCCCTTTACATACACAGGGTCATTGGAGACTACTGTTAACCCTCCCGCGCGCGCGATCTCGCTGCCGTTAATGAGTTTGATGCCGGGTTCCTGGATGCCGGATATGTCGTTGCGCGTGGCGTATAACAGGCCGTTATCTGGCATATTATTAGGGCATGAGCCCGCGCCGCATGTTCCGGTTTTGCCTGCCAGCTTGTTTAAGTCCAGCGTTGTCATTTTAATAAATTTGCCTTCGCGGTTACTATAAAAAGATGATGTGGTTGTGGCTATTGTCCCTGTGGGATAGTCTGTGCCTTCTACCAGAGCTGTGCCGCCTTTATAAATAATATTATTTACGACGCTGACATTGGCTTGAGTAGCGTAGTAGCCGCCTGGCTGGATGGAACCGACAGCGGGCGCCGTCAATCGCGTCACTCCGTGAACAGAACTTTGCACTGTTCCTTTCCAGCGTGTTGTGGAGTCTGTGGGCCACGTTGGCGAGGAGCTGTCCAGGCCGTCCATATTGGCAAATGTGGGTGGGCCTCCTTGATCAATGCGTATTGAAACCGTTCCTGCGGGCGGGCCAGACGCGTCTTTTCTTTTGTTAAATATATCGCCAGCGGAATGCAGGTATGTTGAATCAACGGTAAGTGTGTTGCCTGATGAATCCATGTAGATGTCCTGGTTGGAGTGGATGCGGCCTGTAATTGTCATATTGGGGCCTGGCAGCATCTCAAGGTCTTGATCGTAAAAGACAGCGTGTTGAAAGGTAGGGATGAGCCGCCTGGCTATTATCTGGTGTACTGTGATGATTATAGAACTATTTTGAGGATGAGTCGCTGTTGAGATAACTTCATAGTTTGCCGCGTATATATTAGTGCTTCCTTCAACTATGAGCCTGTCAGCTGCTTCTAGGCGTGTTATGGTAGTATCCACTGTGGTGTTCCCAAAAGTAGTGAATATGGTAGTTACGTTATAAGTGGCGATGTTTGACGGTATTACAAAATTAGCTACTGCCGAGCTAAAGGCTGATATGGCGTATTCGTTTGCTCCTTCAGCCATGTAGAAGGCCTGGGCTGTCAGCTGATCGCGTTCGGTGATACCTTTTTCGGATATGGCCTTGGTCCATAGGCCTGCTGAATAGACCAGGAGGACTAATATGACGATGTAGGATAATATCAGGGCCTGGCCTTTTTTATTTGTTTTACGCGCTTGACGTGGTTTACTCATTATTAATTCCTTAGTTTAATGACGGATGAAAGAGTCGTGGAGATATTGCGTTGGCGCGGCGTTGTCTTGGCAAGCGTCAAGAGCACTTTTAGCTCATTAAGATAGAGAGAGCCATTAATGGAATTATCTATGAACTGGATGTTTGTCACATCGTTGGCCATTGTCCTGTTGCCTGTTGGGTCTATTATTTCTAAGCGTTTTACCTGTTTTGTAGCAGAGTCAAATACATACTGTATTGTGTTATTCATATCCCAGGCTATTGTGTCATTGGCTGCATCCGTGACAACAGAATTGTTTGCTACCTGAGGTAAATAAAAAGTAATATTGTTATTGTTAGGGACAGCTGTGATGATGAGGTTAGGTGAAGGCGTTTGAAGGGATGTCCTCGTAGTCTTTCTCAACTCAGAGACTACCGCGGAGATCACCTGGCGGCCTTGGGCTTTAAGGTCTGTTTGGTAGCGTTTTATTTCCCATATATCGCTCCCGGCCGCGTAGATGGAATATATGATAGCGATGACTACGGTCGTCAGAACCGAGGCGATCAAGATCTCTATCAAGGTCAGGCCTGAAAGATCTTTTGTACCCCGCGGCCTAAAACCGCACCCTAAAGGGTGCGGATGATTGTGGCCGCTTGGGTATTCCGCTTTAAAGGAACCCAGGGCTTTAGCCCGGGTGGGCTTCATTTTTCTTAAAGGTTTCATTATCTTGTCCTGAAGGTTGATATAGTCGTATTAAAAGCACGTCCTTTTTTATCCTGCCAGTTAGCCAAGACCAGTATTTCTAAAGGGTCTGTGTTGGGATTGGCATAGGAGACGATCATGTGTTCATTCTTTAGATTATAACCGCCTACTATCGCGGTGTATGGGTTTGTGACAGGGCCGTCTGTTGTGCCATTAGTGAACCTTGTTGTTATGGCGTCAAAGGGTGTGGCACGGATCTTTTCCATCATGTTTTTGAGGTCGCTTGTGGCCTGTGACCTGTCTTGCGCTATGTCTAAGAGGTCTATTATGGCCCCCAGGCTGCTCAGAAGGACGCCAAGCGCTACGGAAAAGATGAGCGTGGCAATAAGGACTTCAACGAGGGTCATCCCGTTCTTTTTATATGTCTTCATTTTTTTTACCCATGGGCAATTATATCATAATGTCCTGATTATACTAATAAAATCTGTTTGCGCGTTGGGGTTGTCAACGAGATCGCCCTCGCCCCTCCCCGAGGCCCCATTTAAGGAACCCTCCCGTGGTTCCCCCGTCACGCCTGCCAAGCTTCGCTTGGCGAAGCGTGACGGTTCCCCTTCCGCTACGGGGGTTTTCAGGCGACCATCGTCGCCGACCCTACCAATATTTACCTATGGTAAGGCCTTTGATAAGGCGATGCAAGCCTCTGTTTAAGCAAAAAATTTCGTTTGCGAACAGAGGCTTGCATCGCTACTAATAAAATCTGTTTGCGCGTGGACTAATTGTGTTTATAATCGTTAAATGAGGCCGCATATGCCACAGCAAAATTCCCCTAAATTTAAATTTCCTCAAGTTTGCGTAGTAGAAGCTTCTGCCGGTTCGGGCAAGACGTATGCTTTGGCTTCGAGGTATGTTCAGTTATTGATCAATCCCGCGCTGCCGACAAACGAGATACCCCTGCGCAATATCCTTGCCATCACATTCAGCAACAAGGCTACTATGGAGATGAAGTCGCGTATCCTGGATTTCCTGAAAAAAATAGCATTGGATAAGTTTTCTGACCCGAAAGAAAAAGAAGAGCTTATCGCGTCCCTTGAAGTTGATCCCGCGGTTGCTGAAAAAAAAGCCCTGGATATAATGGATTATATAATTTTTAATTATAATTTCTTTCAGGTCCAGACTATAGACAGCTTTGTTAATGCCATTCTTTCCGGCTGCGCTTTTAAGCTGGGCCTATCCGCTAATTTCAGGATCAAGACAGATCCATCGGAGCATTTTGCGTATAGCCTTGATAAATTGATAGACGCGGCCGCGACAGATAAAAAAGTGCGCGCCTCTTTTCATGATTTTATTACGCAATACCTATATCTTGAGAATAAAACAGGATGGTTTCCCAAAGATGATATTTTAAAGATATCAAGCGATCTGTTTTACAAGATCAATAGATTCTCAGGTAGTTTTTTTCCGAGCCATGCTGATGCCGAAAAGCTTATCTTGGGAAAAAAGAAGCTTCTTTTAAAGATGCGCCAGTTAAGAAAGAATTGGCCTAAAGGGGCCCACAAAGCCTTTGAAAAAAATTTTACGAGGTTTTTGGAAGAAAATAAAAATAATTTTGATCTTGGTTCGGTCTCCGATTATTTTAAGAGGGCGGAATTCCCCGTGGTGAAAGGCGAGGAATGTGAAGCCGCGGCAAGAAGGCTTTGGAGCGATATCGTTAAAGAATTATCTACTCTGGCAGGTTTGGAGTCAAGTGTAGTCCTTGATCCCTATATAGATATATTTAACAAGGTGCTGACGTTTTTTAAGGCCTTATCAAAGAAGGCTGATTGTCTTTTTTTGGATGAGCTTAACCGCGAGGCAGGCGTTCTATTTGACGCAAAAGTAGTAACTGTGCCGGAACTATACTATAGGCTTGCCACTCGTTTGAGGCATTTTTTGATAGATGAGTTCCAGGACACAAGCTCTTTGCAGTGGCAAAATCTAGTTGGCATGATAGAAGAGGCGCTTGCCACAGGCGGTTCGTTGTTTTACGTTGGTGATAAGAAGCAGGCTATTTATAGGTTCCGCGGAGGGGAAGCAGGCCTTTTTGACAGTGTCAAAGAGCGCTTTAAAGATTACAATCTCATCCTTGGATCATTAAATCAGAACCGTCGCAGTTCTAGCCAGATCGTATCGTTTACCAATGAGGCCTTTTCGCGGGGTAATCTAAAGAATCTTTTCTTAGATCTTAACGCGTCAGAAGAAGAGGCTGTTTTAGCAGTCTTTGAAGGATGCCAGCAGAGTTTTATTAAAGGTCGCGAGGGTGGCTATGTTAAAGTAGAATATGCTGGCCGAGAAGATACTAAAGAGCGATTGTTACCGCTTGTCTGCGAGTTATTAAAGAGGTTCAACCCCGCGGATATAGCGATCCTGGCGCGGGAGAATGATGATGTTGAATTATTGACGGAGTGGCTCGTTGAAAAAGGCTTGGCAGTTGAATCGGAAAAGACCTTAAACATACGCAATAACGCCGCCATAAAAGAGATCGTCTCTTTGCTAAAGTTCCTGGATTCGCCTATTGATGATCTTTCGTTCGCCTCTTTTATCATGGGAGATATCTTTCTTAATGCCTCGGGGTTTAAAAAAGACGATGTAGACGATTTCATTTTTGGTTTTAGAGAAAAAAGCATGCAAAAGAGGCCTATTTACCTTTACAGGGAGTTCCGTAGTAAATACCCTAAGGCCTGGGATGAATTTTTTGAAGAATTTTTCAGGGCTGTAGGTTTTATACCTCTCTATGAACTGACCGTAAGCATATTCCGCAGATTTGATTGTTTTAATTCATTTCCCGGAGAGCAGGGATTCTTGATGAGGCTGCTTGAGCTGATCAAGGAGAAAGAGGAGGATAAGAACGGCCTTGCTTTGTTCTTGGAATTTTTTCAAGAAGCAACAGGCGAAGAGCTCTACGTAAGGGCCTCTAAGACTGATGCCATAAAAGTCCTGACGATCCATAAGGCCAAAGGATTGGGTTTTTCTGTAGTCATACTTCCATTCCTGGATATGAAACCAAAAGTAGGCTCCATCGTCAGCCGTTTTCAGGATGGCCGATTGTATTTAACGCGCTTGCATAAAAAATACAGGAATTTTTGCCAGGGGGTTGAGGCCATATATAGGGAAGAGTATCTTAAATCATTTATTGATGAATTGAATGCCTTATATGTCGCATTGACCAGGCCCAGAGAAGAGCTTTATATATTTTTGCCTCAAGGCGCGAAAAAGCCTAGTTTTTGTAGCCGCTTGTTTAGTTTTAGCGATAAAGTTGAATGGGGCATAATAACGCAGGGCCTTGGCAAATCGGCGAAAAAGAAAGAACCTTTAGATCTTGAATTGTCGCCCTCTTCCTGCGAAGACTGGGTCAAGTTTTTAAAAGACGAGTTTATTGATGGCCGGCTTCTTGAAAATCGTAAAAATATGCTCCGCGGCGAGGCCTTCCATTATATCTTATCCTGCTTAGGCGATCTTTCTTCCCAGGCCCAGGGTTTTGTCTTAGAAGACGCTATAAATAAGGCGCGCCATAAATTTCCGCATTTTGCGTTTCAGAAAGCGGATGAGGGCGTTTTAAGGAGATTTTTAGAAGATGAAAGATTTAAGCCGTTCTTTTTTACAGAAGGAAACAATGTTTTTCAGGAACAGGAGATCATAGATAGTAAAGGAAATGCCCGCCGCGTGGACCGATTGATAGTCGGCAGCAGAGAGGCGCGTGTTATTGATTATAAGACGTCTAAGGAGGAACATGAACGCGACGTTGAACAAATGCGTGAGTATGTATCTCTTGTTCGTTCTATCTTTCCGGATAAAGGAGTCAAAGGGTTTTTGATCTATCTTGACACACTTGAGTTGAAGGCTATTTTATGAATAAAACAGTGACTTACAGCCTTGCCGATGATTTTATTAAAAGCCTGGCAATGTATCTGGAAGATAATTTTATAGAACAGGGTAAAGAGTTAAACAAGCTGGCTATAGTCTTTGGCGGCGCGAGGCCGCGGTTATTCCTGCAGAAGGAGCTTTCCGCTCGTATTAAGGAACCATTTCTTCCACCCAGATTTTTTACCATAGACGAATTTATTGAAGCCATCCTTTTTAAAAGTGAACGAAGCGAACGTAGCGAGCGAAGTGAACCCTTTACGAAGATATCTGACTTTGAGGCAAGTTTTAGTATTTATCACTTGGCTAAAAAACACGCGCCTGCGGTTTTAAAAGGCCGCGAGAAGTTTTCGCAATTCCTGCCTTGGGCGCAGGAAATATTGGGTTTTATAGAACAGCTTGATCTGGAAGCTGTTGAAATAAAGACGTTGGAAGATATTCAGTTCAACGCGGCGATAGGTTATGATGTTCCGGAAAGTATTAACGCGCTGCTTATCCATATTGTGGCTCTGCGGCGCGCCTTCCATAAATTTTTAAAAGAGGAAAAGTTTTACACAAGAGGTTTCGCGTATTTGCGCGCGCACAAGTCAATGAATAAGGCGGATTTCAGCGAATTTGATACGATCCTGTTTTGCAATTTTTTCTATTTGCATAAAACCGAAGAGGCCGTTGTAAAAAAACTATATAGCGAAGGCAAGGCCTTGTTATTTTTCCAGGGCGACGCGAAGGAGTGGCCTGTTCTTGAAAGAACATCTAAGAATTTAAACTGCGTTATTCAGACTGCCCAAAAAGAAGGATCACACACCGAAATTTCTATGCACGCGGCTTTTGACCTCCACTCCGAGGTCGCTTACGTAGCAGAGATCTTAAAGACCATAAAGGATCCTGACAAGACGGTCATTGTTGTGCCCGATCCTGAGAGTGTCATTCCTTTGCTTTCAAGGATAGCGTCAAGCGTAGGTGAGCTCAACGTATCCATGGGCTATCCTGTTAAGAGGAGTTCTTTGTATCATCTTTTTGAATGTCTTTTTAAAGCCCAGGATACAAAAAAAGATGACGCGTATTACGTTAAGGATTATTTGAGGTTATTGAGCCATCCCCTTGTCAAGAACTTGGCTTTATCCGGAGAGGCTGCTATGACACGCGTGCTTTGTCATAAGGTTGAAGAAGTGCTTATCGGCATGGAAGAGACACCTTTGGGCGGGAGTCTTTTTGTCTCCTTGGATGAAATATCAAAAGAGGGATCTCTTTTTGAGGCGGCCCTGGAGACATCCCGCGGTATGGATGCCGGCACATCAACGCGCCAGGCTTTGAAAAGTACGCTTGTTACACTTCATAAAGTATTATTCCAGGATTGGGAAAAAGTAAAAAACTTTTACGATCTTTCTCTTTGCCTTGACGCTTTGCTTGACGTGCTTCTTCGGTATAGCCTTTTAGAAAAATATCCCCTGAATTTGAAAATAGCAGCCAAGGTTTATGAGATAAGCGATGAATTTAAGAATGCGTCTTTTAAAGATGAAATATTCCCAAAAGAGGATATTTTTAAGATATTCAAAAATAAGTTTGATAGCGAGATGGTATCTTTTTCAGGGTCACCATTGAAGGGCCTGCAGATATTAGGTTTATTTGAGACGCGCTCTTTAAGTTTTGAAAATGTCATTATTATGGATGTCAATGAGTCGGTCCTGCCGCGTCTTAAGGTCTATGAGCCGTTGATACCACGCGACGTAATGTTAGCCCTTGGTTTAAACAGGCTTGAAAAAGAAGAGGAGATCCAACGGTATCAATTCGTCCGGCTCTTGTCTAGCGCTCGTTCGGCGCATATTTTTTATCAGGAGAACGAGAATAAGGAGAGGAGCCGTTTCATTGAGGAGCTGATTTGGAAGAAACAGAAAGCGCTTCGTGGTCTTGATGCCTACCCCATTCCGCACGCCCGTTTTAAAATAAAAGTGGCGGCTAAAGATATACAGATACCAAAAAGGCCCGGCCATGTAGCTTTTTTAAAAGGTTTCAGGTTTTCAGCATCAAGCGTTAACACGTACCTGTCTTGTCCTTTGAGATTTTATTACCAGTATGTTCTTGGGCTGCGGGAAAAGGAGGTCTTGACCGTTGGGCCTGAGGCTTCTGAATTGGGAACGTTCATTCATAGTGTGTTAGAAGAGGCGTTTGCTTTATGGGTCGGCAAGCGGCCTTGCATAGACGATAAGTTTAAAGATCTTTTTGACAAGATATTAACGAAAAAATTTGAAAATGAATTCAAAAGAAGGATGAGGTCAGGCGCGTTCCTGGCCAAAGAGGTTATTGATCTCAGGTTGTCGCGTTTTCTAGAATGCGAGAAGACGAGGCCGGTCAGGGAGGTTGTGTGTTTGGAGAGCGTGTTTGAAGATACATTAACGCTTGATGGAGATACTTTCAGGTTTAAGGCTAAGGTGGACAGGATAGACAGGCTTGATGACGACAGCCTGCTTATCATTGATTATAAGACTGGCGTATCTGATAAGATGCCTGTTAATCCCGCGCGTATCGCGGATATTGCTTTAAGCAGGCTTTTGCTTAAGGATACGGTCAGGTCTTTTCAGCTGCCTATTTATTATTATTTGGTAAAGCAGGCTCAAAAAAGCGAAAATATCAATGCCGCCCTGTATAGCATCAGGGAGCCTGAGGAAGGTTTTCCAGGGAGCAAGCTTTTTAAGGACACAGAAGAGGCGGATGGTAAAGACAGGATAATGGGGATCTTTATGAGGGCGCTTGAGTTTCTTCTCAAAGAGATCATTGATCCCGTCAAACCTTTTAAGGCTGACCAGGAAGACAGCCGTTATTGCCGTAATTGCCCATTTTTTTATCTCTGCAGGTGAACCCCGCTAGAGAACTTTGTTCTCTCTAAAGTTGGCGGTTTTCTCTAACGGGGTGAAACAGGATTATGCTTCCCAAAATACTTGACAATGAAATATAATATATGATATATTAGTTGCGAAATAAATAAACTATGCAACTAACTAAAGGGAAAGGGCTATGATGGATAAAAATACAGAAGAAAAAATTTTTCAAATGCATGCCGAGGTTTGTAAAAGTCTGGCCAATTCAACACGGTTAAAGATCATAAATATATTGCGTGAAGGAGAAAAAAGTGTTGAAGAATTAAGAAAGAGGCTCAAATTACCAAAAGCGAATCTTTCTCAGCATTTGAGTATATTGCGCCAACGTAGAATTGTTGCTACAAGAAGAGAAGGGCTTAATGTTTATTGTAAGTGCGCAAATCCAAAAATGCTCAAGGCCTGTGAGATCCTACGGGAAGTGTTGATGGAACAACTCGCAGAAGGAGGACGTTTGAGTAAATGGATCAATAAGGGAGAGAAATGAAACTTGAACGTTTAACGCAAATTGTCATGGGCCATCCTAAGCTTGTTATTGGAATTGTTGTTGCTATCAGTATTTTCTTTATGGCGCAGTTTCCAAAGATTACAATAGATACCGATCCCAAGCATATGCTTCCTGCGACTTCGCCTGTCCGCCAGTATAATGACAAGATAGAAAAAGACTTTGTCCTTCATCCTGATGTGATCGTATTGGGTATAGTCAATACAGACGGGATTTTTAATCCACAAACACTTAAATATATCAAAGACCTGACGGATGCCGTCCGACAGATCCCCGGTGTGATTGTGCGGGATGTAGATAGCCTGACAAGCGTAGAGAATGTATTTTCTAAAGAGGGCGAACTCGTTGTCAAGCCTGCTTTAGCTGATATTCCACAAACTGAAGAAGGGCTATCAGCTTTACGTAAAACCATTTTAGATAATTCGCTCTTTGTGGGCCGTTTTATTTCTTCGGACGGAAAAGCCGTAGCGATCTTCATTCCTATAGAGCCGACTGCCAACGGCAAGGAAATCGCGGACAATATTCGCGCGATACTGCCAAAAAATCCAGGGCAAAATCATTTTTATCTTGCGGGAGATCCGGTTGCCCGCGATACATTCGGAACAGAGATGTTTCGCCAGATGGGTTTTTTTTCTCCTATAGCAGGCCTTGTGATGTGTATAGCGCTTATGTGTATGTTCCGAAATGTTGTCGTGATTATCGCTTATATGTCTGCCGCCATGATTGGCATCATCTGGAGTATGGGAGGGTTGATTGGTTTAGGGTTTCCTGTTCACATCATGAGTTCCATGAGCCCGGTCTTTTTAATGGCGATCGCAACCGATGCGGTTCATATTTTTAATGAGTTTGCATTCCGGCTACGCGAAGGCCAGGATAAACGAAAAGCCATATTGGAGACAATGAAAGTCGTTGGTTCTCCAGTTTTTTATTCGGATATTACCACAGCCGTGGGTTTTGCCGCGCTTGCAACAGTCACCATCGTTCCAGTCAAGATTTTCGGGTTAGTTGTTGCGTTCGGGACCCTAGTTGTCCTTCTCTTGAGCTTTACATTTATTCCAGCCCTTCTCATGCTTGTCCCTGAAAAACATATTTTAAAGCTTGCATCTGCGCAAGGAAAAGAGGAAAAATTTTATCCTTTACTTTTACGCCTGGGGCGCTTTTGCGTAGAAAAGACTAAACCCATTCTACTTGTGGGCATCATGCTATTTATAGTGGCAATGGCGGGCCTTAGCCGTATTCATGTTAATAATAACATGGTTCATTGGTTTAAGTTCAACAGTGAAGTCAGGACTGCGGACCGTGTCATGAATAAATATCTTGGCGGAACTTCCACAGGTTATTTGGTTGTTCAGGCGCAAAAAGACAGTGATGCAGGAGATCCCGCGTTTTTACGTCAAATTGAAGGCCTTCAGCGCGAATTGGAAAAAGACCCGCTTATCGGGAAAACTTTTTCCTTGGTAGACTATATTAAACGCGTGAATCTGGTTATGCATGATAATGCGCCTTTATTCAATCGCATACCGGATTCTAAGCAAGAGGTAGGGCAATACCTATTTCTTTTACAATCAGCGGCAAAGCCCCGGCATCTTGATAATGTTGTGGATTTTTCACTTAGAACTGCCAACATCATCGTCCAGTTGAAGATCTGGGATGCAGACGCGATGAAGTCAGTCATTGGCCGGGCAAATAGTTTTTTCGCTTCGCATCCCTTGCCGGAAGTAACGAATTTCAAACCAGCAGGGATCGCGTATTTTAATATGGTATGGAACCATGAGGTGCTTTGGGGGATGGTCAGCAGTTTTCTCTGGGGGCTCGTTTTAGTATTGATACTCCTTGTCTTTGTGACTCGTTCGTTTCTGTGGGGGATTTTGAGTTTTCTACCGCTTCTTTTTACAATAGCATTGATCTATGGCGTCGTGGGATTGATCGGAAAGGATTTTGATATGCCGGTCGCAGTACTATCCACGCTTTCCTTGGGTATGGCTATTGATTTTGCCATCCATTTCGTCGGCCGGTTCCAGCAGCGGTATAAAGAAGACCCTCGTAAGCCAGGGGGCGATGGTTGGGCGTCCAATAGCCCAAGCCATTTGAAAGAGGCGCTTATTTGGACGGTAGCCCGGCCCGGCAAGGGGATCTTTCTTAATGCTATTCTGTTTGCCCTGGGGTTTGCAGTAATGGTTTTTGCGGCCTTAACCCCGTATATCACCGTTGGGGTTTTTATGGCAGCGATCATGGTTCTTTCTTCGGTCATGAGCGTTATTTATCTACCAGCCCTTATTCAATTATGGCATCGAAAACTAATCAAGTAGACACCTCACGCTAATCGGTATTGCGCGGGTGTTCTACTTCTGTGGAGGAAAGGTGGCGTATGAAAAAAATGCTCTCTGTTCCGGTTATTCTTTTTCTGTTATTTGTGAGCGGATCTTTGATTAAAAATACCTATGCTCAAGACACGCAAAGCGGCAAGACAGCGATGAATGAAATGCTTTTAGCTTATTACTATCCACAGACAGATGCCAAAAGCGAAATATCTATGCGCATCGTGAATCGTCAAGGCCAAGTCCGTGAACGGCGTCTAACTATGCTTCGCCTTAATGAGACACCCGGCGGCGGCCAGTTTTATTACATCTATTTTCACGAGCCTGCGGATGTTAAAGGGATGAGTTTTTTAGTCTTAAAGCATCTCGGCCGCGATGACGACCGCTGGCTGTATCTACCTGCGATTGATCTGGTCAAACGTATTGCTACAAGCAACAGGCGTACAAGCTTTGCGGGGTCAGATTTCACTTACGAGGATGTTTCCGGACGCGCTCTTGATGAGGATGAACATGTGCTGACAGGTGATGAAAATCTTGGCGCATACTCTTGCCTTGTAGTTAAAAGCACGCCGAAACGTCCGGGCGAAATAGAATTTAGCTATATGAAATTCTGGATCGATAAAACAACGCATCTTTCGCTTAAAGTGGAGCACTATGATCTTAAAGGAAAGCTTTACAAGGTTTATGAGACCCAGGAGATCCAAACTATTCAAGGTACACCGACGATTACGAAAGCGGTGATGAAGGATCTTGAGAACGAACGGTATACTGAGATTACTATGAAAAATGTTTCCTATGGCGCGGGAATTACTTCGGATATCTTCCAAGAGAGGCTGTTGCGCAGGCCCCCCAGACAATGGATCGGAGAATAATTTGCTGGGCAAGGTTTACAGCCTCATACCCCGCGGCCTAAAACCGCGCCTTTTAAGGCGCGGATGGTTGTGGCCGCTTGGGCATTCCGCCCTAAAGGAATACCTGGCTTTAGCCTGGGTGGGCTCCATTCTTATAGTTTTTATCCTGGCTATCTCTGGCAGCGAAGTTTTGTTTGCCGAGCCAGCGACTCCTGATGTCCTAAAAATAGGAAGTATTTCCCAAGACGAAAAAAAACAGGCGGATTCATGGACTCATATTTTTGATTCAGTCCATGGATTCATAGAAGCTGTTTACGGCCCTAAATTCTCAGGAGATAAACTGACGCAAAAGAACGACTATAACCTCCTAGAACAACGCCTTCAGCTTAAAGTGGCCTATCGGCCGCAGAAACCCGCATGGCTTGCGTCGTGGAATCCAGAGTTTTTCTACAAAGGAGATCTCTTATCTGATAAATATAAGGAAACACTGCGGTATCAGATCCGCGAGGCAAATGGGCTTGTTAGCCCTCTCTCATGGATGGATGTTAAACTAGGGAGGCAGATCCTTACCTGGGGAACCGGAGACTATCTTTTTATCAATGACGTCTTCCCGAAGGATTATGAGTCATTTTTTATCGGCCGGGATGATGAATACCTCAAAGCACCGTCAGATGCGGGAAAGTTCTCAATCTATAACCATCTGGTTTCAATGGATGTAGTAGTTATCCCTTTCTTTACGTCTGATGTCTCAATTAATGGAGACCGTTTAAGCTTTTATGATAATTTTCTTGGCCGGATCGCGGGTAAAGAATCCAACCGGATATTTACAGAACCCGCGGTTCAGTTTGAGAATACAGAAATAGCTACTCGTCTATATCGTAATTTCGGAGAGTATGAAACGGCTATTTACGCGTTCAAGGGATTTTTTAATCAGCCGGTGGGTATTAAGAATGAGAGCACAAAAGAAGTCTTTTATCCGAAGCTTGCAGTTTTCGGCGCTAGCATTCGTGGGCCTGCGCCGTCTGTTGGAGGGATCGTTTCCAGTGAAGTCGGTTATTCTGATTCTTTGCAAGATCGTAGCGGTAAAAATAGGCTCATTGAGAATTCAGCGATGAAATACCTTCTTGGCTATGAGCGGGATTTCCAAAAGGATTTGCGGGCAGGAATTCAGTATTTTTTGGAACAGATGCTAAATTTTGATGAATTCAAGGCAAATAGCCAGTCCGGGGATATCTCCAGGGACGAGTTTCGGCAACTTTTAACTTTCCGTATCACAAAGTCCTTCTGGCTTCAAACTTTAGAGGCGTCACTTTTTACTTTTTATAGCCCTACGGATAGTGACGCGTGCATACGGCCGCGTCTTGCGTGGCAGGCAAATGACCGCTGGAGATTTATAGTGGGGGCAAATATTTTCTTTGGCAAACATGATTGGACCCAATTTGGCCAGTTGGAAGGTAATGATAACTTCTATATAAGGATTAGATATGGCTTCTAAGGGAGGTGATAGAAATGACATTAGAGCGAGCCTGAGGGGTATTGCGCGTTTTTTCGTATTGGGTAGCCTTCTATTAGCTTATTTTGTAAGTCCAAAATGGCTATGGTTTACTGGTTTTGTCGGCCTTAGTCTTTTTCAATCCGCATTCACAAATTGGTGCCCGATGATGTGGATACTGAGAAAGTTTGGAGTGGAATGAATAAGGGGAAAGATAATTGTATGATACCAATACTTGCAAATAAATATTACCGGAAACCGTCAGTTTTTGACCCGGCAAATTTACTGAAGCAGGCTCGGCGTCAGAAGTCGCTGTCATCTGGCAGTGTGCCGGAGATATGTGTACTCGATCCTGATGGTGATCTATCTTCATATATTCGGGATTCCTCTGTGGGCAAGCGCAACCCTTACTGGGCTTGTTATCACACAGACCTTTACGATATAGGAATTGAAGGTTTATCTGTAGGTGTGATTGGACGCGCTGTAGGCGCTTCCTTTGCCGTACTCGTGGCAGAAGAATTATTCGCATCTGGGTGTCGCTTGCTAATTAGCATTACTTCGGCTGGGCAAATTAAGACTGTCCATAAGCCACCTTACTTCATTTTAATTGATCGTGCCTTAAGAGACGAAGGAACAAGTTATCACTATGTACAGAAATCGGCTTACGCTTTCATTCACCCAGGTATACTTGCTATGTTAAATGGGATTGTTAAAAAGAAGCCGCTAGTTATACAAGGCTCGGTCTGGACAACAGATGCGCCATTTAGAGAGACAGAAGAGGCTATCTCTTTTGCGCGCTCGGAAAATCTGCTTGCTGTTGAAATGGAAGCCGCGGCACTCTATGCTTTTGCGCAGGCGCGAAAAAAGAAAGTTGTATGCTTCGCTCATGTCACAAACCAAATGGGCATGATTGATAAAGATTTTGAAAAGGGTAAAGATAATGGGAATGCTGTTTTATTTCAGCTTATTTCAAATATTATTCGCGAATGGAAAAGACCACTTAAGGTTTTTGTTTGAGGAGTGTGAGTATGAAAATCAGAGAAAGCGGAATGCCGGAACGGGATATGTGGGAGACGTTCTTTGATCCCGTTAATATTCTGGCCGCGCTTGGCATAAACACCCAAACGGGTGACGTGGCTGAGTTCGGTTGCGGGTATGGCACATTTACGGTCCCTGCAGCCAAAATTATTAAGGGGAAAATTTATGCGCTTGATCTTGAGCCCGATATGGTGCGATCTACTGATGAAGAAGCTAAAAAGAACGGATTGGCCAATGTGAAAACAGTCCTGCGTGATTTTATCGCAGAGGGTTCTGGTTTGCCGGGTAGCAGTATGGACTACGTAATGTTGTTTAATATCCTTCATCTTGAAAAACCGATGGTTCTTATTAACGAGGCAAAACGTATCTTGAGAGAAAGTGGAAAACTTGGGATCATTCATTGGAATTACGATCCGAAGACGCCGCGCGGGCCCTCTATGGGCATTCGCCCTAAGCCGGATGATTGTATCAAATGGGCACAGCAGGCTGGGTTCGTAGATCCAAAACGGTTTGATCTAAAGCCGTATCATTATGGGATCGTTTTGATCAAAAGGGAGGCCATAAAATGAAGATCGGAGTCATTATTTCAAGCAATGATGCGGAGACTTGCTGGAATGCTTTGCGTTACGCAAACTTTTGTATTGGGCAAAAGGATGAGGTTGAGGTGTTTTTGACCGGCAAAGGCGTTGAGTATCAAAAGATAAGCATTGATAAATTCAATACGATCGAGCAGGCTGAAAAATTTTTACAGGGTGGCGGCAGAATACTTGCCTGTGGGATATGTATTAAGTCCCGTGATCAAAAAGGCACCGTAATGTGTCCGATCAATACCATGAAAGATATGTATGAAATAGTCCGTGATAGTGATAGGGTTGTGACTTTCTGAAAGGAGTTAGTGACTGCGTAATATTTTGGTCAAACGGCCAGGCATTCTGCCTGGCCGTTGTCTTTTCAATTGACAAACCAGTTGTTTGGCCTTAAGTTAATACCTATATGAATCCCGTTAGGCCTTTCGACTGGCATTTTGGTGATATGATGATGTATATTAGCGTGAACGAAGCTTTTTTTGGTAGAGATCCGAATAAGCGGGAGGCCTAACGGGATGAAGATATGGCTTTATTCTATGGCAAGCGTGGTCATTGTCAGTCTCATCTCCTTGATAGGCATAATAACTATTGCCATTGATGAAAGGCGCCTCAAGAAATTGCTTCTTTTCATGGTTAGTTTCGCTGTTGGCGGCCTTTTTGGTGATGTTTTTCTTCATATCTTTCCGGATATCTATAATGATCCTGGGTCAAACCTGTTTGTATCTAGCGGAGTGCTTGCCGGTATATTTCTATTTTTTGTTCTGGAGAAGTTTATTTACTGGAGGCATTGCCACGCGGGAGACTGTGATACGCATACTAAGCCTGTTGTCCTCTTGAATCTGATAGGCGATGGCCTTCATAATTTTTTAGACGGAGTGATGATCGGGGCAAGTTATCTTGTCAACATCCCTTTGGGTGTTACAACGACTTTGGCTGTAGTATTCCACGAGATCCCTCAGGAGATAGGTGATTTTGGGATCCTTGTTAATGGAGGGCTCAGCAGATGGCAGGCGTTGTTGTTGAATTTTCTTTGCGCGTTGGTAGCTATCGTGGGCACGTTATTAGCGCTTTTTATAGGGCCTCAGATAAATGGTTTTTCTTTGATAGCCCTGCCTTTGACAGCAGGCGGTTTTATCTATATAGCGGGTTCTGACCTTATCCCAGAGCTTCATAAGGAAGCTAAATTTTCACGTTCTCTTTTGCAATTGTTATCAGTCGTTCTTGGCGTGGGTGTCATGGCGCTCTTACTTCTGTTGGAGTAAGTATGATAAAAATGGATAACGTTGCCTATGCTCAGGAGGTCAAAAAGACGCTTGTTGTTGTCCTTGTGTTAAACTGGTTAGTAGCGTTTGCCAAACTTATTGTAGGCTACGCGATCCACAGTATGAGTATGGTGGCTGACGGCTACCACTCCTTCGCGGACGGCGCTTCAAATATCGTAGGCCTCTTTGGTATGAGGATAGCGGCTCAGCCCAAAGACGCTGACCATCCTTATGGGCACAAAAAATATGAGACTTTTACCTCAGTTCTAATAGCGCTTTTGTTGTTTATCCTTTGTTTCCATATTGTCCACGATAGTTTTGAGAAGTTCCGCACTAAAGAAGCTGCGCAGGTCAATACGTTTAGCTTTGTAGTCCTTTTTGTCACACTTATCGTGAATATAACAGTTATGCTTTATGAATCCCGTAAAGGAAAACGTATTGGTAGCGACGTCTTGGTTTCTGACGCTTACCATACGCGCGCTGATATATTTACTTCGTGTTCGGTTATTTTCGCTTTCATAGGCATAAAGCTCGGGTTCAATATTTTAGACTCTATCGCGGCGTTAGGGATCGTTTTCTTCATCGGCAAGGCCGCTGTGAATATTTTACGCGAGAGTTCAAGCACCCTCTGTGACAGCGCTGTCATTGACCCTCGTGAAATAGAAAAGGCAGTCTTAAGCGTGAATGGCGTATTAAAATGCCATAGGGTCAGGACAAGGGGCAGGAAAGACGATATCTATATAGATCTGCACGTTCTTATGGATGGCCAGACGCTTTTGGTCAATGCCCACGATGTCTCATCCAGGATTGAGGCAAAGATGAAAGAAAGCTTTGAAGGAGTTACCGACGTGGTCGTGCATATAGAGCCGTTGAGCAGTGAAGGAGACACGGATGACTGATCAAGCCGCCAACGCGCCAAAATATAAAGTTTTTGTTTTTTCTGAAAATGAGGATATTAAGATCTTTTGAAAAAAGCTTTAGTGAAGCGTGGTTATGATATTACTGTTTATGTTAAGCCTGAGCATTGCACCGTTTATGCCGCTCAAGAGTCTCGGCCCTGTTCGTCTTCTGCGCGTTGCGCTGATATTGTTATCATGGGGAGGCATATTGTTGAGATCAGGTCCCTTGATCTTATTGAAAGTCAGATGAAGGGTAAGTGCAAAATTCCGCTGGAAAATAAATTAGTCATTGCCAGCGCGTTTGATGAAATAGATGCCAAGAGGGCCAAGGCATTGGGAGTGAGCATTATGAACATGCCCTTTACGTTAGCGGAGCTGAATAAGTGGTTTGATGGATGCGAAGAACGCCTTGAAAAGATGAAGTGATGTCAAAGAACAGGTTTATTCTTTTTTTAGTCATTGCGTTAGTTATTGTTTCTATTTTTTATTTAGAAAAACGTAAAGGAGCAGGCTTGGCCTCGTCGCGAGATAAGGCTGCGCCTGGGCTTTTGGCAGCAGCAAAAGAGGCAGTGTTACGGCGAGAACGGGCCGCTGAAAAATCAAATAAATATGAAATGGCTAAAGAATTGATAGCGCCTGACGGCTATATCAACAGTCAGCCGTTTAAGCTTTCAGATATTATTGGTAAAAAAGTCATTTTATTGGATTTTTGGACATATAGCCGTATTGATTGTCAGAGGACACTGCCTTATTTAGAAGCTTGGTATGAAAAATATAAGGCAGAAGGGTTTGTAATAGTAGGTGTGCACTCTCCGGAGTTTGAATTTGAGAAGCAATACGATAATGTCCTTGCGGCTGTCAAAAAATATGGCGTTGCATATCCTGTGGCGCTTGATAACGAGCATAGTAATCTAAAACTATACAATACTATTTATTGGCCATCGGAGTTTTTGATAGATATTGATGGTTTTGTCGCCTATAAGAATATAGGCGAGGGCCATCATAAAGAGACGGAATTTAAGATCCAGGAGTTGTTGGATGAACGCAAGCGTGTTTTGGGTGAGGAGCAGTTTTTGCGCGATAGGATACCTGTCAGCCCGCAAGGGGCTGTGGCAGTTGATCTTCTTAAAATAGTCACGCCTGAGATATATCTGGGCAGCGTAAAAAATAGAGAGAATTTCGGTAACAAAGAGGCCTATGAGCGGGGTGCTACCGTTGATCATCGCCTGCCCAAAACTTACGCGCCTAATAAGGTATATTGTGAAGGCACATGGTATAACGGCGTTGACAGCCTTGGATTAATTTCAACCCGAGGCAAGATAGTATTGATCTATACGGCCAAATCCGTTAATATCGTGGCAGGCGCTTTAAAAGATGGCGCGCAACTGAGAATAAAATTAGACGGTAAGCCTGTTGCCGGTGTCTTTGTCAGATCCTTTGATCTATATAATCTCGCCACCACTGATAAGTATGGACAACATCGGCTTGAGATAGATATTGAGGGTGAAGCCCTCGCGGTCTACGCGTTCACCTTTGGTTAAATAGGGGCATCCTATGGCCAATAACAGATCAATATACAGGGAGATAATCAAATCTTTCTTTTTAAGTTTTAAGCGGCTCTCTCTTTATGCCGTAAACCATCCTCTCTCTCAGGAGATCTTAAATAATTTGTTTAAGATGTTTGACGCATTTCTTAAAGAAAATCAGGAGATCCTGTTTGTCGTAGGTATTAATGAGGGTGAGATGCTCGTGAATCAGGAAGCGTTGACTAAGGATGTCATGGGCGTTTCTGCGATCTACGCTAAATTCAAAAGCTTCAAACTTGACGGCGTGAGTTTTAATCAGGGATTGACCTTTGAAGAGTTGATAGGTTTTATAGTGGCAATTGCTTCATCCCATCTAACAGACAGCGGTAAGGCAGCGCTCATACCTGAATTGCTCAGACAAGGTTCCCAACATGTCAAGATCAAGAAGATACACTATGAAAAGGTGGAAGAAGATCAGAAGGTTGTATCAATAGGCGCGTCGGATGGCGCAGGCGCGGGCCAGGGCAGCGGGCCCGGTGGCGATGGATCGGGCAGTGGAACAGGCAGCGTATCAGGCAGCGGCATGGGGGCTGGGCCAGGTAGCGGCGTAGGCGCAGGTGATGGCCCTGGTGGCGGCCCGGGTGTAGGGGGCGGCCGCGCCAATACTTCATTAGATATAAGAAATTTTTTGACAGGCAAGGATCAAGAGATGGGCGGCGGCGCGCAGGGGGTATTTGAATTGATGGACAAGGATGTCTCAAGGGTAGCTGAGGCCATTATAGAGAGTGCTAAGGAGTCCGGCGATTTTGAGGCGGTCATAAAAAAATTCGTGGGGTGGCTTTCTAAAAATGTTACGCCTATTTTGTTTGAGAGAAAGAAAGATCCGGCTAAATTTATACAGAGGCTTTTTGGTTCTTTTAAAAAAGGAGAAGGGGCCGCGCTTTTCCAAAGCAGTAATGCCGTGATAGAAGAGTGCGCCGAGGAGATTAAGACGGCAATGGTCCAGGAGGCTTTTTCGTTGTATAAAGCCTCTCCGAAAAAAGCCGTTAATGCCGCTGTCAGGATATTAGGATATGAAGAAGGCCAGGATAAGATCTTTCCGAGGCTAAAAGAGCGCTTTATGGCCGCGGGCGCTGCTTTGGATGAAATTGATTCTTTCATCCAGAAAACAAAAACAGAACTCGCCAAAGATGAAGAAGTCTCAATATCCAAAAAGAAATTGGCAAAGCTTACGCGTCTCTCCGAGAGGTTTGATGAAGAAGTGGGCCAGAGAGTTCAGGCAGCTACTGAAGAATTGAGGAGGCATAATAAGCGGCTTTCCGATGAAAAGGAAAGGTCTGATGGTATAATGCGCCATCTCGCTGACGGTTTAGTCGTTGTTGACCGCGCTGGCAACGTGGTGATGATGAACCCCGCGGCAGAAAAGCTTCTTGGCCGGGGCACGAAAGAGGCATTAGGCAGGTCATTGGTGGAGGGCCTTAAGGAAGAACATCTCATGGCTGTAGCCAAAGGCCCGTTAGACGATAAAGATGAAGCCCACATTACCAAAGAGATAGAGGTTAACGGCAAGGATGATACGACTAAGAGGGTATTGCGAGCGAGTTCCGCTGTCGTTGAAAACGAAGATGGAAAGACAGTGGGTATGGTTTCGGTCTTAAGCGATATTACCCATGAAAAAGAGGTTGAAGAGATGAAGTCTCACTTTGTATCTCTTGTGACCCATGAGCTGCGCACCCCTGTTGTGGCTATACAGAAATCTTTAGAGCTTATTTTGAGTAAGACGACCGGAGCCATCAATGAAGATCAGGAAAGGTTTTTGTCTATTTCTAAGTTTAATTTAGAGAGGCTTAACAGGTTGATCAATGACCTTTTAGATATGTCAAAAATTGAGGCCGGTAAATTGACGCTTAATCACGAATCTTTTGATTTTCGCGATATCGTAAACGAAGTGGCCTCGTCATTTAATAGCTGGGCCAAGGATAAAGAAATAACTATAAATTTGGATCTCAAAGATGGGCCTATGGCTGTTACTTTAGACCACGATCGCATGACTCAGATATTAGTCAATCTTGTGGGCAACGCGCTGAAATTTACTCCGATAAAAGGAGAGATTACGGTTATTGTAGACACGTTGGAGCGCAAGGAAGGTATATGCTCCGAGCCGTGCCTGGAGGTGACGATCGTTGACAATGGTATTGGCATAGACCCGAAGGATTTTAAGCGTATCTTTAATAAATTTGAACAGGTGAGTTTAGTCGCTCCCTCAGGCGTAGGCGGGACAGGACTGGGTCTATCCATTGCCAAAGAGATCATAAGCCTTCACGGCGGAGCTATATGGGTTGAAAGCCAGATCGGCAAGGGCAGCAGGTTCATCTTTGTGGTCCCTAAGGTTTTAAAAACAAAATGATATCTAAGCGCGTTTCTTTATTTCTTCTGGCTATCATATTAGCGGTCGCTTTGACGCTGTTTTTAAAGGCTTTTGTATTTTCTCCGAGAGTCTGCGTCAGAGGCAGGTGTTTAAAAGTTGAGTTAGCCTCAACACCTGAGAAAAGGGCTAAAGGATTGATGTTCCGCGAACATCTGAGCTCAGCGCGCGGGATGCTATTTATATTTTCAAATGATGACTTCTGGCCTTTCTGGATGAAAAATACTCTTATCCCGCTGGATATGATTTGGCTGAATAAGGATAAAAAGATAGTAGATGTTGTTGTTAACGCCCAGCCGGCTGTTACAGGCGCGCCTTATAGTTTTAAACCTGTTTCTCTTGCGCGGTATGTCCTGGAAGCGAACGCCGGATTTGTAGAAAAAAATAAAATTTCAGTTGGGGATGAAGCGAGATTTGATTGGATTTTTTTACCTGATAAGATATAATACCAGAACATATGAATAGAACGCATAAATTTAACGCGCGCGAAAATTGCCGTGTATTTTTTGCTTTAAGCCTGGCTGGGTTTTTGATCTTAGGCTGCGCACATGTTAGCGAAACAGCAAAGAAAGTGTGGGGGTCTTCCATAACGCATTTGGAAGCTGCCAGGGCTACGGGGCAAAAGGGAGAATTTGCCTGCTCTCCCGAGGCGTGTTTTAAGATCGCCGAAGGAGCGCTTGTTAAAAAAGGCGCCCTTGTTTATTTAAAAGATAAAGATAAGAGGTATCTGGCGGCGATGAATTTTAAGGGATATGTGGATACGACAGAGGCCGGAGTGTTCTTTACGAAGCTTAATGACGGAAAGACGCAAGTTGAAACCGCTTCCATGAGCCCTAAGCTCGCGCGGGAGGCAGGGGAGTATATATTTTCAGCAATGAAACAAAAGGAGGAAAAGAGCAATGTCAAATAAGTTTAAGGTTGTGTTAGCGTTAGTTTTTTGTCTATCATGTTACGCGCCACAGAGTTGTTTTGCGGAAAGGCCGGCTCAGGGCATAGGGCAGTGGCTGCAGGAATTTGGTGTTTTCACGGGATACATGCAAGGCAGCCTCAAACAACAGGAAGATCTTGAGGCCGTGCCCGTGGGCTTGCGTTTCGGATTTGACCTAAAGCCATTCACTAAAAAATTTGGGTTTGAGCCTGTTGGTATGCTGGAATTGATATATGAGCCGTTTATATCAGCAATAACAGAGCCTGACAGCAATATGGAAATGGGCCTTCCGTTCTTCTTTCGTTACTCTTATCCCTTAACATCTAAGATCTATCCTTTTGTTGAGGTAGGGACTGGCCCTTATTACATGACCCTGCATACCTATGAACAATCCACGCAATTTAATTTCGTCAGCCAGGGCGGCGCTGGCATTTCTTATTTCTTGAAAGAAAATGTGGCAATAAATATTGAATATCGTAAAAGGCATGTTTCCAACGCGTCTATCAAGTCGCCCAACGGCGGCCTTGAGGCAAACGTGTATCTTTTAGGTATGTCGTATTACTTTTGAGCACTATAATTTGCGCTATGCGGCTATGCCGCTAGGCTATGCCGCCAGGCGCATACAGCGAAATCCCCGCGGGTTTTGCGGGGTTTGAACAGAATAATGTGCGCTAAAGGCGCGAATTCTAGCGAGATCCCAGCGGGTTTCGCGGGGATCTATAAAGAAAGGTGTAATTATGCTGGAAGATAGGATAGCCGCTGATTTTAAAGAGGCGATGAAGGCAAGGGATGTTTTACGCACTCAGACAGTGAGTTTCCTGCGGTCTGAAATGAAATATTATGCCATTGATAAAAAGAAAGACGCGATAGACGATAGCGACGTGCTGGTAGTCATAAAGAAATTGATAAAGCAGAGGCAGGATTCCATACAACAGTTTGAAAAAGGCAATAGGATGGATCTGGTAAATAAGGAAAAGACTGAGCTGGCGATCCTTAAGGCCTATCTTCCAGCTGAAATGCCGCAGCAGGATATAATCAAGATAGTTGATGAAGTTGCCCTGGGTATGGGTATTATTTCGGTCAAAGATATGGGCCGTGTGATGAAAGAAGTGATGGCTAAAACTCAAGGCAGGGCCGACAATAAAATGGTCAGCGATATTGTCCGTAAGAAACTGGAGAACAAAGTTTAAGTGAGCCCACAATGAGATTGATAAGGCTTATACGTAATCTGATATCACTGTCTTTCATCCTTGTTATATTATTTTTTGTTTTTCGCGAACCCATATTAAAAGTAGTCGCGCGGATGACTGTCAGCCATGTGACCGGATTTGGCGTTGACATAGACAGGCTTAAGATAGGCATTTTCAGGCCAGTAATTGATATAAAGGGTGTTAAGGTCAACAATCCAGCGGATTATTCAGACAGGGTCATGCTTGACCTGCCACAGCTCTATGTCCGTTACGCGCCTTCTGAGATATTGAAAGGTAATATTGATATCAGTGAACTTATCGTTACATTGAAAGAGTTTACTGTCATAAAGAATAAAGATGGCACAACTAATGTCGGCGAACTTAAGGGTATAGGCGGCGCCAAGGAAGAAGGCCTAAAAAAGAGTGTTTCTCGGCCTAAGAAGACAAATTTACATATCGGCTTGTTTAGATTAAAACTGGGCAGGGTATTGTATAAGGATAATTCTGTCCAACCGCCTTCAACTAAAGTATATAATTTGAACATTAATAAAGAATTCCGCGATATTGGTGATATACGCACAATTATTAGATTGATCGTAGCTGAGTCTTTGATGAAAGCTAATCTTGGTAATCTGGCGGACGTTGATGTTAAGAAATTGGTTACTGATACTACGTCCGCGGCTATAGGCACGACAACAAAAGTCATTAAAAAGACAGCGGTGACATTAGAGAATCTGTTGCCTTTCAATAAAAAATAATAGCCCATGTTTGAAAGCAGGCTCTATGCTTTGCGCCACTCTTTCTTATTTTCCTCTATTGATCCTCAGAATTTATCTAAGATAGCCCGTATTATTTCAGTCAGGTCGTTTGATAAACGTGAACAAATTTTTCAGGAAGGCGAAGCCGCTTCAGGTTTTTTTGTAGTCGTTAAAGGCAGGGTTAAGATCTATAAACTAGCCCTTAATGGTAATGAACATATCCTGCATATTGTTAACGAGGGCGGGTCTTTTGCTGAAGCTGTTGTTTTCGAGTTTCTAAAGCAATATCCGGCTTTTGCTGAGGCTTTAGAAAATACAGAGACCTTATTTATACCAAAAAATGATTTTCTGAGCGCTATGAAGTCTGATTTTACGCTTACAAAGGCCGTCATGGCCTCGTTAGCCGAGAAACTTAAGTTTTTCAATGAATTAGTTGAAGAGTTGTCTTTGAAAGATGCGCCTGCCCGTATTGCCAAATATCTCCTTGATGTTTCTTTTAAGAAGAACAGTGATTCTTTTCTTCTAGATATTAAAAAAGTTGAGCTTGCCAGAAAACTTGGTATAGCCCCTGAGACCTTATCCAGGATCTTTAAGAGATTTAAGAAACAGCGCGTCATTACCTTCCAGAAAGCCCTGTTTACTCTAGTCAGTAAAGACAAATTAGCTAAGATCGCAAGCGGCGAAAAAGCGTAAGGACTAACGGGGAACAGTTTCCGATCCAATCGGGAAAGTGGGTCGGCTAGGGTAAGCGAATGCCCACTGTCCCGAACAACATGGAAACTGTTTCAGCTTCAGCGTGGAAACTGTTTCAGATTTTCTTGACTTGGGTCAAGGCGCGGTTTTATGCCATGGTGTACTCTTTTGTCATGAAAGAGAGGCGTGCCATGAAGAGAAGTATAATACAGATAGACGAAACAAAGTGTAACGGCTGCGGGGAGTGCATACCGAATTGCCCTGAGGGGGCTATACAGGTCATTGATGGTAAGGCGCGGCTTATAAGCGACTTATTATGTGACGGCCTTGGAGCTTGCCTGGGCCATTGCCCGCAAGGCGCTATAACCATAATAGAGCGTCAGGCCCAGGCATATGACGAAAGAAAAGTCATGGCTAATATGGTTAAACAGGGGGCTAACGTAATAAAAGCCCATCTTAAACATCTTCGCGATCATGGCCAGATAGAGTTTCTTTTACAGGCATTAAGTTATCTTAAAGAAAACGGCATTGACAATCCCTTGGCCGCGGAGCATAGGGATAAGGCCGGGGGTTTTCGCGGGCATCATGCCGGCTGCCCTGGCGCGAAGATGTTTGATTTTTCCGAAGAAGCCGGATCCGGCCCCGGTAGAGATCTGCGGGAAAAACCTGATGCCGAACAGGCCCCAAAAGCTAAGTCGCAATTAAAGCAGTGGCCTATTCAGATGCACCTGATATCTCCTCTGGCTCCATATTATCAGGGCGCGGACGTAGTTCTGGCGGCAGATTGTACCGCGTATGCTTTAGGGGATTTTCATGCCGAATATTTAAAAGGCAAGGCATTGGCTATAGCTTGTCCGAAGTTAGATGAAGGGCAGGATGAGTACGTTCAAAAAATAAAGGCATGGTTTGAAGAGGCGAAGATAAATACGCTTACGGTTTTAACAATGCAGGTCCCTTGCTGCGGCGCTCTTTTAGGTTTAGCTCAGCAAGCGCTTGCCTTATCAAAGCGCAAGGCCCCTATAAAATCCGTTGTCGTAGGCCTTAGAGGAGAGATTTTGGAAGAAAAGTGGCTTTGAATAAAGCCTAAAAAGGAGGATCGGCCATGAGTATGTTTTGTTATCAATGTGAACAGACTGCGAAAGGCACTGGATGCACAGTGCAGGGAGTCTGCGGCAAGTCAGAGGATATCGCGTCTTTGCAGGATATCTTGCTTTTTGGTTTAAAGGGTATCGCGGCTTACGCGTTCCACGCGCGCGAACTGGGCGCTAAAGATGATTTGGTAGACGCGTTTATGCATGAAGGTTTATTTTCAACTGTGACCAACGTTGATTTTGACCTTGATCGTTTTGTTGGGCTTGTATTAAAATGCGGAGAGATGAACCTTCGCGTGATGGAACTTTTAAACAATGCCCATTGCCAGAGGTTTGGCAAGCCAACTCCTGTTGAGGTGCCTACCGGAACAAAGAAGGGCCCTGGCATTTTGGTTACAGGACACGACCTGTTAGACCTCTATGAGTTGCTTAAGCAGACGGAAGGCAAGGGCATAAATATTTATACGCATGGCGAGATGCTGCCAGCGCATGGATATCCTGAATTAAGGAAATTCAAGCATTTGGCGGGTAATTATGGCGGCGCCTGGCAGGAGCAAAAAAAGGAGTTCGCGGAATTTCCCGGGGCGATATTGGCTACGACTAATTGCGTGCTTATCCCTCCTGATACTTACAGAGGCCGCCTTTTTACGGTTGGCATAACCGGCGTAGCTGGCGTTAAGCATATTAAAGCGAGGGATTTCGCGCCATTGATAGAGATGGCTAAAAAATTACCTCCCTTAAAAGAACAGCCCGGCAAAAATGCAATGACGGGTTTTCATTATACGGCTGTGTTGGGTATGGCGGATAAGATAATAGCAGCTGTCAAGGCAGGTAAGATCCGCAGGTTCTTTTTGATAGGCGGATGCGACGGAGCCAAGCCGGGGCGTAATTACTATACGCAATTTGCCGAGATGGTGCCAAAGGATTGTGTCATAATTACCGTAGCCTGCGGAAAATATCGTTTTAACAAGCTGGATTTCGGGGCTATAGACGGTATACCACGGCTCATTGATGTAGGTCAGTGCAATGACGCTTATTCGGCTATTCAGATAGCTTTAGCTTTGTCAAAGGCGTTTAATCGCGGCGTCAATGAACTGCCGCTTTCATTTGTACTCTCGTGGTTTGAGCAGAAGGCTGTGGCTATTTTGCTCACTTTATTATATCTGGGTGTCAAAGGCATACGCATAGGGCCTATGCCGCCGGCTTTTATCACGCCTGGTGTCTTTAAGGTTTTAGAACAGGCGTTTGACCTTAAGCTTATTACCACGCCGCAGGATGACATGAAAGCGATAATGGGGTAGGTATCTCGGTAATTCACCGAGGTCCGACCTCGTCATTCGGGGCCGAGGTCGGACTTTGATATTTAGATAGTTATTGACGTAGAAAAATAAATCATATAATATAACATCCGATAATAAAATATTCTTTTAACGCTGGGGGGCAAATAGAAGTTGACTAATATTTTGGAGACGCCCTATTACTTGATCGACGAGCGCAAGCTATTAAAGAACCTGAAAATAGTAAAATATATCAGGGAACGCTCGGGCGCGAGATCCGTATTAGCGCTTAAGTGCTTTAGCGCCTGGAGCGTTTTTGATCTGATGAAAAAATATATGGATGGGACAACTGCCAGCTCACCTTATGAAGCCCGCCTGGGATATGAAAAATTTGGCAAAGAAGTTCACGCCTATTCTGTAGCTTATTCGAAAGAAGATATAAAAGAAGTCAGCCTTTACGCTGATAAGATAATTTTTAATTCTATATCGCAATTGAAAAGGTTCGCTCCTTCTACCCGCTCTGCTGAATTGGGTTTAAGGCTTAATCCTCAGGTCAGCTTCTCTTATTTTGACCTGGCAGATCCCGCCCGTAAATTTTCCAGGCTTGGAGTGGTTGGTATCGGCGCCCTTTCAAAAGCGCTTCCTTTGATCAGCGGCGTTATGTTCCACTTTAATTGTGAAAATGACGACCTGAATAATTTTTCATCCAATCTTGATCATATCAGCCGCGTCTATGGCAGTGTCCTTGAACGCCTGGATTGGGTAAGCCTGGGAGGAGGCATATATTTCACCAGGACAGGTTTCCCGGTTGAAAAGTTTTGTAAAAAAATAAAAGAATTCTCAGATCGTTTTAATGTGCAGGTTTATTTAGAACCCGGAGAAAGCGTTATCACCGACTCCGCTGAATTAGTCACCAGAGTCCTTGATATTGTTCATAACCGGATAAATATCGCTGTTGTTGACGCTTCTACCGAGGCCCACATGCTGGATCTATTGATATATCGTCAGAGCGCGAAAATGAAAAATACCTCTAACGGGAGGTTTAGATACATGGTCGCCGGGCGTTCTTGTTTAGCCGGTGATATATTTGGCACCTATAATTTCATATCGCGCCTGAAGGTAGGAGGCGTGATCAAATTCACGGACGCCGCTGGTTACACGATGGTCAAAAAAAATTGGTTCAACGGGCTTAAAATGCCTTCTATAGTAGTCAAAAGGCTTAATGGGCGCGTTGAGTTGGCGCGCAGGTTTGCATATAGAGATTTTAAAGGCAGTTTATCATGATCAATATGAAAAAAAATGTATTGATAGTAGGGGCCGGAGGCGTTGCCCACGTAGCTTTACATAAATGCGCGCAAAATAACGATATCTTGGGAGATATTTGCATAGCCTCCAGGACTCTCTCTAAGTGCGATGCCGCCATTGAGAGCGTTAAAAGAAAAGGCAGCATCAAAGATAAGACTAAAAAGATATATTCAAGGCAGATCGACTGTTTTGATGTTTCCGCCACCGTAAAACTTATCAAGGAAACAAATTCGCTTATAGTAGTGAATTTAGCGCAGGCGTATGTAAATATGTCGCTGCTTGAGGCTTGTATCCAGGCAGGTGTTGCTTATTTAGATACTGCTATTCATGAGGATCCCGGCAAGGTCTGTGAAGATCCGCCCTGGTACGCGAACTACGAATGGAAGCGCAAAGGCCGTTGCAAAGAGAAGGGTATTACAGCGATTTTAGGAGCTGGATTTGATCCGGGCGTTGTCAATGCCTATTGCGCGTTAGCCGTAAAACATTATTTTGACAAAATTGATACTATAGACATATTGGACGTTAATGCAGGCAGCCACGGCAAATATTTTGCCACGAATTTTGACCCTGAAATAAATTTCAGGGAATTTAAGAAGGTGTGGGCCTGGATAGGCCGCAAGTGGGTGATGGAGAAAATGCACTCCGTTAAGTTGTCCTATGATTTTCCGGTAGTCGGCCCTATGACTGTGTATTTAAACGGGCATGACGAGCTGCACTCTTTGTCTAAAAATATAGATGCTGATAGCATTCGTTTCTGGATGGGTTTCAGCGACCACTATATCAATGTATTTACCGTGCTGACTAACTTAGGCCTGACTTCTGAAAAACCCGTTAAAACAGCTGAGGGTGTTGAGGTCGTGCCCCTGAAAGTCCTGAAAGCCCTTTTGCCTGATCCTTTGTCGTTAGCGCCTAACTATACAGGAAAGACTTGTATAGGAAATTTTATCAAAGGGGTCAAAGACGGAAAATATAAAGAGATGTTTATTTACAACATCTGCAATCATAAGGAGTGTTTTAGGGAAGTAGAGTCGCAGGCTATTTCTTATACAGCAGGCGTCCCGGCCATTGCCGCGGCTATACTTATCGCCAAGGGAGCCTGGGACGTTAAAACCATGGTGAACGTTGAAGAGCTGGACCCTGACCCTTTTATTGAATTGCTGGGTTCCATGGGCCTGTCAACAGAGATCCAGGAAAATCCATCGCCTCTGAAATTTTAAAAAATTTATTGACTCAGAATTTAAAATCATATAGTATATCATCCGATATCATAAATAGACTCACATAGAGCGGGTTGAAAAGGCCCAAAAATATGTGGGTCTTTCGTCTTTAGGCAAAGGGAGGTAAAAAAAGGATGCAAAGCAAGCTTGATGGAAGTTTTGGTTTGGAAGTGGTCATGGATCTATACGAGTGCGATCCTAAGGTCATCCGTTCCGTAAAAAAGTTGGCTGAATATGTTACAAAGCTTTGTAAACTTTTAAAGATGAAGAAGTTCGGCAAGACACAGTTGCCGCATTTTGGTTATAATGAAGCTCATACCGCTGGTTTTTCTATGCTTCAGTTTATTGAGACGAGTTCTATCACGGGCCATTTTTCGGAGTTGTGGAACTCTGCTTATATCAATGTATTTTCATGCAGAGATTTTGACACAAAAAAGGCTATTGAATTTACTGTAGGCTTTTTTAAAGCCAAGCGTGTCAACAGGCATGTTTTTGCCAGGAAATAGCTCCTTCCCCATAGCTGCAATTGCAATTGACACCGTCTGAGCGCTCAGATATAATAAGGGCCAATACTTTTCATACCGCTTTGATAGAAACTGTGGGATGCCCGAAGACGAGTATGGGTTTTTATAGTGTTTTTTTGATTAGCGCCGGGCGCTAGTCTATATCTGGCCCATATCTGAATTTGGCCAGTGTTCGCCCAGCGGCGAAATTGCGCTGGTGTTGCGCCGCACATAGCGGCGCACTTGCCGATCCAATACGGCAAGGTGTGTCTTCTACACAATGTGAGGTTTTGTCATGGAATTAAATGATATAATTCAGCAGAGGATAGATAAACTAAGATCTTTCAAAGAAGCTGGTTTTGATCCTTACGGTAAAAAATTTGATAAGACGAGCTCTATCAAGGAGTTATTGTCTTTTTTCAAGGAAAATGAAAAAGTGGTCTTGGCAGGCCGCTTAATGGCTAAAAGAAAGCACGGTAAGGTATGTTTTGCTGACCTTCGTGACCAGGAAGCCAGGCTGCAGCTTTACGTCAGAAAAGATGACCCTTTGACAGAAACGGATTTTGAGCTTTTTAATAAGCTTGATATAGGAGATATCGTAGGCGTTGAGGGTGAGACTTTTAAGACGCATACCGGAGAACCTACGCTTAAAGTGGCGCGCTTTACGCTTCTTTCTAAATCCCTAAGGCCGTTACCTGAGAAATGGCATGGCTTAAAAGATATTCAGATACGCTATCGTCAGAGATATATTGACCTCATAGCAAGCCCAGAGGTAAGAGAGATATTTATCGCGCGTTCTAAGATAATCAGCGCGATCCGCGATTTTCTTAATAAAAAGGGTTTTCTGGAAGTAGAGACGCCCATGATGCATACGATACCAGGAGGAGCCGCGGGAAGGCCGTTTAAGACGCATCACAATGAATATGCTATGCAGCTTTATCTGCGCATAGCGCCTGAGCTGTATCTCAAACGCCTTATAGTAGGCGGTTTTGAAAAGATATATGAGATAAACCGTAGTTTTAGGAATGAAGGCGTTTCAACAAGGCATAATCCTGAATTCACTATGTTGGAATTGTACGCGGCTTATTGTGACTATGAAGACATGATGAAGATGACTGAGGATATTTTTGCTCATGTGGCACAGGCTGTATTAGGCAAACTTGAGATAGAATATCAGGGGCAAAAAATAAACTTAACTCCGCCATGGCCTAGGCGCTCATTCGCGCGGGCCGTTAAAGAGAACTTCGGTATTGAGCCGCAGGACGAGGCGCGCGTTATGATAGAAAAACTGAAAAAGAAAGGGCGCCCTGTTGAAGATCGCCTCACAAGGTCTCAGATCGTGAAGTTAGTTGAGGAGATATTGACGCAAGACGCTCCTACGCAGCCTGTGTTTTTCACGGAATACTTTAGCGTCCTGTGCCCTTTGGCTAAGAACAAGAAAGAAGATCCTCTCATATCCGATAGGTTTGAATTGTATGTGGCAGGTATGGAAGTCGCTAACGCTTATTCTGAGTTAAATGACCCTATTGAACAAAAGCTCCGGCTTCAAGAAGAGATAAAAGACGATGTCGCGGATGGCAGATGCCTTGATGAAGATTTTGTTGAAGCGTTGGAATACGGTATGCCGCCTACAGGCGGCTTAGGCATAGGCATTGACCGCTTATGCATGCTTTTATTAGATCAGGCCTCTATAAGGGATGTTATCCTATTTCCGCTTCTTCGTCCGGACAAAACATGAATTTTGAGTTTTTTATAGCTAGGCGTTATTTTTTAAATTTGCAGAAAGAGCGGTTTATCTCCATAATCAGTTTGATCTCATGCCTGGGCGTCTCAATAGGTGTTATGGCGTTGATTATAGTCATAGCAGTTATGACAGGTTTTGATAATGACCTGAAAGACAAGATAATAGGCTCTAACCCTCAGGTGATCGTTCATAGCGAAGATGGCATAGCTGATTTCGCGGCTCTTTCACGGAAGATAAAGTCAGTTAAAAAAGTAGAAGTCGTGGCTCCATACGTCAGCGGGCAGGCCTTTCTCTATTATAAGGATAAGGTCTTAAACCTTAACATTAAAGGCATAGATCCCTCAATAGAAGAGAGTGTTACAAGAATAAAAGATTACCTTAAAGAAGGCCATCTTGTATTGCCGAGAGGCAGTGTGGTCTTAGGCCAGGAGCTGGCCTCGGTGCTTGGCATAAAAAAAGGCGATGAATGCGTCTTGTCGTCGCCTGTGTTAGGGCTTAATACGACTTATAAAGTCAGCGGTGTATTTCATACCGGCATGTATGATTATGACCTGAACTTTGCCTTTTTGAATATTAGCGACGCGCAGGAATTTTTCGGGGTCGGGCATCTTATCACTCAGGTAGGTATTAAGCTCAAGGATCCTTATGACGCGCCCCGCGTTAAACAAGAGCTCCAGAAGATCCTGCCTGTCGGGCTGCATACCAGGACATGGATGGAGATCAACAAAAACTTTTTTGCCGCGTTAGCTCTTGAGAAACTAGCTATGTTCGTCATTCTGACGCTTATTGTATTAGTCGCCTGTTTTAATATTATCAGTACGCTTATCGTGATGGTAGTGGAAAAGACCAAGGACATAGGTATCTTAAAGGCCATAGGCACGCCTCAAAAGACTATTGGCAACATTTTTAGGTGGGGCGGTTTAATCATTGGATTAACAGGCACATTTTTTGGTATAATAAGCGGAGTTATTCTTTGCCTTTTGCTGAAGAAATACCAGTTTATTCAACTGCCCGCGGATATCTATTATATTGATAAGCTGCCGGTATCATTGAGGTGGCAGGATATTGGGCTTATCGCTGGAAGCGCTTTTTTGATCACTTTTCTAGCGACTATATATCCCGCTTTCAAGGCAGCCAGGCTTAATCCTGTAGATGCCTTAAGGTATGAATAATGTTGAGAGCGAATAAGATCACAAAGGTATATTTTAACGGGACAAAAGAACTTTGTGTTTTAAAGGAGTCCAGCCTTCAGATCGCTAAAGGCGAATTTTTAAGTATAGTAGGGCCTTCGGGGGCCGGTAAATCAACGCTCCTGCATATTTTAAGCGGGTTGGATGATCCGACGCAAGGCAGTGTGTTCCTTGATGATTTTTGCCTTTCCAATCTTGATGATATGGAGAAGGCGATGATCAGGAATACGCGATTTGGTTTTGTATTTCAATTCTATCATCTTTTGCGCGAATTCAACGCCCTTGAGAATGTCTTAATGCCGGGGTTGTTAAAAAAAGGCATAGATATAAAGGAACTTAAAAAGAAGGCGCTTGGATTGCTTGGCGATCTGGGGTTATCCGAGAGGGTCAAGCATAGGCCATCCGAGCTTTCCGGGGGAGAACAGCAAAGGGTGGCTATAGCCAGGGCTCTTATGAATGACCCTGAGATACTTTTTTGCGATGAGCCTACGGGCAATTTAGACCATGCATCCGGAAAGCAGATAAGCGAGATGTTGTCGCGTTTGAATCAGACAAAAAAGACGACTGTGGTGATAGTGACTCATAGCCGTGAGCTCGCTATAGGGTCGCGCCGTATTATAAATATTTTGGACGGCAGTATAACGGAGGGATCATGTTGATCTACATTAACAAAAGATTGGTTAAAAAAGATGAGGCGAAGGTTTCTGTGTTTGACCACGGCTTATTGTATGGCGACGGTGTATTTGAAGGCATCCGTTCTTATAATTGCCTCGTTTTTAAATTAAAAGAACATATCAGCCGTTTATACGCCTCAGCTCACGCGATATCCCTGAAGATACCGATGACGCAGCTTGATATGGAGAAAGCCGTCATCAAGACTCTTCGGGCTAATAAATTAAAGGACGCGTATATCCGTTTGGTAGTTACCAGAGGAGAAGGCGACCTGGGCCTTGACCCAAGGAATTGCCCTCATCCGACAATTTTTATTATTACTGACAAGATCGCGCTTTACCCGAGGGAGTTGTATAAAAAGGGCTTAAGGATCGTTACCGTGCCGACGCGCAGGAACATATCCGAGGCGCTTAATCCGCAGATCAAGTCTTTAAATTATCTCAATAATATCTTAGGTAAGATAGAGGCGATCAACGCTGGCGTGTCTGAGGCTATAATGCTGGACCAGAACGGTTTTGTGACCGAGTGCACGGGAGATAACATTTTTATGGTCAGGGATGGGGCCCTTTTAACGCCTGCTGTTCATTCTGGTATTTTAAACGGTATCACGCGAAGAGCGGTGTTGGGCATCGCGGGCAAAGCCGGATTGCGTCCTCAGGAGGCATCTATCACGCGCTTTGACCTTTTTAATGCTGATGAGGTTTTCTTGACAGGTACCGCGGCTGAGATCATACCTGTTGTTCTTATGGATGGCCGCGAGATCGGCCTTGGCAGAGTGGGAGTTTATACGTTAAAACTGACAGAAGAGTTTAAAAAGCTGACTAAAAAAGAAGGCACGCGTTATGATCTGTAATATCTGTAATAAAAATCAGGCAACAGTCCATCTGACTGAGATCGTTGATGATAAGATGAGCGAATTGCATCTTTGCGATGATTGCGCCAGAAAAAAAAGTATGCAGATGGAACAGCAGTTTGGTCTATCAGACCTTTTGGCGGGCCTTGTGGATTATGGTAAGCAGTTAAGCTCCGTTGATAAAGAGGCTACGGCGGCGATGCATTGCAGCGCTTGCGGCCTGACATATGAGGATTTTAGGAAAATAGGAAGGCTCGGTTGTGGAGAGTGCTATACCGCGTTTGCTAAATATCTGGGCCCTTTGTTGAAGCGCATTCATGGCGCGAACCAGCATGTCGGCAAATCGCCTAAGGGTATTTCCGAAGCCGCCTATTCAGAAGTCCTTAAGACAAAATCCCCAACTGTTAATGAGCTGAAGGTGAGTTTGCAGCAAGCTATTGAGCGGGAAGATTTTGAAGAGGCCGCTTTGTTGCGTGACGCGATCAAGGAATCTGAATCAAAAATGAAAGAGCCGCAGAATAATAAAGAACCAGAGAAGAAAAAGAGGGCTAAACAATGAAGTTTGAAGACATGTTGGACCGGACAGCGAGTTGGCTTAAAGGCAGCGGCCCTAATTCGGATATTGTTATCTCTTCACGAATACGCCTGGCGAGGAATCTGGAAAAGTTCCCTTTTCCTCATTGGGCTAAGAAGCCTGACAGCGAACAGGTCTTAGCCCTTGCCGCGGCCGCGTTTGAAAAGACGCCGGAGCTTAAAGATGGTATTTTTTTAAGGCTTGATGATTTTGATAACGTGGACAAACAATTTTTAGTGGAGCGCCATTTAATGTCTAATGAACACGCGATACGCTCCAGCCAGAAAGCCTTGTTCATAAACCCGGATGAAAATGTCGCTATTATGGTTAACGAAGAAGACCATTTGCGTATTCAGGTCATGGAGTCGGGTTTTGACTTGGATACGACGTGGCGCATAATGGATTCTATTGATAATCGCCTTTCAGAGGTGCTTACTTATGCTTTTAAGAAGGAGTGGGGATATCTTACTGCTTGTCCTACTAATACAGGCACGGGTATGAGGGGGTCTATAATGCTGCATCTGCCTGCTCTGGTTATGACACGTCAGATCAATCGCGTGCTTGAGGCTATCGCGAAATTAAGTTTCACTACGCGCGGCCTATATGGCGAAGGCACTCAGGCTTCGGGTAATTTCTTTCAGATATCCAATCAGGTCTCTTTAGGTTCAAAGGAAGAAGAGATACTGGGCAATATTAAAGGCGTTATTAAACAGATAATTGAACAGGAGGAAAAGGCCAGGGAATCACTCGTAGCCGAGCATAGAGAGATGCTTGAAGATAGGATATGGCGTTCTTATGGCACGCTTAAGAACGCTCACATAATCTCAAGCAACGAGACTGTTGAGCTTTTGTCAATGCTGCGGCTAGGCGCTGACTTAGGCATAGTTGTTGATGTTGAACGCAGCCTTATTAACGAATTGTTTATTTTGACGCAGCCTTCTCACTTACAGAAATTTGAAAACAAAAAATTATCGGCGAATGAACGCGATGTAAAGCGCGCGCAGATCATCAGGGAAAGGATCGGAGGATAGAGGATGTTTAATAGATTTACTGAGAGAGCGAGAAAAGTCATAGTCCTTGCCAAAGAAGAGGCAAGGAGGTTTAACCACGATTATATCGGCACAGAACATTTGCTTTTAGGGCTTATACGCGAGGGAGAAGGTGTTGCCGCGGCCGTGCTTCAAAAACTTGGTTTAAGTTTGGAAAGCATACGCTTAGAAACAGAAAAGCTCGTTCAGCCAGGGCCGGCGACGCAGATCCAGGGAGACGTCCCTTTTACGCCGCGTTCTAAAAAGTCGCTGGAGCTGGCGGCGGAAGAGGCGCGTTCTTTAGGCCATAATTATATAGGCACAGAGCATTTATTGTTGGGCCTTATTCGCGAGGGAGAAGGTGTAGCTTCTCAAGTGTTATTGAATCTGGGCCTTGACTTAAACAGGGTCAGGACCGAGATCATGGAGCTTTTGGGATCAGCCACTCCGGGTTTTGGCTCCCAGCCTGTTTCAAAATCAAAGACGCCCGCTTTGGATGCTTTTGGAAGAGACCTTACGGCTTTGGCTAAAGAGGGTAAGCTGGACCCTGTCATCGGGCGCAAGAACGAAATAGAACGCGTCATTCAGATACTCGCCAGAAGGACAAAGAATAATCCTGTGCTTTTGGGTGAAGCAGGCGTAGGCAAGACCGCTATAGTGGAAGGTTTAGCTCAGCAGATCATTATGGGCAATATCCCTGAAATTTTAGCCAATAAGAGGATAATTGTATTAGACCTGGCGTTGATGATCGCCGGCACAAAATACAGGGGGCAGTTTGAAGAACGCATAAAGGCCGTTATGGATGAGATCAAGCGTTCTCGTGACGTAATGATATTTATTGACGAGTTGCATATGCTGGTGGGAGCTGGCGCGGCTGAGGGGGCTATTGACGCCTCAAATATATTAAAGCCCGCTTTATCGCGCGGCGAGATCCAATGTATCGGAGCTACGACGCCGGATGAATATAGGAAGCATATTGAAAAAGACGCGGCGCTCGAGCGGCGCTTTCAGACTATCATGGTGGATCCGCCGTCCGTGGATGAGGCGGTAGAGATATTAAAAGGCCTGCGTGATAAGTATGAGCAGCACCATAACGTGGAATATTTAGACGAGGCAGTTGTGGCGGCTGTTAAATATTCAGACAGGTATGTGAGCGGACGTTTTCTGCCGGATAAAGCCATTGATCTTATCGATGAGTCCGGCTCCAGGGCGAGGCTCGCGATATTGACCGCGCCACCGCATATCAAACAGATGGAGATAAACGTAGAGGAGCTAAGAAAAGAAAAAGAGATCTTTATAAAAAATCAGGATTTTGAAAAGGCCGCGACCCTGCGCGACCAGGAGCGCCAGTCCAGGCAAAAGCTGGATGAGGAAAAAAAGAAGTGGCAGGAAGAGCGGTCAAAAGCAAGGCCAAAGATAACCGAAGAGGATATTGCGGCCATCGTATCAAAGATCACAGGCATTCCTATTATCAGGCTTGAACAGAAAGAAGGCGAGAAATTATTAAAGATAGAACAAGAGATCTCAGGCAGGGTCGTAGGCCAGAGTGAAGCCATAAAAGCGATCGCCCATTCTGTGAGGCGTTCGCGCGCAGGCATCAAGGATCCGCGCAGGCCTATAGGGTCGTTTATTTTTTTAGGGCCTACAGGTGTAGGCAAAACTTTATTGGGCAGGGCTTTGGCTGAATTCATGTTCGGGGATGAGAATGCTTTGGTGCAGTTGGATATGTCGGAATACATGGAGAAGTTTAATGTCTCAAGGCTCGTGGGAGCGCCTCCCGGATACGTAGGATATGAAGAGGGCGGCCAGCTGACGGAAAAGATACGCCGCAGGCCTTACGCTGTGATACTTTTGGATGAGATTGAAAAGGCGCATCCCGATGTATTCAATCTCTTGCTTCAGGTCTTGGAAGATGGAAGGCTCACAGACAGTTTCGGCAGAAAAGTTGATTTTAGGAATTGCATCATCATCATGACTTCAAACGTGGGAGCTGAGATATTGCGTAAACAAGGTTCTCTCGGGTTCAAAGCACAGTCAACTGACATGAACTATCAGCAGATGAAGGAGAAGCTTCTTGAAGAGGTTAAAAGGACTTTTAAGCCTGAGTTCTTGAACAGGATAGACGACGTGATCGTTTTTCGCCCGCTTGAAAAGGAAGATCTCTTTAATATAGTTGAGTTAGAAATAAAAGAAGTGCAGGACAGGCTTGGGGAACAGAAGGTGACACTGGAGTTAGACCAGGCGGCCAAAGGTTTTCTTATTGAAAAAGGTTTTGACCCAATTTTCGGAGCCAGGCCCCTTAAGCGGACTATTCAGCGTTATGTGGAAGACCCTTTGGCAGAAGAGATCATAGCCGGCAGGACCAAAGAAGGTTTGCACATTAAGGTCACGCATCTGAATGATAAGCAAGAGCTTACGTTTCAATAGATCCGCATAACTGAGTTATTAATGATATTATTCAAAAAAAATTATTATATCTCGCTCGGCGAAAAGGTGATGGTGTCCGTCTATTTTTTCGGTGGATTATTCAACCTTACTTTTCAAACGCTTTCCTTTATCCATGGGAAACCGCTGGGTGTCAGGCGCATTTTTGAACAAGCCAAGAAGATAGGCGTGGACTCACTGCCGATCGTTTCGCTCGTATCATTCTTTATAGGCATGATCTTAGCCCTTCAGACCGCTTATATCATGCAGAAGATGTCTTCTGAGATATATATTGCCAGCATTGTTGCTGTGTCGCTGACGCGTGAATTAGGCCCTGTCATTACGGCGCTTATAGTAGCCGGCCGCTGCGGCGCGGGCATCACCGCTGAATTGGGCACTATGACGGTCACTGAACAGGTTGACGCGCTTGCCACCTTGGGCTCTAATCCAATAAAATATCTGGTCGTGCCTCGTTATTTAAGCCTGACTATAATGATGCCTATATTGACGCTTTTTGCAAATGCCATAGGTATCTTCGGAGGGTATCTTATCGGCGTATATCGCTTAAGCATTCGCTCAAGTTTATATATGAATATGACGTTTCAGACGTTGGTCTATAAAGATATTTTTACAGGCCTTATCAAGACCATATTTTTCGGTATGATCATAGCTATTATCGCCTGTTATGAGGGCTTAAACGTTAGGGGCGGGGCTGAAGGCGTTGGAAAAGCTACTACAAGGTCGGTCGTCAATACTTTCATTATGATCATTGCCGCGGATTGTTTCTTTACGGCGTTATTTTATATTTTTTGGAGTTGATAGAATATGGCAATGATCGAGTTGGTGGATGTCTCAAAAAATCTTGGTGGAAAACAGGTTTTGGACCGTATGTCGCTGAGTGTTGAGGAAGGCGAGACAAAGGTCATAATCGGCAGGTCAGGCGTAGGAAAGAGCGTTACTTTGAAACATATAGTCCGTCTTTTAGAACCTGACGCGGGCGAGGTCCGCGTAGACGGCAAAGATGTCCTTTCAATAAAAGGAAAAGAACTTAATGAACTGCATATGCAGATAGGCCTGGTTTTTCAGGGAGGCGCTTTATTTGATTCTTTGACGGTTGGTGAAAATGTCGGATTTATTTTATATGAGCATATGAGCATTTCTCAGGATGAGATAGGCAGGCGTGTCAGGGAATCGCTGGCGCTTGTGGGGCTTTATGGTATTGAGAATTATATGCCCGCTGATCTTAGCGGCGGTATGAAAAAACGCGTGGCGCTCGCGCGCGCCATCTGCACGCGGCCCAAGATCATCCTCTACGATGAACCGACGACCGGCGTTGACCCCATAACCGCTGACGCTATCAATCTTTTGATAGATGAGCTTCACGACAAGCTGAAAGTCACCTCTATTGTTGTCACGCATGATATGCGCAGCGCCTATAAAGTGGCAGACCGGATAGCCATGCTTTATGATGGCAAGATAATCGCTGAAGGTACGCCTGATGAGATCAGGTATTCTCATAATCCATATGTGCACCAATTTATCACGGGCGCCGCGCACGGCCCCATTACTGAGGGACAGAGTTCTATTATAAAGAATATAGACTAAACAAAGAGAGGTTCTATGGCTGAGAAGTCAAAAGCTTTGGAATTGAAAGTTGGCATATTTATTTTTATGGGCATTGTTATTCTGGCCTGGTTTGTGCTTTTAATAGGCGGTTCTAAACTGATGAGGGTGGGATATAACATTAAAGTGATCTTTGGTTTTGCTAACGGCATCAAGGTTGGAGCCCCGGTGCGCGTGGCCGGAGTTGACAAAGGAGAGGTCAAAGAGATCAAGCTGACCTATGACAGCAAGGGCCGCTCGAAGGTAATCATTAAGGCCTATATGGATGTTGATGCAGTGATACCCAGGGATTCCCGAGCTTGGGTCAACACGCTTGGCCTCATGGGAGAAAAATACCTGGAGGTTATTCCAGGCACAGATTACAAATACGTTTTATCCGAGGAAGGCTGTCTTTTGGGTGAAGACCCTACTTCCGTCCAGGAGGTTACGGACTTGGCGAAGGATATGGCCTTGCAGGCAAAGTCTATGATGGGCAGCTTAAAGGAGACCATAGATACATTAAATCCAATATTAAAGAACATAAATGAAGGTAAAGGCACAGTAGGCAAACTGTTCACAGATGATAGGCTTTATACGGATATTGAAGAGATGTTTGCTGATCTAAAGAAACATCCCTGGAAGTTATTGTTTAGGCCCAGAGAGGCGCAGTAATAAGAAAATGGATAAGTTTTTGCTTATGTTATTAATATTGAAGTTGATCACGAAAGAATAAAATTTTGCCAGCGCAAAATTTGGTTTTATCAGATCTCTGAAATTTAATGGCGAAAATCATTCAAAAGTTCAAAATAGTGTTTATATGCCAGAATTGCGGTTTTAGCTCACCGAGGTGGTTAGGCAAGTGTCCGGATTGCTCAAATTGGAATACTTTTGTTGAAGAGGAAGTGAGCGCTAAGCCGCGTTCCGCGGCGATAGGGCATTGCCAGGAACCCGTGCTTCTTTCCAGCGTTAAGTTTTTGAAAGAAGACAGGACGACTATTGATATAGCTGAGCTTGATAGGGTGTTAGGTTCAGGTATTGTCAAGGGTTGTGTGGTTTTGATAGGCGGAGACCCTGGCATCGGCAAGTCCACCATATCTTTGCAGCTCGGCCATAGGTTAGCTCAAAAAGGTAAAAAAATACTTTATGTATCAGGGGAGGAATCTGTTCAACAGACTAAGTTGCGCGCTGACAGGCTTGGCGCGAGATCTACGGGATCGCTATACATAGTTAACGCGACTGATATAGATGTCGTTATAGGGTTTATAAAAAAACTCCTTCCGGATGTGGTGGTAATTGATTCCATTCAAGTGGTGTATGCCCCGTCACTTTCTTCAAGCGCCGGCTCGATTAGCCAGGTGAGAGAATGCGCCAATATATTGACGCAGTTAGCAAAACAGAGCGGTATTTCCATATTTCTAATAGGGCATGTGACTAAAGAAGGGCAGTTGGCAGGCCCAAGGGTATTGGAGCATATTGTTGACACGGTCCTTTATTTTGAGGGTGAGAGGTTTTCAAATTACAGGGTTCTTAGGGCTATCAAGAATAGGTTTGGCTCAACGAACGAAATAGGTGTTTTTGAGATGACTCAGGAAGGGCTTATAGAGGTAAAAAATCCTTCAAATATATTTTTAGCCCAGCGTCCCTGTGAGGCATCAGGCAGCGTAGTAGTACCTATACTTGAGGGCAGCAGGCCCATACTTGTTGAGGTTCAGGCGCTCGTTACTAAGGCGAATTTCGGAGTGACGCGGCGCAAGGCCCAGGGTATTGATTATAATCGTCTTAGCCTGTTAGTGGCTGTGTTAGAGAAGAGGCTTTCTTTAAAATTATTTGATAAGGACGTCTTTGTTAATGTGGTAGGAGGCATGAAAATAGAAGATCCCGCAGTTGATATGGCCGTCTGCTTAGCGGTTGCTTCAAGTTGTCTGGATAAGATAATTGATTTTGATACAGTGGCTTTAGGCGAGATCGGCCTGGCCTCTGAGGCCAGGAGTGTCGCGAATATTACGATGCGCGTCAACGAATCCAAGAAGTTGGGTTTTAAAAAATGTATTTTGCCGAGATCAAACTATGAGACTGTCAAAGCTATGGAGCTTGGCGGGATGAAGCTCGTGCCAGTAGACGATCTTAAAGGCGCTATTAATAACTTATGGAGGGAATGATCAATTCCTTGCCTAAGCGCCGGGAAAATTGCCTACGGATATTTTCCTTGGCAGGCTGCACCCCGGCTGATAAGGAGTGCCGGGTGCGTTTTTTCTGGGCTGCGGAATAATTTATTAACAGAAAGCTGAGGGTAAATTATGAACATGACGATGTTATTTATTCGGATACTTTTTCTTATTTGTTGCACGTTGGTTGGTTACCAGGTAGGTGATGTTAATAATCTTAACGTTTTGTGGGCTTCTTCGGGCGGTTTTATTTTTGGGTTTTTGATAATTATCCTTGAAGCCGGCATGCGGGGGATCTCTGTGCGTGGTTTATCCAGCGCCGTATTTGGGCTTTTGTTAGGGTTGGTCATAGCCAAGATGATGACAGCGGCCCTTTTTTCAGTTTTCCCACTTGATAGGTCTATGAAGGATATTACGGCATATTTGCTGACACTTTCTTTTTCATATCTCGGCATGGCTATAGCGCTGCGCGGGCGTGATGAATTCAATCTGATCATACCTTATGTAAAGTTCCGCAGGCAGGATGAAAAGACCGATACGGTGATCTTGGACACGAGCGCTATCATTGATGGCAGGGTTATTGATATTTTAAAGACGTCGTTCATTGAGGCGCGCCTGGTGGTCCCGCGGTTTGTATTAAAAGAACTGCAGGGTATCGCGGATTCTTCAGATAGCATCAAACGCCAGCGTGGAAGGCGGGGGCTTGATATATTGCATATCATACAAGCAGACCCGCGTTTTAACCTTGTTGTCCACGAAGAGGATTTTCCTGAAACGCGCGACGTTGACGCGAAACTTATTTTGTTGGCTAAGCTCCTTGAGGCAAAGGTATTTACTGTTGATTTTAATCTTAATCGTATCTCAGAGCTTCAGGGCGTCAAGGTGCTCAACATAAATGAATTGGCTAATGCCTTGAGATCCGTCGTATTGCCGGGAGAGACTATCGAAGTCAGGCCCATGAAGGAAGGCAAGGAGCATAATCAGGCTATAGCTTATTTTGAAGATGGTACTATGATCGTGGTGGAAGACGCGCGTCGTTACATCAATCAATCTATTCGCGTGGTAATTACGTCAGTGCTTCAGACACAGGCTGGCAGGATGGTCTTTGCCAAGCCGGAGAACCATACAAGCAAATGATCCAGGGCGCGAAGATCACAGCTATTGTGCCGGCAGCAGGGTTGGGCGTCAGGATGAACCTGGGCCAAGCGAAACCCCTCGTTGAAATAAGAAGTAAACCCGTTATCATCTATACTCTGGAAGTTTTGCAGGCTCATCCCTTGATAGATAAGATCATCCTCGTATTTAATAAAGAAGGCTTCCAAAAGGCGTGTCAATTTGTTAAGAAATACAGGATCTCTAAAGTAGCGCGCGTTATCGCGGGCGGGGCCACCAGGAAAGAGTCTGTGCGCAACGGCCTTGAAGCTATAGATCCAAAGACAAAGATCGTTGTTATACACGACGGTGTGCGTCCTTTTGTGGACGAGGGTTCTATCAGTCGCGTTATTGAGGAGGCTTTCGTGTCAGGGGCGGCTGTTTTGGGCGTGCCTGTAAAATCTACCATAAAAAAAGTTAATACAGGATACGTGGTTGAAGAGACTTTAAAGCGCGAGCGCCTGTGGGAGATACAGACGCCTCAGGCTTTTGACCGCGAGTTGATACAGAAGGCTTATCTCAGAGCGAGTTCGTACTCCGCGCCGGATGATGCCGCGCTCGTTGAGCTTATGGGCAAGAAAGTTCGCGTGGTCAGAGGGTCTTATTTTAATATTAAGATAACTACTCAGGAAGATCTAGTTTTCGCGGAAGCTATAGCAAGCATAAAGGCGATAGAATAGTCCACGGTTGAAAATTTTACGATCCAAAGAAAGATCAGTATTTAAACAAATGTGTAAGTTTTTGATTATGTTTTTTATCCGCTCGGCATTCGCGAGAAGTTTTTCGAAAAAGGCAAAAACAACTCGCTCGTCGGTTATCGCCATGACGAGCTCAAACAGTTTTTGCCAAATATTTTTCGAAAAACTCTTCGCTTATAACATGCCTCTTTATACTACTGAACAACACGATCAAAATCTTATAACTATACACAATAATTACGGAAGAACATAAAAATTTTATTATGGCGTACCGTATTGGCATTGGATATGATATTCATAGGTTCGCGCCCAATAGAAAACTTATTCTGGGAGGCGTTCATATTCCTTTTTCCAGGGGCCTTCTGGGGCACTCGGACGCGGATGTTATTCTTCACGCTGTTTGCGACGCTCTTTTGGGCGCGATGGGTGAGGATGATATCGGAAAATATTTTCCTGACTCTAACCGCAGGTATAAAGATATTTCAAGCTCTGTAATATTGAAAAAAGTCGCGAGTATCTTACGGGGTAAGTCTTATAAGGTAGTCAATGTTGACGTGATGCTGCTTTTGGAACGCCCTAAGATATCGTTTTTTAAGCCAGAGATGAAAGTCAATATCGCGAAGATATTGAAAATAACTCAAGATGCGGTTTCTGTAAAGGCTACATCGCACGAAGGTGTTGGCGCTATCGGCAAAGGCCAGGCGGCGGCAGCGTATGCCGTTGTTTTGATCGAAAAGATTAAATAAGCATTCTTGTGTTCTTTGAAAAAATTGCTTAGTCTCCGGCTTCAGTCAAAGGAGTGCTTACGCACCGCACAAAATTCGCCTAAAAATGCACAACTCGCCCTGGATAAAACATTAAGGAAACGGCTCAAACAGTGCATTTTTGCGCTATTAGCGCCGCCGAATTTTGCGCTCTCCTTTGAAGTCGCCATAGCTCAACCAATTTTTTCTTTTAAGAAGTCACCAACTTTGTATATGGTAATTCATTCGCAGATAGGTGAGATAAAAGTGATTAGGAGGCTATTATGATCTGTTTATTTGATGTATTCCTGTTTTTTATTATAGCTATTCTCGCCTGGATCATTCTTTTGCTAACGGCTTTCAGAAGAGAGATAGATGCTATATTTGACAGGGATCCCGCTGCCAGGAGTTATTTGGAAGTTGTCCTTTTGTATTCGGGGCTCCATGCTATTGTGCTGCATAAAATATCCCGCCTGTTATTCCAATTAAGGATCCCGATCTTGCCTAGATTTTTCTCGCAGTTGGCTAGGTTTTTGACGGGTATAGAGATCCATCCTGGGGCGCAGATCAACGAAGGGCTTTTTATTGACCACGGCATGGGCGTTGTAATAGGCGAAACAGCTGTTGTGGGCAAGAATGTGACTCTTTATCAGGGCGTGACCTTAGGCGGAACCGGCAAAGAGAAGGGCAAAAGGCATCCCAATATAGGTGATAACGTGGTCATAGGAACGGGCGCAAAGATATTGGGCAACATAACAATAGGTAATAATTCTTATATAGGCGCTAATGCCGTAGTTGTCAAAGACGTCCCTGCTAATTCTACGGTAGTGGGCGTGCCAGGGCGGATCACCAAACAGGATGGTAAAAAAATTGAAACGGAACTAGACCATATCCACGTTCTTGATCCGTTAAAACAGTCTTTAGAGGAGTTAGAAGAGCGTATCGCGAAACTTGAAAGAAAAGGGCAATGATGATATTTATTCAGAATACACTGTCAAAGAAAAAGGAAGAGTTCATACCCGCCGCGCCTCAGGAAGTAAAAATGTATACCTGTGGTGTCACGGTTTATGACGATTGCCACGTAGGCCACGCGCGCAGCCTTTTTATTTTTGACTGTCTTAAGAAATACATGGAATACAGAGGTTTTAATGTCAAACTTGTCAGGAATATTACTGACGTGGATGATAAGATAATCAACCGCGCCAGGCAAGATGGCGTCAGTTTTAACGATACCAGGGAGCGTTATATCAAGAATTATTACCGTGACTTAGCCGCGCTTGAGATAGATAAGGCTGATTTTGAGCCGCTGGCAACTGAGAATGTCCATTATATGGTAGACCATATTAAACAATTAGTAGACAAGGGGAACGCTTATGATGTGGATGGCGATGTCTATTTTTCAGTGCGTTCCTTTTCTGATTACGGCCGGCTATCAGGGCAGGGTTTGGATGAAATGCAGACAGCCGTGCGTATAGAGAATGACGATAAAAAGAAGGATCCCCTGGACTTCGCGCTTTGGAAAAAGTCCAAGGAGGGAGAACCTTCCTGGAGGAGTCCCTGGGGTATGGGGCGGCCTGGCTGGCATATTGAATGTTCTACAATGAGCATGAGATATCTAAGGACGCAGACCATGGATATCCACGCGGGCGGAAGGGACCTTATCTTTCCTCACCATGAGAACGAAATAGCTCAGGCTGAGGCGTTGACCGGTAAGAAATTCGCCAAGTATTGGATACACCACGGCCTTCTGACCATAGACGGCAAGAAGATGTCTAAGTCGCTGGGGAATTTTGTTACTATTCAGGATATCTTAAAAAAATATGAGCCCAATGTCTTAAAGTTGTTTTTCTTAAGCGCCCACTACGGTTCTCCGATGGATTTTACCTATAGCGGCCTTGATCATACGAAAAAGGCTTATGAGAAAATAGAAGAGTTTTTATACAAAACAGATATTTTAAAAAAGGGCACGGCACCTGTCGCGCAGAAAGAAACTGACGCCCTCAGGCAGAAATTTGAGTCTGCTATGGATGATGATTTTAATACAGCTAAAGCCCTGGCGGCCATTTTTGAATTGCTCGCCTTAGGTAATAAATATCTTCTCAGCAGTGATACCTATCCGGCGGCAGTATATACATCTAAAGTTTTAATAGGATTGGCTAAGGTTTTAGGGTTACGCCTGAAGACATTTGATAACGCAAGGGATATATCTTCCGCGGTGCGGATAAAATTCATTGGTCCTTCAACAACCGGTTTTGACGCCGCCGATATTGAGAATTTGTTAGAGGAACGCAGAAAGGCCAGATATAAAAAAGATTTTAAAAAAGCCGATGAGATACGCGATCTTCTTCTGCGGCAGGGCATAAAAGTTGAAGATAAGGAAAAGTCTTAGTGACAAAAAAACTGTCTGGCAGATTGATCACTTTTGAAGGGCCTGAAAAAAGCGGTAAGTCAACACAGGTCAAACTTCTGAGCGCTTATTTAGAGAGCAGAGGCTATAATACCATATTTATCCGGGAGCCGGGTTCTACCAAGATCGGCGAGAAGATACGCAAACTGCTTTTAGATAAGAGGTCTACGGATATGTCTTCCATGGCTGAGATGCTGCTGTACGCGGCGGCGCGGGCGCAATTGGTAGAGGAGCGGATAAGGCCGGCGTTAAAAAATGGGTGTATCGTGCTCTGCGACCGATTCAGCGATTCTACGATGGCTTATCAGGGTTTTGGCTGCGGTTTAGAGATAGAAACTATTAAAAAAATATGCAGCCTGGCTACGGGTGGCATAAAACCTGATATGACCTTTCTTCTGGATTCCAGGACGAGCTATGAAAATTTGAAACACAATAAAACACCTGATAGGATAGAGTTGCGGCCGGACGCGTTCCATAGCCGCGTCAGGCAAGGGTATTTTGTGTTGGCCAGGCTCGAGCCTCGGAGGATAAAGATCATACAAGTAGCGGATGATATAAGCGTGACTCAGGCAAAGATCAGAAAGATGGTGGAAAAGTGTCTTTCAAAGACGTCATAGGCCAAGCTGGCGCTATAACTTTTTTAAAAGCGGCTTTTAGTTCAGGCCGCATCGCGCACGCGTACGTATTTGTCGGCCCTGAGGGTATAGGCAAGAGAAAGGCAGCTTTGAATTTTGCCAAGCTCCTTCTCTGCGAAAAACCTTTAGGCTCAGAGCCGTGCGATAGCTGCGTTTCCTGCCTTAAGGCAGGCGCTACGGCAGCCGCTGCGTCAGGCGCGTCTAATCATCCGGATATACAGGAAGTTTCACCGGAGGGTCAGGTTATAAAAATTGATGCCATCAGAGAGGCTTGCCGGCGGCTTAGTTTAAGAGGGTTTGAGTCGTTGTTCAAGATCCTTATTGTTACAAAAGCAGGGGCTTTAAACGATGAATCTTCAAACGCGCTTTTAAAAACCCTTGAAGAACCCACGGCAAATACAGTCATTATACTTTTAGCCGATACCCTGAAGTCTGTGTTGCCTACTATTGCTTCTCGCTGTCAGAGAGTAGTTTTTTCATCTTTAAAACAGGAAGTGATAGAATCTATACTTATAAAACAATGGGGGGCGTCTCCCGAGGCAGCAACGTATTTGTCTTTGATATCTGAGGGCAGCCTGGGGTCGGCTTTAAAATTCCATGAAGACGGTTTGTTTTTAAGAAAGAATGAGATGATCAAGAACGCGTTAGACAGGAACTGCGGTTTAGATGTATTTTTGGACCTGTCTTCAAAAGAAAGGCAAGACAGGCAGGAGAATATCAAAGAGGTCCTGTTTGTCCTTTCTTCATGGTTTAGGGACCTGCTTTTGGCAAAGATCGAGTCAAGAAGTTTCATCAATGTAGATAAAGAAGACGATATAATGCGCGATGCGCATTCTTTCTCTTTCGCTGAGATAGAGGATCGGCTTGTCAGCATAGCTGACGCGGCGCGGGATCTTAAGCGGAACTCAAACGCGCGCATCGCGCTGACAAAAATGAGGGTTGAATTATGGAAGTAATAGTTCATGTAAGATTGAGGGATATGGGCAGCGCTTTGTGTTACCGTGCTTCAGGCTTGACTTTGAAAAGCGGCGATTTCGTGATCCTTGAGGTGGAGCGCGGTATAGATTACGGCCAGGTGTTGGCTGAACCTGTGCTGACGGAAAAGATGGACGATTCAATAAAGAAGGTCCTGCGCTTGGCTTCCGATGCCGACCTTAAACAGATAGATGATAATCGAAAAAAAGCGCATGAGGCTTCTGTCACGTGTTCGCAGAAGATACGCGACCATAAGCTTGATATGAAATTGGTGGGTTCTGAATATGCCTTTGACCGTTCTAAGATACTTTTTTATTTTACCGCTGAAGGACGCGTTGACTTCAGGGAATTGGTAAAGGACTTAGCTAAAATATTCAAGGCGCGTATAGAGTTGCGTCAGATAGGCGTGCGGGATGAGGCTAAGATGCTCGGAGGTTTTGGGCCGTGTGGCCGCGAATTATGCTGCTGCAGGTTTTTAAAAGATTTTGAACCCGTGACAATAAAGATGGCGAAGGACCAGAACCTCTCTTTGAATCCTCCTAAAATATCCGGTTTGTGCGGGAGGCTTATGTGCTGCCTTTCCTATGAACATAAATGTTATAAAGAGATGACGCGCGGCTTGCCGCGAGAGGGCGAGCGCGTGGAAACGCCAGAAGGCCGCGGCAAGGTCATTTCCATTAATGTATTTAAAAGGATCGCTACTGTTGTTCTAGATGACGGAAAATTCGTAGAAATGAGTTTTAAGAAGTAAGCTAAATGAATAAGACTTTTTATATTACAACGCCTATATATTACGTGAACGGCCTTCCTCATATCGGGCATTCGTATACGACTATAGCCGCGGATTGCCTATCCCGTCACAAGAGAGCGCGCGGTTATGATGTCTTTTTTCTGACTGGTACCGATGAGCATGGCCAGAAGGTCTTAAAAGCAGCCGAAGATAAAGGATTGTCTCCGATCGAGTTCGTGGATGGGATTATCCCGCGTTTTAAAGAGATGTGGGATAAACTTGATATAACCTACGATGATTTTATACGTACTACTGAGGAGCGGCATATTAAGGCCGTGCAGTATTTTCTGCAGGTGCTTTATGATAAAGGTGACATTTATCAGGGTGAATATGAGGGGCTTTATTGCGTGCCATGCGAGGTGTTTTGGACACAGAAGCAGGCCCCGGATGGTATTTGCCCTGATTGCAAGCGGTCGGTTGAGAAGATAAAAGAATCCAATTACTTTTTTAAGATCTCGGCCTATCAGGATTGGCTGTTGCGGTATATTAAGGGTCACCCTGATTTTATATATCCGGGTTCAAGGCGCAATGAGGTCTTGGCTTTTTTAGAAGAGAATAAGCTGAACGATCTTTGTATCTCGCGGCCTCGCGCTAGGATGAGCTGGGGCATTTCTTTGCCTTTTAGCCCTGACCATGTTACGTACGTATGGTTTGACGCGCTTATCAATTATGTCAGCGCGTTAGGATTTCCGCAAGATAAAACTAAATTTGAAAAATTCTGGCCTGTTGTAATACATCTTATAGGCAAGGATATCCTGCGTCAACACGCTGTTTTTTGGCCGATCATGCTTAAGGCTGTAGGCCTAGAGCCTCCCAAGATGGTTTTTGCCCACGGGTGGTGGCAGGTAGGCAACGAGAAGATGTCTAAGAGCCTTGGCAATGCGATAAACCCCTTAGATGTCATTGATGAATTTGGCATAGATGTATATCGGTATTTTTTGCTTAGGGAGGTACCGTTTGGGCTTGACGGGGTTTTTTCAAAAGAAGCCCTGATCAGGCGTTTTAACGGTGACCTTGCAAATGATCTAGGCAACCTAATATACAGGACATTGACTATGGCGGAAAAGTATTTTTCAGGTAAGATACCAGATTTTGTTGACGCGTCTTGCGACGCGTTAGCCAAAGATAATGTCTTGCCTAAAATAGAGGCATTGCCCGATAGTGTGGATGAGTCTTTGGGCCGGCTTGATTTTATCTCGGCCCTTTCGTCTATCTGGGAATTGGTTGGTATATGCAATAAATATATTGAAGAGACAAAGCCATGGGCTTTAAAAAAGGAAAATAAGATAAGAGAAATAGAGAATTTCATCGCTGTCCTTATAAAGGCGATCCGTGTTGTTGCTTTAGAATTAACACCTTTTATGCCCGCGACCGCCGCAAAGATCATGTCCCAGATAAAATCTGACCGCGTAGAGAAGGGCGAGCCATTGTTTCCGAGGATCATTCCCGTTTAATACAGGTTATGTTTTTATGCTTATAGATACACATTGCCATCTTGATCTTCCGGATTTTAATTCAGATCGCGAACTTGTTGTCAAGTCTGCCCTGGATGCTGGGGTAGAGGCGATCATCAATGTATCATCCAGCCTGAAAGCAGCGCAGGATGCCACGGCGCTGGCAAGAAAATACCCAGAAGTCTATGCAACCGTGGGTATACATCCGCACTACGCCAAGGAGTGCAGCGATGAGGATTGGCCGGTTTTAAAGGGTCTGCTGAAGGAGAAAAAAGTCGTTGCTATAGGTGAAGTTGGCCTTGATTTTTATAGGAACTTATCTGAACCAAAAAAGCAGGAAGAGGTTTTTCGTAAGTTTATCGCTATTGCGATCGAGGCCAGGCTGCCGCTTATAGTGCATTCGCGCCTCGCGCAGGAAAAAACCTTGAGTATTTTAAAAGATTTCCCGGTTTTAAGCGTATCAGGCGTTGTCATCCATTGTTTTACAGGTGATGTGGATTTTTTAAAAGAATGCCTAGGGCGCGGGTATTTTGTTTCTTTTACCTGTAACGCCACTTACAAGAAGGCTGACGCGATAAGAGAGGCGATGCGGCAAACACCAATGGACAAGATGTTTTTGGAGACTGACGCGCCGTTTTTGCCTCCTGAAGGCAGGCGCGGCAAACGCAACGAGCCTGCGAACATCGTTGAACTGGCGCATGCTGCAGCTATGATCAAGCGGGTAGATTTTGAAAAGGCCTGTATTGAAACTACCAAGAACGCCAGGCAGTTTTTTAGGCTTTAATTTGTAAGTTTAAATTTTAAAGTAGCGCCTTGTTCTTTCGTAACGCGACATTTTTGTCGCAGACAATATTTTAAAGTATGGGCCTATCTTGGTTCGTCTCGCGCAGGCACGCTCGTCTCGCTCAGCGGCTCGCCTTTGCTCTGTTTTCGGCCTCGCTCTCCCACTTTTGGAGGGGACCATGCCCGCCTGCCGGCAGGCGGGCTCGGCCTCAAAACGGCCTGCTTCAAGCCAAACCAAGCCATGCCCCATCTTGATCGTCTGCTTCGCAGGAACCAGTACTGCGTTAAAATATGTTTAAAAGGCTATTTTAGTGACCTTTTGTGGTTTAAAAAACAAATCTTATAATGAAGTTACATACATATAGAAAAACATAAATTGCATTCCTGCTTTTGAAAATGGCAAAGACAGAGTGCAAAAATTATGGCTATGAATAAACAGCAGGTTTCCTTGGTAAAATGTAAGAGTTATGATACCGCGCGGGTTGAAGATGCGGTAAAGCGCGCTGTTGATCTCTTGGGCGGGATAGAGCGGTTTGTCAAGCCTGGTGAAAAGGTCCTTTTGAAGCCGAACCTTTTGACGGACGCGGAGCCTGATAAGGGTATAACGACGCATCCCGAAGTCTTGCGCGCTGTGATCCGTCTGGTAAGGCCTATAACAAAAAATATTTTTTGCGGGGACGCGCCGAGCGTTTGGGGAGAGAAAAGGGATGTTGACCGGGTTTATGAGAAGACAGGTATAAAAAAAGTCTGTAATGAAGAGGGTGCAGAGCTTGTTTATTTTACTGATCCTGTTTTAAAAAACGGATATCCTTTGACAGGCTGGGTTTTCAAGTGTGACCGCTTTATTAATATACCGAAGTTTAAGACCCACGGCCTTACGGTTCTGACCGCTGGGATAAAGAATCTTTTTGGGCTTATGATCGGTATGTCTAAAATGAAGGCCCATCGTGATAATCCTAAACCCGCTGACTTGAGTAAGGTGTTAGTGGATATTTACGAAATAAAGAAGCCTGACTTGAATATTTTAGACGGTGTTGTGGCGATGGAAGGCCAGGGCCCAGGTTCAGCCGGAACTCTAAGAAATATGGACCTTATAGCATCAAGCCCTGACGCGCTATGCCTTGATATGGCCTTGTCTAGCCTGATGGAAGTGGATTTTTGGGATGTCCCCACTAATAAAGAGGCTTTAAGGAGAGGTTTGGGCCCGCAAGGCATGGCGTCAATTAAGATATTAGGCGGAGATATCGGAGGTTTTGTGGCAAAAGGATTTGTCTTGCCTAAAACGAGTGTTATTTCAAAGGTACCATCGTGGGCTCTAGGCGCGCTTATGTCTTTTTTTGTAATGCGGACAGTTGTTTCGCGATCGCGTTGTAAATTTTGCGGGGCATGCAGGAAGATCTGTCCGACAGGGGCAATGCGCGACGATAATGGCAAGATGGTAATAGAGCGCGAAAAATGTATCCTTTGTTTATGTTGTCAGGAAGTGTGCCCGCGCAACGCCATAGAAATTAAAAAAAGCCTATTGTTGAGGGTATTGGCAAAATAAAGTGAGGCTGATATGGAACAAAAATTATTCGTAAAACCTATAGCGTGGCATAATGGCGCTATCAGGTTGATTGATCAGACGCGGCTGCCGGCAGCGTTGAAATATGAAGAATGCCGGCGTGTCTCGGATGTTTGGCGCGCTATAAAAAAATTAAAAGTTCGCGGCGCGCCGCTTATAGGTATCGCTGGCGCGCTTGGTTTTTTTTTAGGTATGCGCAAGGCAAAGGCCAAGGATTTGTTTAAAGAAGCCAAGAAGCTGAATCGGTATCTTGCCTCAAGCCGGCCTACAGCTATTAATCTTTCTTGGGCGCTTAATATGATGCAGGCTATTGTGGAAACGCATCAAGGGGCATCAAAGAAAAATATTTTAGGGCTTTTAAAAACAGAGGTGGAGCGCCTGATCTATGAAGATACACAGATGTGTTTTAAGATGAGTGAATTTGGCTCGAGGCTTATTAAGCCGCGAGACAGCCTTATGACGGTTTGTAATGCCGGAGGCCTTGCTACCAGTGGTTATGGTACTGCCCTTGGAGTTTTTTACCGCGCGCGCGAAAAAGGAAAGATGATAAAGGTTTACGCCTGCGAGACGAGGCCCTTGCTGCAAGGGGCGCGCCTGACTACATGGGAGTTAAAGCGCAACGGTATTGATGTGACGCTTATATGCGATGATATGGCTGCTGATGTCATGCGCAAAGGCAAGGTCAATGCTGTATTTGTAGGAGCTGATAGGATAGCCGCTAACGGAGATTTTGCCAATAAGATAGGTACTTATGGCCTGGCAGTCTTGGCGCGTTACCATAAGATACCTTTTTATTGCGTAGCGCCATTTTCAACTTTTGACCTGTCTTTGTCCACCGGAGCTGATATTCCAATTGAGGAAAGGGATAAAAAAGAAGTGACGGCCCTTTATTTTAAAAGGCCTATAGCGCCTGAAGGCATTAAAGTCTTTAATCCGGCTTTTGATGTGACGCCGGCAAATTTAATAACGGCGATCATAACGGAAAAAGGCATAATCAAAAAACCATTCTATGAAAGCATAAAGGCCTTGTATCCCGCGGCCTAAAGGAATTTCAAGGTGGGCTCCATATGGTAATGCCTTTAAAAAAGATCACGGAAGTTGGTTTAATAGAGCGGTTCGCCAAGGCGCTTAAACCATGCGATCCGTCTGTTGTTGTTTCTATAGGTGATGACGCGGCTGTAGTGCGCGGGGCTAAAGGCTGCTATCGGCTTTATACGGTTGACATGTTGGTTGAGGGGACACATTTTAAGAAAGGTGAAAGTTACAAGAAAGTAGGTTATAAGGCAATGGCTGTCTCTATCAGCGATATCGCAGCCATGGGCGGTGAGCCTCAATACGCGTTGATAAGCGTGGGCCTGCCTAAAAAGAACGCGCAAACCGAGGCCCAGAAATTATTTAAGGGAGCGGCGTCATGCGCGCGGAAGTTCAATGTAGACGTGATCGGCGGAGACACGAACTGTTCCAGTAAACTGGTCATTGATTGTTTTGTCGCGGGCAAAGTTGAAGAGAAGAATTTGGCCTTGCGCAGCGGAGCAAAGCCAGGAGACCACATTTTTGTTTCAGGCTTGCTGGGTGGTTCCATTTTAGGCAAGCATCTGACGTTTGAACCTCGTTTAAAAGAAGCCCGTTTTTTGGTCAAGAATTTTAAGGTCACGTCTATGATAGATTTGTCTGACGGGCTTGGAGTTGATCTTAACCGTTTAAGTTATGCCAGCGCTTTGGGGGCCATTATATTTGAGGATAGGATACCTATGGCGCGTGGCGTCAAAAAAATAAAGAATGCCCTTTTTGACGGTGAGGATTTTGAACTATTGTTTACGTTATCGCCTGAAGATTCTTTTAGGCTATTACGAATGATGAAAAAAAATAAGTTCGCGATGTCTTTCTATCAGATCGGAAGGATGACGGACTTTTTTAGCGGCGTGCGCATGATGACACGCGAAAACAAGGTAGAAGAGGTGGGCTGCGATGGTTTCAAGCATTTCTAATGGGCAAAAGGCCGCGACATTTGTTTCCTGCGTTCAAGACCCTGCAGCTTGCTGCGGGGGTAAAGACGCAGGGAATGAAGTAAGGAAGAAAAACTTTAAGGATACTCAGCGGTTTGCCGCAGTGAGCTTCATTTCAAACAGCGAAAAGGAGACTTTAGGGCTGGCCTCAAGAATAGCCGCGAATATTAAAAAGAATGATTGTCTGGCGCTTGTGGGCGATTTTGGCAGTGGTAAAACGGTCTTTGTAAAAGGGTTGGCTCAAGGCCTGGGCACTTTTAAAAAAACCTATGTTTGCAGCCCTTCGTTTGTTATACTTAAAATATATCCAGGCCGCTTGCCTATTTATCATTTTGATCTTTATCGTTTGAACCACGCGCGAGATCTACAAAATATAGGGTTATTCGAGTTTATGTCAGCTGGCGGCGTGTCGGTCATTGAGTGGGCTGATAAGATAAAGAAACTCTTGCCGAAAGGATGCTTAAGGATAGAGTTTCTTGTTCTCGGGCCTGGCAGGCGATCTATCAAGTTTCGCGCGAGAGCTACGGATCTAACGCGGTTCTTGAAATGAGTCAAGTTATGGACATATATACAAAATATATAATAACAACCATAGCTGCTATTTTTGTGGCTTTGGTCGTCTGGTGGTTTTACCGCGTTAATACGCTTATTGATAATTTTTTGAAAATGGGCTCCGGGATACTGGAAGGAAAGGCTATAGCCAATATAAGGATCCCATTCTTTTATGAGAAAGAAGTGCTCAAGGGCAGTTACAAGGGGCGCGATGTTATACTCGGTGTTGTCTATTCCGGGTTACAGGGGGAATTTTTGCCGTTACCTTGTATTCAAATGCGCTTAAGTGAGTCAATGGGGTATAATACGAACAGGTTGCCTAATTATGCCGATATTTCAAAAAATTTTCTTGTCTATAAAATAAAACTTTCAGTTCCCTGGGGTATCTTTGATAAGAGTTATGCCCAGGCCTTCAGCAAGAGCTATCTTGTCATCGCTTTAGAAAAACTTCTTGCCATCTCAGAGGATGTGGAGCGCGGCAGGAGGATGAAAGATATTCTTAAATGAATTTCCTTTCCATAGATACTTCTACTAAATATTCAGTTGTCGCCATTAGGGGTAAACACGGCAAGGTTTATGGATGCAGGCGCCTTTTTGAAAACGGCCGCGCCGATAGGCTATCACTTCTTATAGCTGAATGTTTGAAAAGATCAGGTCTGGCAATAGGCGCGGTGGATTATTTTGGCGTAGGCGTAGGCCCAGGTTCTTTCACTGGTTTACGTATCGGGTTAAGTATTATTAAGGGCTTGAGCTACGCCTTAAAGAAACCCTGCCTTATTTTTTCAAGCTTAGACGCTATAGCTTTTAATAAAGCTCCATATAAGAAGGGGCGCTTGTGCGTTATGGTGGATGCTAAGAGGTCAAATGTCTATAGCCGTTTTTATGATATAACAGAGCCATCTGCCAATAGTTTTTGCGTAAAGGCAGTGTCTTCTAAAGATGCAATTTTGTCATTGTCTGTCTTATTGCAAAGAGCGGGCAGTCCTACGGTGTTCAGCGGTGATGCTATTGATATCTATAGAGGAGATATTTTAGCTAAGGTAAAAGATCCTCAGTTACTTGCTCAGAGGTTCTGGTATCCAACTCCGGAAAGTATTATTTTGCTTGCGCTTGAGAGCCTTAGATTGAAAAAGGTTGTAGATTGTTTTAAGTTGTCAGCCAATTATCTTTACGCGCAGGACTGTCAGGTTAGGCCTGTATTAAACCGTTAATTTTCCCATGCATAAACCATCTTTTTTTCGTCAGACTTGGGTTGAAGTAGACCTTCAGGCGCTTGCCTCAAATTACAGGTTTTTAAAGAGTATGCTGCCTAAAGGTACTAAGGTGATGGCCGCTGTGAAAGCCAATGCCTACGGCCACGGTATTGTGGAAGTCTCGCGGAAATTGATAGAATGCGGAATAGACTATCTTGGGGTAGCTTGTATTGATGAAGCGCTGGCCTTAAGGAAACACTTCGCGCGCGAGCCTATTCTTAATCTCGGAGTTTTCTTAAGGCAGGACATAGGAACCGTCTTGAAAAATAACATTACGGTTACTGTAGCTAATCTTAACGCGGCCAAGATTTTGAACGCGGCAGCCCGGAGTTTGAAGAAGAAGGCTAACGTCCATGTTAAGATAGATACGGGCATGGGCCGGTTGGGTGTGTGGCACGAGGAAGCTGAAGAGTTCATCATTGCGCTATGTTCTTTGCGTAATTTAACAATAGAAGGCCTTTATACGCATTTTCCAAGCGCTGACAGCGATGAGGCGTTCACAAAGTCGCAGATCACCGCTTTTTGTGTTCTGGTAAACAGGCTTCAGATAAGAGGTATAGATATTCCTATAAAACACGCCGCTAATTCAATGGCTGTCATAGGATTTAAAGATGCCCATTTTAATTTAGTCCGGCCGGGCTTGGCGCTTTACGGACTGCATCCTAAGGATGATCTCTTAGGCAAGATAGGCCTAAAGCCTATTTTAAGTTTTAAAACTAAGGTGGTTTACCTAAAAAAAGTAGCTTCTGGAAGGTCTATAAGCTATGGCAGGACATATGTTACAGATAAAGAAGCGGTCATAGCGACCTTGCCTGTGGGCTATGGTGACGGTTATAATCGTCACCTTTCCAATAAAGGCCACGTTATTATAAGAGGCGTGAGTTGTCCTGTGGTAGGTGTAGTCTGTATGGACCAGACTATGGTTGACGTGAGCCGCGTTAAGGGTGTTAAGATAGAGGATAAGGTAGTTCTAATTGGTTCTCAGGGCGCCCACAAGATACGTGTTGAAGAAATAGCTACTCTATGCCATACCATTCCTTATGAAGTGGTCTGTTGGATCTCTCCCCGCGTTCCCCGCGTGTATATCAATTAATGAATAACGCAAAACCAATGTAAGCTTCTTTGCCCATGGAACTTTTTGCGTAATCCAATAATTATTTTTTACGGTATCCTGGATATGAAGTAAAGCGCAGCGCTCGCGAATATGACGTGGCTTTGCCACGCGGCCATGAATGGAGGTATGGCGCCTGCTTTGCCTAGGGCGAGGCTGACTGAAAAGCAAACATAAAATATAAAGCTGATGCCGATGCATAGGCCTATGGAAGAAAAAGCAACGGTCCTGCGCTGGATGACGATGGAAGATGGTATGCCTAAAAGTATTATGATAAGGCTTGTGAACGGAAAAGAGGTCTTTTGAAAAAGGTCTACTTTCAGCCTTTTTACTACGCTTGAGTTTTCACTCTCGGACAGCCTGGCTATATAACTGCTTAATTCTTTAGCGTTCATGTTCTCAACTGGGATGTTTTGCCGCATAAAATCTTGCGGAGTCTCTTCAATTTTAATAGTGGTATCTGAAAAGTATAGTGGTTCGCTCTTTATCTGTTTTTCGTCACTCATATGGTATATAAAACACTGGTATAGGACCCACCGATTGTTCCTCCATACGGCTTTTTCCGCGTAGACCTTTGCCGTAACGTTCTGATCTTTGTCGTGTTCTAATATTGTCAGACCTTCTATCGTATTGGATTTGGGATAGAGTTTGTTGATGAAAAAAAGCTTATTTCCGAAGCCGTATACAGCGACATTTTTTATAGGCCTATCAACCAAATTGTCAGGCGATCTGTCAATGTAGTTTGACCTGATATATTTGCTCATCTTTTGTGTCTGAGGCGTTATATTTTCATTGATCATGAATATGCTCAGGCTCAAAAGGAATCCGAATAAAATTATGGGCCGCACGATAGCGTAAATACTTAAGCCGCTTGCGCGCATGGCGATGATCTCGTTGTTTTGGTTGAAGTGGCCCAGGGTAAAGAGTGTGGCCAGAAGCGTTGCTATAGGAGAAGTCTGAGTAAATATCAGGGGGATGGAATAGGCATAATATTCAAATACTTTGACGAGCGGTGGATGGTTCTTTAAGAGTTCCGAGATCGCTGAAAATACGTCAATGATAATATATAATGAGATAAAGAAAATAAGGCAGGATAGGAAAGATTTTATAAAGTTTCTGATTATGTATTTATCTAGGATGAGCATGTTTTATAGAGTAAGACGGCCCCTAAGGCGCCAAATATAATGTCAGGGGCGCTCATGGCTATTAAGGGCGGCACAACTCCTTCAATGCTGAGGGCCTCAAAGCCTATTAAGGCTAGATAATAGACGGCGACTATCAAAAAAGCGAAGCCGAAGTTTAGAGATTTCTCGCGGCGCCGCGTGATCATAGCAAAGGGCGCGCCGAGAATGACGAAGACTAAACACGAGAAGGCTAACGATGAGCGTTTGTATATCTCTGTCAGGATTGGGTTGGTGTCTATGCCGTCTTTTTTAAATCGTGTCATTTGAGCGCGCAGTTCTTCAAGCGTCATGTCTTTGGCTTTTTTATCTGTTTTTTTGTTTTGTTGTTTTTTAAAATCTATGTTCATGAAATACGTTTTAAAATTAAGTTTATAGAAATTCTCAGGGGACGCGGGGTTGATCTCATCAGAGGTGCCGTCCACGAGTTTTAATTTAAGTATTTTTTTATCCGGAAGGATGATGAATTCACCTTTCTTCGCGATGATGGTGCGGGGCGGTTTGTTCTCTTCCTGAGGTTCATATATCCTTATATTAGTGAATTTGTAGCCGTCTATGTGATAAATAAAAAATATGAATTTATCAAAGGCTGTGATAAATGTCCCGGCCTCAAGGGCCGCGGTTGGATTCGCTGAGCCTATATCCATCATGGTCTGGCGGGATTTATGGTGGGATAGAGGTATTATCTGGTTATTGAGTATGACGGAGAACAGGCTAAGTATGAGCCCGATAACGAGTATAGGCAGAAGGACTTTAAAAAGGCTTACGCCGCTTGAGCGTATGGCTATGAGTTCGTTGTCGCTAGAGAGCCTGCCAATTGACAGCAGGACACCCGCGAGCGTTGAGACCGGCAGGATAAAACTAAAGAGAAATGGTATGAGATAGATAAAAAGCTTTGCCGCGACGGCCAGCGGGATACCTTTTGCGATTATAAGTTCCGCCAATTTGATCAGGTTGCCTAATATCATGACAAAGGTCAGGACAAACATGGATATCAAAAACGCGCTCAAAAATTCTTTTAAGACGTAGTTGCGCAATATTCTCATGATATTATCCTTTGGCAAAGGCAAGAATGTGTATGGTTTTTGCCCCTGCATTTTTTAAAACACGCGATGCTTCCGTGACGGTAGCCTTAGTGGTTATGACATCATCAATTATCAAAACGTATTTATCAAGGATAGCTTTCTCATCAGTTACAGCAAACGCGTTTTTAAGATTAGAGTATCTTTTATTTTCTTTAAAAGTTGTTTGCGACGGAGTATTTCTTATTTTTTTTAAGGTGAGGCTAACCGGCTTTTTAAAATAAAAGCTTAATTCCCTGGCTATCCGTTCTGATTGGTTGAATTCTCTTTCCCTGGCGCGGGCCTGATGGAGAGGTACCGGCAAAAGGCAGTCTATTTTTTCAAATAGTGTTGGGTTTATAGCCTTAAGCATCAGGCGCGCTATGCTTCGGGCAAGATAAGGCCTGTTTTCGTACTTGAATTTATGGATAAGTTCTCGCACCGGGCCTTTATAGTTATAGCAAGCCGCGAGTTTGTTATATGGCGTATCTATGCGCGTAGGAGAAACCATAGGGGCCGCCTTTTTCATATCATTGACGCATTCCAGGCAAAGATTTTCATCAAAGGCGTTTATCCTGTCCCTAATGATTTTTGAGCATATGTGGCAGTTTCTAGGGTAGAGTATATCCGCTAGAGTAGTCCTAAGATCTTTGATCCTACTTGGGTAAATCATGGATGATATCGTAACATTTCGCTCAACTGTTGTCAAAGCAATTGCGGATTAGTCACTTGTCGCTTCTGTCATCTCTCTCGCTCCTAGTCGATTTCTTAACGGCGAAGATCTTTCGCAGTTCGGCGGCTGAAGAACTCGGCCCGATGCTGCTGCATCGGGCCTCAGGCATACTTGAGGTATTCCCTCAAGTATGCCCTCAATAGTTTTTAAGTAATGTGGGACACTTCAGCCGCCCCACACCCAGCATTATGCTGGGTGTGGGGTACCCTCACTGCTCAAGCATGCTTCGCCTAAAATCGAATGTCGCTGCGAAAAAAGACAGAAGCGACAAGTAGACAATCTAGATGGGTGTGGCTTGGTTTGATTGGAGCAAAACTTGTGGAGAGCGAGGCCGGGTCCAGGGAGAGCCTTGAGGCGCCGGGTCAAGACCCTTCCTTTATGTGGAATTAGGAAGGTCTGCCTTTTCTGGGCAAGGTGAACGTTTTTGCGCAAATCAGATCAAGACAGGCCCCGACTTAACAATCCATTTGACACCTTGTTTTCTTATTAGTACAATAGTCGCCGATGGATAAGAACGAGAGTTTAAGAGACAGGCTTTATCGTTTGATCAAGGAAAAGGCTTACCGCGAGGGCGAGATAAAACTTGCAAGCGGCAAGACAAGCAAGTACTACTTAGACGCGCGCGTCGTGACTTTAAGCAGCGAGGGCGCGTTTCTCGTAGGAAGTATTATTTTTGACCTTGTTCGAGGCCTTAAGGTCGTTGCGATAGGCGGCCCGACCATGGGCGCTGATCCTATCGTAGGGGCTATCGCTGCCATAAGCTTCCAGAATAATAATCCAATAAATACGTTCCTCATAAGGAAGAGACCCAAGTCTCACGGCCGGATGCTTCAGGTGGAAGGGCCGGCTTTAGAAGCGGGTGATGAAGTCGTTCTTTTAGACGATGTGGCTACGACAGGGGGCTCGTTGGTTGATTCTATCGCTATCTTAAAGAAGATGGGCGTTTCGGCGAAAAAGGCCATTATTGTAGTAGACAGAGAAGAAGGGGCTCGCGAGAATCTATCTAAAGAAGGCTGCGAACTTATTTCTATTTTTAAAGCTTCAGAATTTTTTAAGTAATCCCGCCAACCATTCCAACTTATGAATAATTATAATGTTATTGTAATAGGCGCTGGGCCTTCGGGCATGATGGCTGCTTTAAGAGCTGCTGAGCTTACCGATAGTGTGGCTCTTTTTGAAAAGAACGCGTCGCTGGGTCGAAAACTCGGGCTTACGGGTAAGGGACGCTGCAACATTACCAACGTATCCGGCCTGGATGTGTTCTTGGAGAAGTTTGGGAAAAAAGGCTTATTTTTGCGAAATGTTTTTAACAAATTTTTTGCGGATGATCTGATAAGTTTTTTTAAAGATAGAGGATTAGAGGTTAAGATTGAGCGGCAGGGAAGGGTGTTTCCTGTCACGAATAGATCTATCAGCGTCATAGATGTATTCAAAAAAGCTTTTGGCAAGGCAGGTGTAGACCTCCATTTGAGCTCATCCGTGCATAGTGTCAAGGTCATTGAAGACGGAGCTAAACGCGTTATTTTTGCCGATGGCAAAGAGGTTTTTGCGAAAACAGTCATTATCGCTACAGGCGGAGTTTCTTATCCTCAGACAGGTTCTACAGGAGATGGTTTAAGGATAGCCCGCGAGCTTGGGCATCGCGTTGAAGAAACGTTTGGCGGGCTTGTGCCTTTAGAGGCCCAAGAGCCTTTTGTCAAGGATATGCAGGGGCTTACTTTAAAAAATATAAAGATAACTTTTATCGCGGGTAATAAAAAAATAGAGTCATCGGTTGGTGAGCTTCTTTTTACGCATTTTGGGGTTTCCGGGCCTCTTATCCTGGATATAAGTTCTGATATTTGCAAGTTATTAAAAAGGTCAAAGGTCAGGATGCTGATAGATCTTAAACCCGGCCTTGAGCCCGGACAGATCGATATAAAAATGCAACGTGAATTTCAGGCCTCAGGGTCTTTGATGATCAAGAATTATTTGGCTGATATTTTGCCTAATAGGCTTGTCGCTGTCGTTTTGCGTTTATCTAAGGTTTCAGGTGAAAAGAAGTGCCATCAGATAACAGCTCTTGAAAGATCAAATTTTGTTTCGGTATTAAAGGCTTTAGAATTGACCATTACGCGGCCAAGGCCTATTACTGAGGCCATGGTCACTGATGGCGGTGTTAGCCTGAATGAAATAGATCCCCAAACTATGGGGTCCCGGAAGGTCAAAGGTTTATATTTTTGCGGCGAGGTTTTGGGCCTGGCAGCTGCCAGCGGAGGATTTAATCTACAGGCCGCGTTTTCAACGGGTTACTTGGCGGGAGAATCAGCGGCTAAATGAAAAATATTTTGATCTTAGCTTCCAAGTCAAAAGCGCGCGAGCAGATCTTAAAAAATCTGGGTTTGGATTTTAAGGTTATTCCCCCGCGTATTAATGAACATCCTGGCTTTAGATCTTTGCCTCGCAAGACGTGCATGCATAACGCTCTTTTAAAGGCGCGGGACGTAGCGAGCCGTGTAAAGCAAGGCATTGTGATAGGTTGTGATACGCTTATAGAACAGAATGGTAAGATCTTTGGTAAGCCAAAAAACTTAAAAGATGCCAAGGTAATGCTTAAAAGACTTTCTTCAAAACCACATCGCCTTTATACGGGTATTGCTATTATTGATGCCGGGAGTAATAAAGAGGTTGTTGGCGTTGAAGAGACGAAGATCTTTATGGAGAAGCTAACTTCCGCGCGGATCTTGAGTTATTTTAAAAAGGTATCGCCATTGGACAAGGCCGGCGGTTTTGACATACAAGGCCTTGGAAGCCTTTTTATCAAACGCATTGAGGGCTGTTATTTTAACGTCGTTGGTCTGCCTGTCTGGAAATTATCCTCCCTTTTAAAAAAAATAGGTGTTTCCATTTTTAGCCTTTGTATTTGCCTAGCTATTTTCGGATGCGCCACAGAGTTTAACGTCGGCACGAACAAACAGGACGTCATGATGTATTCTTCTGACCAAGAGGTAAAAATGGGTGATTCTCTCTCTAAACAGGTGGAGAAGGATTATATCTTGATCAATGACCCTGAGCTAAATGAGCGCGTGCAACGCATAGGAGAGAAAATAGCCGCTGTCTGCGATCGCAAAGAGCTCTTATATCGTTTTCGCGTTATAGAGGACAAGAAGGACAAAGATATTGTTAACGCGGTATCTCTCCCTGGCGGGTATGTCTATATTTTTAAGAATTTAATGAAAGTCGCGGATAAAGATGATGAGTTGGCAGCGGTCATAGGCCATGAAATAGGCCATATCGTAGCCCGGCATAGTATCAAACGCCTTCAGGCGATATGGGGGTATAATATTTTAAGCGTTTTGGCGGCAAGCACCAGGAATGCCGATGTAGCCCAGGGCGCGCAGTTGGCTTATCTTCAATTACTTATGGGGTATTCTCAAGACGATGAGTTGCTTGCCGATAAGCTTGGCGCGCGTTACGCCAAGCGAGCCGGATATGACCCAAACGTGATGTTAACTTTTTTAAAAAAATTGGATAAACGTGACAAGAAAGAGGACCCAAGGCCGCTAACTTATTTCAGGACACACCCGCATGTTACCGAAAGAGTCAAAGCGACTAAGGAAGAATTAGGCGAAAAGATCTCGTTTGAAGATTTTATTAACAGCTATTAATTAGGGACACATCATAGACTTTTCCAATGCGGGTTTGGAAAGTTGGTTCCAAAATACTTTTCATATGAAAATAGGATGTGCCCCTATTTTCATTTTCGGAGGAAATATGCCGGGAAAGGGAGACTGCATAGCCCCTAAACCGATTTAAGCACAAAATCCTTATTAGTTAATATCTACGTCGGAGTTTATATGTAAGTTATATCAAGTTACTTAAAGTTAGTAAGGTCAATTTAACACCTTTTGGGCTGTAATGTGTGCCAAATCTGTGCCACAGCTTGAAAGGTGTTTTTTTGTTAATTGGTAGTTTTTTCCGCCTTTTTTGACCTCTGGGTTTGGCGGAATACAAATCAAACTTGGAACGATACGGTTCGTGCAACACCTTTCCGAACCACCGAAAGCAATCGTCTTTGGGTGAGTATGGGGCATCTTCCTATACAAGAATCCTGAACGGTGCGAGGGATGATATAGCTGAGGAAGGTTCTTGGTTACCCATCTGGCAGAATGACCAAGATTCAACTCAGTGCTGATTAAAAGATCTAAGTGCTAATAGGGCAGGAAATAGCTTCTGCCGTTAGGGGTGAACTATGACCAAAACAGGAATTGAATACTTGAAGTTTTATAACAGAATCGGTGGACGCATTAACAAAAAAGGGAATTTTGTTCCATTTAAAAGGATAGAGAGAAATCTGTCAAATTCGTCAGATATGTCAATTAACAGATGGTTGAAAAGGTGGAAAAAGGGGTAAATGCAAAGGGGTAGCACAATGGCCTGGGAAACAAGAGGGAATAACAGCTATTACTATCGGAAAAAGAGAGTATGCAGGAAGGTAGTTTCTGAGTACGTAGGAAAGGGGCTAGTGGCGCAAGATATTTATTTAATGGATTTAGCAGAGAGGCAGGAAAGAAATGAAGAAGCTAAGGTTATAAAGGAAGAAAAGAACGAGTTTAAATTATTAGATCGCCAGGTAATGCAATCAATATCGGTTATAGGCAGGATGGTAGAAGGTTTTCTTGCGGTGTCCGGTTTTCATAAACATAAAGGTCAATGGAGGGGAATGAGAAATGTCAGAGGATAAGGAATTAAGCGCAGTATTCGAGCAGCAGAAAGCGGAGTTTATTGAGCTTTTTGATAAAATTAACAAGGATAAACCAGATCCAGAGGATCTACGGAAAGCAGGGGCAATGCTAGGAAAAAACCCTCATCTCTGGCAAATAGGCATGGGAATAGGCGGCAGCACTTTGTATGCTTTCTTGGGTAAGATTACCAAAAACGAAAGCCAACAGTTGATATTTGAGGCTGAGATGATGAGTTTAAAGGAGAGGTTGGGATATATTTCATCTAATCAAATAGAAAAGCTTATTATAAATCAGATTATATTTTGCTGGGTAGGAGTCAACTACGTAGAGAGACACGTATTCGCAATGTTAACTGAGCGTGGTTTACAATTAAGCACATTAGAATATTGGCAGGGAACCCTTACTCGTTACCAAAACCGCTACCTAAGGGCAATAGAGACGCTTGCAAGGGTCAGAAAACTGAATAAGGGCATAGCCTTCCAAGTTAACATAGCTACAGACGGAGGCCAGCAGGTAAATGTTAATGAGCCTGAGAAAGGTTAAGTATATGGAAAAGCTGCTTACTGTGCAGCAACTGAGCGAATTGATCCA
>MNVR01000014.1 GCA_001873995.1 Candidatus Phelpsiimicrobium noxiivivens
CCCGCCGCTGTAATCCTTGCTGCAATGCCTCATCAATGAGCCACTGGTGAAAACCGGGAAGGCGATAAGGCTAAAAGGAGAGCCAGAAGACCTGCCTATAGTTAAAACCTATAAACAACGGCTTCGAGGCAAAGCCAGGGTGCCAATAGATTGGGTTAACCCTTGACTTTTTAAAAGAGGCCAAGGGTTTTTTATTTTTATAACCATTTTTTAAGATATAGGAGAAAGAATAGCCATGAAAAAATGCCTTATTATCGCAGTAATTTTTTTATTGCCAACTTTATGCGCGTTCGCCACGGAGGAACCACAAATAGAATTAGATAAGATCGCGATAACTCCCTACGGTTACGAGGAAATATTGAATAAGACCGCTTCAAGTGTTACCACGATAACTCCGGGTGAAATATTAAATTCAAATGCCCGAAAGGTGCTAGATATATTCAGGACTATCCCCGGCGTTACAGTGCGAGACTGGTATGGCAACGGAGCTCAAGCAGCTGTGGATATGGCAGGCTTTGGAGAGCAGGCAGCGCTAAATGTGCTTGTATTAGTTAACGGCATGCGGGTTAATAACGTTGACCTAAGCGGCGTAGACTGGAGCCAGATCCCGTTAGATCAGGTTGAGCGTATAGAGGTTATACGCGGTGGAGGCGCCGGGAGTGTATTGTACGGCGATAATGCCTCCGGAGGCGTGATCAATATTATTACCAAAAAAGGTTCAGGCAAGCCTAAAGTAGATCTTCAAACAACATACGGCAGTTATGATATGAACGCGCAAAAATTATCTGTAGGCGGAGGGCACGGTGATAAGTTATCCTATTGGTTCAATGCCGGGCGTGACGCAACTAACGGATACCGTAATAATAGCTTCAACAAAAACACCGATTTTGCCTCTAAATTGGAGTATAATTTCGGCAAAGCGTTATCTACGCATTTTAATTCGGGATTTCACGCTTCAACATTCGGCATGCCTGCTTCCTTAAATCAAAGTGTCATAAACCAATTCAGTAGAACATACGCCAGATACGGCAAAGACCACGCCAACAATAAGGATTTCTATTTTGTTCTTGGGCCTAAAATAGAATCTTCATATCTCGGAAATCTCAACATTGACTTTACTTACCGCCAGAAAAACACAGACACATACTTTTTAACATCAGGGCTATACACTCAGAGAAACAGGATAGAAACTTTTGGCATATTGCCCAAATACACTCTGGATCATGCTCTGTTTGAACACGATAACAAGCTGATCTCCGGCCTTGATTATTATCGGGTCTATTTTGATTCAAATAAATACGCTATCCCTGATGACGCGATACAGAATCTTACATCTATCAATAAAACCTCCATTGGCGGCTATTTGCAAGATGAATTTTCCATCTTTAAGCAATTGACAGCGGTATGCGGCTATCGTTACGAGCTGACCCAATACGCATTTACTTACCATGATAACTCGGGCTGGAACCCTGACATAGATAACAAATTAAGGCCGCAACAAAGAGCATTTAACACAGGCCTCGTGTACACCTATCAGAATGATTCAAATGTTTTTTTCAATATAGGAAAAAGTTTCCGATTTCCTCAGGTAGATGAATTCACTTTCAATGACGCGTTATTCCAGCAACAACTTAACACAAACCTTCAACCGCAATCTTCAATAAATTACCAGGTCGGCATACGACACAACTTCTCTGACCGGCTAAGCAGCAGTTTTTCATTGTTCAGAATGAATGTTAAAAATGAGATATATTATAATTCTACCGGTGGAGCATTAGGTTTCGGAGAGAATGAAAACTATAATAAGACTGTCCACGAGGGCATTGAATCTTCTATCAATGAAAAATTGAACGACAAGGTTGCTTTATTTGCCAACTACACTTTTACCAATGCTTATTTTGACGGCGGGCAATACAACGAAAATGAGATACCATTAGTTCCCAAAAATAAGGGAAGTATCGGCATCAGATTATCTTTGCCCAATGACTTAAAGTTCAACATAACAGGTACCTATCTCGGAAATAGATACTTCCTCAATGACCAAGCTAATGCATATTCCAAACTTAACGGATATATGTTAGCTGATACGAACCTATCCTGGCGCCACAATGATCTAACCGTCACTTTTGGCATTAACAATCTTTTTAATAGGATATACTCAGAATATGCCGGCGTTACAGTAGCCAACGGCATAAAATTCTATTATCCCAGCCCGGAAAGAAATTATACTTTAAAAGTAGATTATGCATTTTAGTTTTGCGTGCTGCATAAATTCTGATAAAATAACTATATGAACGAAGGTTTGAAATTCCTGGGATTTTTGGGCGTATCTCTTGCCATACATATGTCCCTATTTATTGTTATGCCTTATCACGCGCTTACACAGGCTATACGGCCCTTAAAACCAATTGAGGTATCTTACAAACTGTCCGTTAACAGCAGGCCACAGGAACGCGCCCAGCGCGCGCAAAACAAAACCATCGGGCAAATTCCTTCATTGTCGGATAAAAAAATATCCACCGAATTCATAAAAAATGAGATCTTTAAAGAGAAACCAATACTGAATTCTGGCTATAAACCTTCGTATAAAGAAGGCCCCGGCTCCTTGAAAAAAAATGTAAGCCTTCCAAATATTCCGGGTGAGACATTTAAGACGCCTGAATATAAAAGCTACTACCAGCTCATACGCGAAAAAATAAGAAGGTTCGCCTACTATAATTACAGAAAACTGCAGGAGGGAGAGGTCTTTTTAACATTTTCCCTTACGCCTAAGGGAGAGCTTGCTGAAGTATCCGTCAACGAACAAAAATCCTCAAAAGACGAATATTTGCGCAATACCGCGTTGAACAGCATCAGAGAAGCAGCCCCTTTTGGCGATTTTCCGGAGAAACTTAAAAAGAACCTTAAACTTTCCTTCAATGTCATTATCTCCTTTGAGGTCAAATAACTGCATTGACAGACATCTAATAAGGTGTTATATTAAACAAATTAGTTTTAAGAAAGGGTGAAAACAATGTCAGAAGTAGAAGTCAGAAAAGACGAGTCTTTTGAGTCGGCCCTCAGGCGTTTCAAAAGGAAAATTGAGCGCGAAGGCATCTTAAAAGAAGTCAAAGACCGCAAACATTACGAGAAACCCAGCGAAAAAAGGCGAAAAAAAGCCCGTCGTAGATTCTAACGATGTTCGCACTATCTACAGCTTGGAATGCCGATAGATACCAGAATGGCAATAGTATCGCGCGCGAAATATACAGCTTAGGATTAAAAAAGCTGGAATTAAATTTCTCCTTGACATCCAAAATGGTTGAGGAGATTTTTAACTTTACGAGGCAAAACGGCGTTGCTATCACGAGCCTCCACAACTACTGCCCCATTCCTGAAGTCATGCCGCGAGAAAAAGCCCTGCCGGACTGTTTTTCACTTTCCTCAATGGATGAAGCTGAAAGAAAAAAAGCGCTGGAATACACAAAGATAACCATCTCAACCGCCAAAAAACTGAAAGCCAAAACTGTTGTCCTGCATTGCGGCAGAGTAGAGATAGCTGATCACACAAGGAAGCTCATCGGCCTTTATAACCAAGGCAGGGAAAAAAGCGAAGAATACAAACAGATCTTTAATGCTTTTATAAAAGAACGAAAAACAAAAAGTCAGGGTTACCTAGGCCAGATACTGAAAAGCCTTGAAGTATTGAGCAGCTTCGCGCTAAAACTGGACATTTTTTTAGGTATAGAGAACAGGTTCTACTACCGCGAAATACCAAGCTATGAAGAATTTGATATCCTATTTGACAGATTCAAGAATAAAAATGTAGTTTACTGGCACGATGTAGGGCACGCTTATATATTAGAAAAACTCGGGTTTATGAAAGAGATGTCACTGCTTAAAAAATTCGGAGCTCATCTCTACGGCGCGCACCTGCACAACATAAAAAACCTCGTTGACCATCAAGCGCCTATCTCGGGAGACTTTGACTTTCATAAACTGAAACCTTATATACGCAGCAATACCATTAAAGTAATAGAGGCCCACAGCCAAGCAGAGCCTGAATCTATAACAAGGTCTATTCTTTACTTGACGGAGGCTCTGGGTGATTAGAAAACCAGCTGTCGCGGGCCAGTTTTATCCATCAGATCCTATTGAACTTAAAAAACTTATCAATAGTTTCGTCGCGAAAGATAAAGCCATTGTTAAGGAAAAGGCTATCGCCTGCATCCTGCCTCACGCGGGTTACATATATTCCGGCAAGGTCGCCTCTGATGTCTTATCATCCATAGAAGTCGCGCGGACCTGCCTGATCATAGGCCCTAATCATTCAGGTTATGGTGAACCATCAAGCATATCAAGAGAAGGCGAATGGCAGACGCCTTTGGGGAACATAAAAATAGATACCGCGCTTGCTGATGAATTGATCAAAAACTCTGTGTATTTGGTTGATGACCCAGCGGCTCACGCCAATGAACACTGTGTAGAAGTAGAACTTCCTTTGATCCAGGAGCTTTCAGGAAAAGATTTTACTTTCGTACCCATGGTACTTGCGTGGGCAGACGATTTAGTGTATAAAGATATAGTTGGATCTATCGTTAAAAGTATCAAAACCCTGAAAAAAAACGTGACATTGATCGCCTCATCCGACATGACCCATTACGAATCTCAGAACTCAGCCGCTCATAAAGACGAAGAAGCCATTAAGGCCATCCTTCGGCTGAATGAAACGGAGTTGCTTGAGGCTATTGAGCGCCTTTCCATATCCATGTGCGGTTACATACCAACGGTCGTTACGATCATGGCGGCGAAAAAACTGGGCGCGAAAAGAGCCTCACTTATCTCTTATCAGACAAGCGGAGATGTCACAGGTGACTACTCATCAGTTGTAGGTTACGCCGGGATGATCATACAATAATACAAACAAGTAACGAGAGGGCAAAACATGGCGGATAATACAGACAAAAAGGTAGACGAAAGCTGGAAAGAAAAAGCAAAAATAGCTCCACAAGCAGAACAAAAACAAGAAAAAAACGATCTTCCTGAAGCTGATTTCAAATTTTTTCTTACTACCTTAGGAATGCAGGCTTGGATAGCCCTAGGTATGGTCCCAAACCCAATTAACAATAAGACAGAAGAAAATATCAACCAGGCTAAATTCATCATAGACACTCTTGAGGTCCTGCAACAAAAAACAAAAGGCAATCTGGACAAAGATGAAGCAGAACTGCTGGAACACCTTCTTTATGACCTGCGGCTCGCTTTCGTGGATAAGACAATGAAGAAAGGGTAAAAACTTTATGCTAGATAAAAAACTTCTTGAGATATTGGCTTGCCCTAAATGCAAAAAAGCGATAAAAGAAGAAAAAGATGAACTTATATGCCTTAGTTGCCGTAAGGCATATCCTGTAAAAGACGGCATACCCATTATGCTCATAGAAGAAGCGAGGGACCTATGAAAAAAATCCTGGTGACCCACGGGCCAAATCTAGGCCTGCTCGGGAGAAGAGAGCCTAAAGTATACGGAAAGATCTCGTTAGAAAAAATAAATACGGAATTAAAGGCGCTTGCCAAAAAAGCAAAAATAGCTATCACTATCGTCCAGTCAAACCACGAAGGCGAGATCGTTGACATCATAGGCGATTCGCGTAATAAGTTTGATTGCCTGATCATCAACCCCGCCGCCTACACGCACACTAGTGTCGCGATAAGGGACTCAATAGCCGCGTCCGGAATTAAGACGATCGAAGCACACCTCTCGAACATCTACGCCAGGGAAGAATTCAGGCAAACCTCATTAAGCGCGCCTGTTTGCGTAGGCCAGATCTCAGGATTTAGCGCTCAGAGCCATATCCTGGCATTTACGGCAGCGCAATCCCTCATAAACCGCTAATGCGATTCAAAAAGATCGCGCGCCTGTTAAACACGTTAAAAATAGACGCCCTGCTCATAAGCTCAACGCCTAATATATCTTATTGCGCTGGATTTTTCGCGCCTGATTCATACCTGGCCATAACCAAAGATAAGGCTGTCATCATAACGGACTCAAGATACGCCTCAGACTTCTCAAGAAAGGTAAAAGAGCCATTTGCTATAAAAGAATATAAAACCTCCGTGTTTAAGGCCATAATCAACACCTTGAAACAAATGGCGGTCAAAGAAGCCGGTTTTGAATCAAGACACCTGACTTTTGCCGAATGTGAGATACTCTGTAGCCTCGGCTCTAAACACATAAAATTCATTCCTTTGAAAGAAACTGTTGAACCTTTGCGCGAGATCAAAGATGACGAAGAAATAAAAAACATAAAAAAAGCTTTAGAGATCAATTTAAAAGCGTTCGCCTTTATTAAAAAAATGATAAAACCGGGAGTCAGGGAGCTTGAGATAGCAGCGCATCTTGAGCGTTTCATTAGGTTACAGGGCGCTACATCAAGCGCCTTTGATATTATCGTAGCCTCAGGACCTAATTCTTCCTATCCGCACGCCGGCATATCCTCACGCGTTATGCAAAATGGAGAAACAGTCATTATTGATATGGGTGTAGCCTATAACGGCTATAAATGCGACTTGACACGCACTTGGTTTTTGGGTAAAATTAAACCCATTGCGCGAAAGGTTTATAGAATAGTATATGAGGCGCAACAAAAAGCTATTAAGGCTATCCGGCCGGGTGTTACCGCAAAAAGCATAGATTCAGCCGCGCGTAATTATATAGCCGAAAAAGGGTTTGGCGGATTTTTCGGCCACTCACTAGGCCACGGAGTCGGGCTCGAAGTCCACGAGTCTCCCTATATAAACAGAAAAAATCACAATATTATAAACGCGAATATGATATTTACAGTAGAGCCCGGTATTTATTTACCCGGTGAATTCGGGGTCAGGATAGAAGATATGGTATTGGTCAACAACAACGGCGCGGAGGCCTTAAGTGGGAACTGTAGCGATAAATCAGATTAAGATAGGCGTGACCATAGAATTAGATGGCACGCCTTACGTAGTAACAAATGTTGAACACGTCAAACCGGGCAAAGGTGGAGCATTCGTGCGCACCAAGCTAAGAAACTTCAAATTAGATACTATAATTGAGAGGACATTTAGATCAGACGATAAAATAGAAGAGGCATACATTGAAGAAAAGACCTTACAATTCTCATATCACTCAGGAGACTTCAGCCACTTCATTGATTCTGAGACTTACGAAGATATAACCATAGAAAAAACAAAACTTCGCGATGCCCATAAATTTTTGAAAGATAACCTGGAGGTAACAGTACTTTATCATAAAGGCGAGCTGATCGCGGTCATACTTCCTAATTTCGTCGTATACACTATCACCCAGACCGAACCCGGGATAAAAGGGGATACCGCAAAAAGCGGAGGAAAGCCGGCGACTATTGAATCCGGGGCTATAATCCAGGTGCCGCTTTTTATTGACGTAGGCACCAAGGTCAAAATAGACACAAGGACCGGCGAATATATAGAAAGAGCCGTATAAAGAATAAGATTGGAGGGCAAATTAATGAATATCAAAGAGATTAAGGAAATGATTAATCTCATGAACGAAAACAACCTGACCGAGCTTGAGGTTGAAAAGGATGGGATGCGCGTCCGTCTAAAAAAAGGGCCAAGCGGAGAGATCTCCATGGAAGGCTTTAGAAATAACGTGAACGCGGTGCCTCTATCAGCTGAACAACCGATAGCCTATTCAAACACCGCTTTACCCACCAATGAAACGACTATACAAAAGGTAGCCCCCGCTAAAACAGTAGAGATCAAATCACCCATGGTAGGAACATTTTATAGGGCTCCATCGCCTGAATCTCCGCCATTCGCGGAGATCAATCAGGAGATAGAAGTAGGCCAGGTCATCTGCATCGTGGAAGCCATGAAATTAATGAATGAAATAAAGTCCGAGATCAAAGGTAAGATTATAGACATACTTATAGATAATGCCGAGCCGGTTGAATTTGGCCAGCCATTATTCCTTATAGAGCCAGCGTAAACCCCGTTAGAGATGACGATCCTCAGCTATCGGGTGGAAAACAATTTTATGGAAACGCGACGCTTGTCAATAAATTTATTGCTAACAGATGGGCCGCATAAATGCGGCCCATCTCTAACGGGGTAAAGTGTTCTCAAAAATACTGATAGCCAACCGCGGTGAGATCGCTCTACGCATAATTAGAGCGTGTAAAGAAATGGGCATACGCACCGTTGCCGTGTATTCCGAAGCTGACAAAGATTCCCTTCACGTAAAGCTGGCGCACGAAGCTGTTTGCATCGGCGCGGCCGCTCCAGCGTCAAGCTACCTTAACATACCAGCCATCATAAGCGCCGCCGAAATAACAGACGTAGACGCGATACATCCAGGCTATGGTTTCTTATCCGAGAACGCCCATTTTGCCGAGATATGCGAATCCTGCCAGATAGCTTTCATAGGCCCATCACCTCAGAACATACGCCTCTTAGGCGATAAGATGATGGCCAAGGATACCATGTCAAAAGCAGGATTACCAATAACGCCAGGGAGCAGCTCTATCATTAAAACAAAGGAAGAGGCCCTAAAAACAGCGCGGCGTATCAAATACCCGATCATCATAAAAGCCACGGCAGGCGGCGGCGGACGCGGCATGAGAATATGCCATAATGACGTGCGCCTTATCAGCGCCCTTATTACCGCTCAATCCGAAGCTGAAAAAGCGTTCGGCTCACCTGATGTATACATAGAAAAATATATAGAAGAACCCCGCCACGTTGAATTCCAGATCATGGCTGACAATTACGGTAATGTTATCCATCTCGGCGAAAGAGATTGCAGTATCCAGCGCCGGCATCAGAAACTCCTGGAAGAATCGCCGTCGCCGGCCCTAGACGCCAAATTGCGCAAAAAGATGGGCGACCTCGTCATAAAAGGAGTCAAAGCCTCAGGCTACCGCAGCGTAGGAACAGTAGAATTTCTTTTGGACAAAAACCACAATTTTTATTTTATGGAAATGAACACAAGGATACAGGTAGAACACCCCGTAACGGAAATGATAACAGGCATAGATATCGTCAAAGAACAGATAAAAATAGCAGCCGGAGAAAAAATAAAGATCCATCAAGACGATATAAAAATAAACGGCGCTGCCATTGAGTGCAGGATCAATGCTGAAGACCCCGCTAACAATTTTATGCCTTGCCCCGGGAAAATTGAGCAGCTAAGCCTGCCAGGCGGGCCTAATGTGAGGGTTGACACGCACGTTTATCAAGGATACCAGATCAGCCCTTATTACGATTCTTTAGTAGCCAAGATCATAGTCAAGCGCGAAAATAGGAATGAGGCCATAAAGACCATGCTGCGCGCGCTGGATGAATTCATTATAGCTCCCATAAAAACAACAGTTCCGTTCCATAAAAGTTTGCTTGAAAATCCACTCTTCAAAAAAAGCGATATATCAACGCATTTAGTTGATGACTTAACGAAACAAAAAGGCGAGACAGAACACAAGGAGACTTGACGTGATGCGAGAAGAAGAAAAAACAGATTTTGGTACCATCAAGATACACAACAATGTCATAGCCTCCATAGCTTATTTGGCAGCCCTTGAAGTTGACGGCGTATCAAGAATATGCGATGATATAAAATCACGCATAGCTTATCTTATAGGCAAAAAAACCAAGTGCGGCGCCATAGACACAAAGACTGAAAAAAATGAAAATATGTCCATCACCGTGCCTATTATCGTAAAATACGGATACAATATCCCTGAGGTCGCTTTAAAAGTCCAAGAAAAGATAAAGACCGCTGTTGAACAAGCCGCGGACATTCCACTTAAAGACATTGTCGTTAAAATAAAAGGTGTTGAAAAATAAATTGTAAAATTATGGACTGACACCCGGCGCTAATCGGAATTGCGACGGTGTTGTGTCTTCTACACAAGGAGATTGCATGAAAACCGCCTTAAGCATACTATTTTATACAATTATTTTTGCTTTTATAGGAACGTTGGCGATGGCTTTCGCGTTTCACCTTATTGACATTAACGAACTTATGACGCAACTAGCGTATGCCTATAACGACCTGCGCATGCGGCTTATAACCGGGCTATCAGGCTTAGTCTTTATTTTACTGAGCTTTTCCGCTACCCAGGTCATCACGGGGAAGATCCAACGAGAAAAAACAATAGCCTTTAATAATCCCAACGGCCAGGTCACTATAACCCTATCAGCGGTTGAAGACCTCATCAAAAGACTGGCTCATCAACTCTCGGAGATCAAAGACGCCAAGGCAGACGTCAAAGCGACCAAAAAAGGCATAGATATCCGCTTAAGGGTAGTCCTGCGTTCTGAGACTAACATCCCGGATTTTACGGCGCGGCTCCAGGACCTTATCGCCAGTAAAATTCAGGAGGTATTCGGCATAGATGAGCCCATCAATGTCAAGATACACGTAGCTAAAATAATCGGCTTTGAAGATAAACAGAAAAAAAGATCAGAAAAGAACGAAGAAATAGATGTCCCGTATCAGGGGTTGAAAATATAAAGGAATTAACCCCAATACCAAATCGCACGTAAATATTAAGTGCAGCCACTTAATATTTACTTCGCTGGTTTCGGGGTTGATTTTGTAAGGAATAAATACCGACAATATACAAAATCAAGGAGTTCAACATGAGAATAGGTGTGTTAACAGGCGGCGGAGATTGCCCGGGCTTAAACCCGGTTATCAGGGCTGTGGTCAGAAAAGCGTACAACGACAAACACGAGACAATTGGATTCATGAACGGATGGAGAGGCTTAATTGAAGGCGAAACTATAACACTGGGCTTAAGCGCTATATCAGGCATTTTGCCAAAAGGCGGCACCATATTAGGGACAAGCAGGACAAATCCATACAAAAAACCGGAAGACATTAAAAAAGTCATAGAGAACTTCAAAAAATTCAAGCTTGACGCGCTGATCGCTATCGGAGGAGAAGACACATTGGGCGTCGCTAACAGATTAGTCAAAGATGGCTTAAACGTCGTAGGCGTTCCCAAGACAATAGATAATGACCTGTCCGCGACTGACTATACGTTTGGTTTTGATACGGCTGTCAATACCGCGATGGAGTGTATTGACCGGCTCCACACAACAGCTGAAAGCCATCACCGCATCATGGTAGTTGAAGTCATGGGCCGCCACGCCGGATGGATAGCCACATTTGCTGGCATCGCAGGAGGCGCGGATGTAGTTTTGATACCTGAGATCCCGATTAACCTTGATGAAACCTGCGGTATCCTGAAGAAAAGACACACAAGAGGCCGGACTTTCAGCATCGTAGTGGTTGCTGAAGGCGCTAAGCTTATTACCTCAGACGTCACAAAAGACCAATCTCTTGATGAATTCGGACACGTAAAACTCGGCGGTATAGGCGACTATCTCGCCAAAGAAATTGAAAAAAGAACCGGTTACGAGACACGCGTAAGCGTGCTTGGACACATTCAAAGAGGCGGTTCACCCACGGCGTTTGACAGGATACTCGGCACGCGCTTCGGAGTAAAAGCGGTAGAACTTATAGAAAACCAAGAGTTCGGAAAAATGGTCAGCCTTTCAGGCACAAAAATCATAGCCGTGCCATTAGAAAAAGGCGTTGAAAAACTAAAAACTGTGGATATGGACCTTTACAATATAGCCAAAGTATTTTTTGGATAAACAAATGGAAAAAATGATCAAAAAGCTAATACAGGATTCCATCACTACAAAAGCATTATTACTTTATGATGAAAAGATCATAAATAAAATACAGGCCTGCGCTGACATCATCACGAAAACATTTAAAAGAGGCGGTAAAGTCCTCATTTTTGGCAACGGCGGCAGCGCGGCCGATAGCCAGCACTTTGCCGCTGAACTTGTAGGCAGATTCCAAAAAGAGAGAAAGGCCTTTCCTGCGGTTAGCCTTACTACCGACACTTCTATCCTGACATCCCTTAGCAATGATTACTCATATGACATGATCTTCGAGCGGCAAATAGAAGCGAACGGAGGGCCGCGAGACATTGCCTTCGCCATCTCAACAAGCGGAAACGCGAAAAATGTCATCCGCGGTGTAATAGAAGCCAAAAAATTAAAAATTAAGACAATAGGCCTTACAGGAAAAGACGGTGGAAAACTCGCGAAGATAGCTGACTTATCCATTGTCATACCATCCTCTGTCACAGCGCGCGTCCAGGAATCCCACATCCTCATAATCCACATCATCTGCGAACTTGTTGAAAAGTCATGGACAAAAAAATAACAACGCTTAAACACCTGATCAAGGCACTTTCTAACCAGCGGAAAAGAAAAAAAGTAGTATTCACCAACGGCTGTTTTGACATACTTCATTACGGACATGTTAAATATTTAAAGTCGGCAAGATCTAATGGCGACATACTTGTTATAGGCCTGAACTCAGACGCCTCTGTCAAAAGGCTAAAAGGCGCTAAAAGGCCCATCAACACCCAAACAGAAAGAGCAGAAGTCTTGGCAGGCTTAGAAAGCGTTGATTATATAGTCATCTTTAACGAAGATACGCCTTACAAACTTATAAACTCCCTTAAACCTGACATTCTCGTAAAAGGCGGAGATTGGCGAAAAGAAAAAATTGTCGGCGCTGACATTGTACTAGCAAACGGCGGCAAAGTTCTTTCGCTGCCTTACGTTAAACATAGATCCACAACGAACACCATTAAAAAGATCATCCAGTGTCATGCCCTCTGACGATCGCGCGTTGACTGATGTTTACAAGGTCTTAGACGCCAACCTCAACAGGTCAAAAGAAGGCTTGCGCGTCTGTGAAGATATCGCGCGTTTCCACTTAAAAAGCGCCGATCTAACGAAAAAATTAGCGCGATTGCGGCATCGCATAACAACTATAAACAAGGCATCATCAATTGATCAACAGCGCCTGTTTGGCGCGAGAGCTACGCGGTTAGATCGCGGCAAAACACTTTCTTTGGGGCCCAAAAGGCGGTCGTTTAAAAATGTCTTCCTGGCAAACGCGCAGCGAGTAAAAGAAGCGCTAAGGGTCTTGGAAGAATTTTTTAAATTAATAGACTTCACTGCGAGCAAAAAAATACAAAAATTACGATTTGACCTCTATGCCATTGAAAAACAAACGATTGAACGATTCCCTGGTCTACTTAATAATTGATAAGGCAGTCTGCGGAACCAAAAACATAAAACACATCTTAAAAAAAGCGATACACGGCGGAGTTGACATAGTCCAGTATCGCGATAAATATTCAGAAACTAGAGCTGTCATAAAAGAGGCGCGGCCGCTTTTAAAAATATGCAGATCTTACAACCTGCCTTTTATCATTAACGATAGATTGGATGTGGCTATTTCCATTAATGCCGATGGGCTGCATATAGGACAGGAAGATATGCCTGCCAGCGCGGCAAGAAAGGCCTTAGGGCGAAATAAATTGATCGGTTTATCCTGCCACACGATCAGCCAGGTAAAAAACACGCAAAAAAACAGTATTGATTATTTAGGTTTCGGCCCAGTTTTTAAAACAGCCACTAAACCGAAAAGCAAGCCTTGTGGAGAAAAAAGTTTACAAAGAGCGTTATCATTATCACGCTTACCCATGTTTGCCATAGGCGGCATTACTAAAAAAAGGATATCTCAGCTTACTTCAAAAAAAGGAAAAATACGTGTCGCCTGCATCCGCGAGATCTGCCTGGCAAAAGATCCTGAAAACGCGGCGCGAAAACTAAAAAAATGTTTAAAACTATTGAATAACGCAAAAACGGCCCAATGATGTATAAAGATCTGACAGAAGATAAAAATTTCAGCCAACTCATACGCCTGGCAGCAAAGACAGAAGGGATATCCGCGCGAGAGCTCTCCCTAAGGATCGCTTCAGGCAAATGTGTCATAACCTGCAATAACACAAAAAAACTTAAAAACCCTTGCGCCATAGGCTATGGGCTAAGAACTAAGATCAACGTCAATATAGGCACTTCCACCGACAAGACCAACCTGTCAGTAGAGCTCAAAAAACTAGAGGCCAGCGTTGAATTGGGAGCCGACGCGGTCATGGACTTAAGCTTAGGAGGAGACCTTAAAAAAGTCAGGCGAACCATTATTAAAAATTCGCCTATGGCTGTCGGGACAGTTCCTATCTACGAGGCGGCCTCAAACGCCCTAAAGAGAAAAGGCTCATTTTTAAAAATGGAGAAAAAAGAGATATTTGATGTCCTTGAAGGACAAGCCCGCGACGGCGTTGACTTCTTTACCGTACACTGCGGGATCAATCAAAAGAGCGTTAACGTTTTCAGAAAAAACAAGCGCGTGCTTGACGTAGTAAGCCGTGGAGGAGCTATTCTGATCAACTGGATGGAACACAACAGGCAAGAAAACCCTCTCTATGAATACTTTGATGACGTCATCAAACTTGCCAAAAAATATAACATTACACTTAGCCTTGGCGATGGCATGAGGCCGGGCTCAATACTTGACGCGACTGATAGAACACAGCTATCAGAACTGCGTGAACTCGGAAAACTTACAGAACGCTGCCGGGACGCTGGAGTGCAGGTCATCATTGAAGGGCCAGGGCATGTGCCTCTCAACCAGATACGCGAAAATGTTGAATTAGAGAAAAAAATATGCCACGGCGCGCCATTCTATGTATTGGGCCCATTGGTGACAGATGTAGCGCTTGGATACGACCATATTTCCGGAGCTATCGGAGGAGCCCTTGCCGCGTTCTACGGCGCGGACTTCTTATGCTATCTTACACCCGCGGAACACGTGCGCCATCCGTCTTTACAAGATACCCGGGACGGCATCATCGCGTCAAAAATAGCAGCCCATGCCGCGGATATCGCCAAAGGCCTAAAGGGCTCAATAGAGTGGGATAAAAAACTTTCGCTCGCCAGAAAGAACAGAGACTGGCAAAAACAAATAAGCTTATCCATTGATCCAAAAAAAGCCCTTGCTTACAGGAAGTCGTCACACCCTAAGATAAAAGATGCCTGCACGATGTGCGGTGAGTTTTGTTCCATCAAGCTGATTGTTGACCAAGAACACATAGCGTGTTAGTATGTATTCTCTTTTGCGATAGTATATAGTTAAAATAGTGCGAGCGTAGTTCAGTGGTAGAACACCAGCTTCCCAAGCTGGTTATGTGGGTTCGATTCCCATCGCTCGCTTTGAAGACGAGTATAGTAGTTTCACGAACAAGACGCGCAATGTCATCATATAATATTTTATAAAATGCTTTTTAAACCACTTATATTAATATCTCTATTAGGGTTATCCGCGTGCGCCACAGTTGAACAACCTATAGCGGCATCAACTTCTTTAACTTATAATTTACCAGCCAACCAATCATATCCAGGCGCCATAGAACATGTAGTCGCGAAAGGTGAGACCCTTTGGCGGATATCCAAAATATACAACACGGAATTAGAAGACATCATAAAGATCAACGGATTATCTGACTCAACACTTATCTCTTGCGGACAAAAGATCAAAATACCTAATACAATTAAGCGCGCTGGCGCTGCCTCACCTGTGACAAATTTTAATTCAAAATATGACAGCGATTTTATGTGGCCGTCTAAAGGAAAGGTCATAGCCACTTTCAGGCAAAAATACAACGGCGTATCAAATAAAGGCATAGACATCCTGACAGAGCCCAACCAGGACGTCCTAGCTTCAAGGGCAGGGAATGTCATCTTCATAGACGAGCTGCCGGGCTACGGAAAAACGATCATCATTGACCACCACGACGGCTTCTCAAGCGTCTATTGCGGGAATTCTTCCACAGGCGTGAAGATAGGGGATGAAGTCCAGCAGGGTATTGTAATCGCGAAAACTGGACAATCACCCAGAAAAAACAGCGGATCACTGCATTTTGAGATCAGAAAAAAACACAAACCTCAAAACCCATTATATTATTTAAATTGATATGGAAGATCTTTCCTGCGTCTTACGAAAAGAGGTTATAGGCGTTTTAAACAAACGCCTGAGCGATTTTAAAGAAGGCTACCGCCATAACGTCGCGATCCTTGGGGATGAGATGTTAGGAAAGACGGCCCTCCTTAAGCGCTTCTTAAACGATATCACTGATGAAAAACTGACGGCCATCTATGTGGATGTCGTGCCTTTTGAATTTCCACTGTTTTTAAAAAGATTCTTAAACAGCCTACTTTATAATTTTCTTAAAAATACTCAACTCGTGTCCACGCGGGAGACCCTTGAGTCTCTGGTCAAAAGGGCTAAAGAACCCTTGCCCCTGGCCTCAATGCTCATTGAACACTTTCTTTCAAGGATGGAAAAAGAAAAACCAGAGATACTTTTCAAGGAGCTATTCGCTATTATAGAAACATTCAGCCAAGAGACAAAAAGATCCTGTGTCGTCATCTTAGATGAATTCCAGAATTTAAGGCAATTAGGCATCAAAAATATCTTCCAGGACCTTGGAAAAAAGATAATGTTCCAGAAAAACACTCTTTTCATATTTTCAAGCTCTCTAAAAAATGAAGCAAAGGAAATACTCAACAACGACCTGTCTCTATTATTTGGCAATTTTGAGGCCATAGAACTTACCATGCTTGATATAGAAAATAGCCAGGAACTTATCAGGTCCCAATTTGGCAATATCTCTATCTCAAAAGAATTCATCAATTTCCTTATCAATTTCACCGGAGGCCATCCTTTTTATCTTAAAGCTATATCCGACAAAGCAGCGTCCCTGTCGAGAGAGGCCCATAAAGATGCGCTGGACATTGAAACCTTATCCGACGCGTTGGAACAATTACTTTTTCAAGAATGGGGTATTTTTAATCTTAAATTCACGTCATACCTTTCCCAACTGACATCAACCCGCAGCAAGAACGATCTTATGTATCTTTTGGATGCTGTTTCAATCGGCACGAACAAGCTTCGAGACTTAACGAGGGTCTTAAGAAAACAGAGGACAGAGATCACGCAAAAACTTAACAAACTCATCGAACTCGGGATCATTTCTAAAAACGGTTCTTTTTATTATATTAAAGACAGGCTTATGTCATTCTGGCTAAAATTCGTCCATTACGAAAAATTATACAGTCTCAACCCGGACTATACCGATCAGGCATTACACTTTAAAAATAAGATAAGATCCGAAATACAAGAATTTATAAATATCTCAAACGCTAAGATCTCTGACAGGATGCTCGATATTTTCAATCTGTTTGAAAGAGACGACGACATCCAGATAGACAAAAAGAAATTACGCCTTTCAACTTTTAAAGAGCTAAAAATAGTAAGTTTTGATAACGCCCAAATAAAAATGGTCATCTTAGGCCGCGCCTTGGACAGCCTATGGATAGCTGCCATAAAAGAGGGCAGCATAAGCGAACAAGACGTCAACGAATTTATCCTTAATACGAAAAAATTTAAACACAAGGTCACAAACAAGATCATCGTGGGTTTAGGAGGCATTGACAGGAACGCGAAGTTGCTGGCAAAAGAATCAAGCGTGATAACGTGGGACATTTCATGCTTGAACAACCTTTTTGACCTTTACGGAAAACCAAGGATATTCGTATAAATGCGACTAGTCGCCCTTGCAGACACGCACATTCCCGACAGATGTATTGAGATCCCGGACGCGGTATCAAAAGAATTAAAAAAAGCCGACCTTATCGTCCATGCGGGAGATTTCACTTCATTTGAGTATTTTAAATATATCCGATCTTTAAAACCTCTTAAAGCGGCTCTCGGCAACTTAGACGCGCCTGACTTACGGGAACTCTTAAAGGAAAGAGAAGTCTTCACCATCCAAAAATTCAAAATAGGCGTGATGCACGGTTTCGGCAGCGCGGAGAATGTGCTTCAAAACATCCGCAGATCCTTTGATAATAGTTTTGATCTGGTCATCTTTGGGCATACACACAACGGTTTCAAAGAAACAATAGGGAAGACCATATTTTTTAACCCCGGCAGCCCAACTGATAAAATTTTCACAACCCACAACTCTTATGGTATTATAGAAATACAAGATACTATAGAAGCTACATTGGTAAGATTGTAACCATGGAAAAACTCTGGGCCCCGTGGAGAATGAGTTATATTAAAAACGCGAAAAAAGAAAAAGGCTGTCTTTTCTGCCGCGTTCTTAAGTCCAAAAAGGACAAAGCCAACCTCGTATTATTACGTTCCAAACACTCTTTCGCCGTATTAAATCTCTACCCCTACAACAACGGCCATCTGATGGCCTCGCCCAAAAGACATGTCTCATCCATTGAGCTATTAAATGACGATGAGATCTGCGACCTTTTTAACACTGTTAAAAAAGCTAAACTTTTACTGGAGGCCGCGTTAAAGCCTGAAGGTTATAATATCGGCTTAAACGAGGGGCGTGCCGCTGGTGCCGGCATCGTAGGGCATATGCATGTCCATATTGTGCCACGCTGGAACGGCGATACCAACTTTATGCCTATATTTTATAACACTAAGATAATTTCACGATCGCTTAATGAGCTGTATGAAAAATTGACCAGCGGACGCAAATGAATATCAACGAAAAAGAAGATATGCTGTTGGCGCCTTACGCGGCAAAATCCAGGAATTCAAAAGGACGCCTTCACAGGAACGAAAAAGAACATGAATACAGAAGCCCATACCAAAGAGACAGAGACCGCATCATACACAGCGTCGCTTTCCGCAGGCTGGAATATAAGACCCAGGTATTTGTCAACCATGAGGGCGATGATTACCGAACCCGTCTGACACATTCTATAGAAGTGGCCCAAATAGCCCGCACCCTTGCGAAAGCGCTCTCACTTTGCGAAGAATTGACAGAAGCAGTAGCGCTGGCGCATGATCTTGGGCATACTCCTTTTGGGCACGCCGGAGAAGACATCTTAAATGACCTGATGCAAGGCCACGGAGGATTTGAACATAATATCCACACCTTAAAAATAGTTGACCTGCTTGAGGAACGTTACCCTGACTTTCCAGGACTCAACCTTACATGGGAGACGAGGGAAGGCATAGTTAAACACACAACCCAATACGATAAGGCAAAGATACCGCCAGAGCTTGAACCAAACCTTATGCCAACGTTAGAGGCACAGATAGTTGACATAGCCGATGAAATCGCTTATGATAATCATGACTTAGATGACGGATTAGCAAGCGGCCTCATCCGCGAAGAAATGCTTGATAGCATTCCATTGTGGCAAAAAACAAAGAATGAGATAGAGCGCGCGCATCCGGGTATAGGAAATCCTGTTAAAAGATATCAGATAATTCGTAAATTGATATCACTATTAGTTGACGACGCGTACCATGAGACACTTAAAAGATTGAATACAAATAATATCAAAACACTAGAAGACGTCAGAAACTTTAAAACCAGTCTCATTGATTTTAGCGAGTCTCTCAAAGACGAACGCGCGCCATTGCGTAAATTCCTTCAGAAAGAACTTTATCAGCACTTCCGGGTAAACCGCATGTCCGACAAGGCCAAAAGGTTTATTGAAGACCTATTCCGCATTTACATCAAGAATACGTCCATTTTACCCGAAGAGTATCAAAACAAAATAACCGACGAAGAAACAAAATATGTCGTGATCTGCGATTATATCGCTGGCATGACGGACAGGTTCGCTCTCAATGAGCACGAAAAACTATTTGATCCTTACAAAAAAGTATAAGTCGCTTATTTCATCGCTTCACTCAATCTATAGGCTTATAAACACTACCTACGATCTCACCGATCTATCTTCAAGGCTGTCCAAACTTTTGTCCCAGATATTCAAATCTAACTCATGCACGATCGCCCTTTTGGATAATTCCAAAAAACAGACCGCCATTAAATGCAGTATAATAAACAATAGGCGCTGCGTCATTAATAAAAGAACACCTATAAAAAATGCCCTTGAGCACAGAATAGTCTCAACCGGCTCTGCCATAAAAAAAGACTGCCTTTTAGCGACGCCTTTGATCAACGATGACGTTATCGGTTTCATCATTATCACAAGGAAAAAAAAAGCATACAAAAAAGAAGGGGCCTTTGATTATTTTGACCTTGAGACGCTCATGACGCTGGCCGGCCAGATCGTCATGGCTATCAAAAATATCCAGCTTTATATTGAACAAGAAAAAATGGTCATGGGCACGATCAAATCATTAGTCACGGTATTGGATTCAAAGATGCCTCCGGCATACACACACACGCCTTATTTCTCAAGGCTTGTCAAGGCTTTAGCCGAAGAAACACACATAAACAGAAAAGACATTGATTCCCTTAAATACGCCAGCATGCTTCATGACGCCGGCAAGATCAATATCCCAACCGAGATACTCACGAAGGCATCAAACCTGACAGGAGAGGAGTACGATATTATTAAACGCCATCCCGTCAAAGGGGCTGAGATAATAAAACACGTTCAGATCTTAAAACCCGTTGTGCCCATCATTCTTCACCACCATGAAAAATTTGACGGCACAGGGTACCCATCGCGCCTGAAAAAAAGCAAAATACCAATAGGCGCGCGCATCATGGCCGTTGCCGATGCATTTGACGCAATGGTATACGGAAGGCCCTACAGGGAAAGGATCTCTGCTGAAGATGCTCTTGAGGAAATAAAAAAATACAGCGGCACTCAGTTTGACCCAGCGATCGTAAAATCCCTTGTCAAAATATTTCATAACAAAAAGTTAAAAAAGTACTTGCATTTAACACGCTAAAAATTATAATAATAACAAATCATGAACACCAAGAATCAACAGATAGAGTTTGAGATCACGCCAAAAGATGCAAAATCAAATTATTCGTATCTATCTAATCTTAAAGATGATACGCGTTCTGAAACTACATCTATAAACGTAATATTTTCTCATCAGAGCGTAATTGTTATCTTTATCTGCGTCATCATGTCTTTAATAGCTAGCTTCGCGCTAGGTGTTGAAAAAGGAAAGTTAATCGCGAAAGATAACGTTGTCGTTGGAACAACGGCAGAACAGGCAGCGACAGTACCTGCGGCATTAGCTATCAACCTGCCTCCTGAAAAAACTCAAACTGTAGGAAACATACAACCTTTAATTCAGCAGGCACAGCCGCTTGCGCCTATAGTAGTAGCCCAAGAGCCAGTAAAAATAACCGCGGGCGCGCCTACCGGCGGTTTTACTATACAGGTAGCTTCAGTCACCGGTTCAACTTCGGCTAAAGGGTTAGCAGACTCCCTGATAAAAAAAGGTATTGCCGCTTTTACTAAACAATCAGGTAAATACACGATAGTACTGGCGGGAAATTTCGCCAAAAAGGAAGACGCCCAGATCAGGCTAAAAGAACTTAAAAAAACATACGCGGACTGTTTCATAAGAAAGATATAATTATATGTCTATACACCCATCTCTAGGAGATGCAGCCAAGGGTAAACAGCAGAAGTCTGTCTTAAAAAGGGCCGAACGCATCAAATATATGATGAGTAAGGGCCTTTGGAAAGAAGACAGCAAAGTCTTTGGAATGCCTAAAATAAAAGCTTTCCGCCTCAAGATCAAAAAAGAGAAAGCTGCTGAAAAACCAGTTGAAGAAAGCGTTGCTGCAGTTGTTGCGAATCCAAAGGCAAAGCCCCAGGCAGACCAAAAAGCAAAAGCCTCCTCAAAAAAATGAGCCCCGCGGAAAAAGTCCATTAATATGGGCATTGCTCTGTCACTTGCCGTATTTTTTTTCGCCGTAGTGATCCACGAATTCGCTCACGGCTTTGTCGCTCTTCAGCTGGGAGATACAACAGCGCAAAGGGCAGGTCGGCTTACCTTAAACCCACTAGCCCACATTGACCCATTCGGCACAGTCCTTTTACCCATAATGCTGGTTATTATGAATTCACCAGTCCTCTTCGGATGGGCCAAACCCATACCCGTTAATTTTGCCGCTTTAAAAAACCCTAAAAAAGATATGATCTGGGTAGGGCTTGCAGGCCCGCTAGCCAACCTGGCGTGCGCCTTTGCCGCGGCGATCCTTTTTAAATTCGGTTTAAAAAATTCTGAAATACTTGCCGCTACTCTGCAATATTTTATGGTTATCAACGTCGTCTTGGCGATCTTTAATCTTATACCCATACCACCATTAGACGGCTCAAGGGTCCTGATGGGGCTATTGCCAAGGCCCTCAGCCATACTATTAGCCTCTGCCGAACCCTATGGATTTATCTTATTATTCGCGCTATTATATGCGGGGCTTTTTGACAAAGTCGTCTGGCCCGTGGCAAATTACGTGCTTTTCTATCTTACAAGACTATGAAACAGATCATTACAGTAGGCCTTGCGCGGCGTTCCTATCAAATAGTGCTTGGAGAGAATAGCCTCTTAGGCCTGCCCAACCTCATCAAAAGTACCACTATAGGAAAAGATGCCTGCGTTATCACAACCGCAAAAATACAAGTCCTCCACGGTAAAAAATTAAATAACGCTTTAAGAAAAGCATGCGCTAGCGTTTTAACGCTTACAATACCTGATTCAGAAAAAAGCAAAAATGCAAGGCTTGCCCTGGAACTGATAGAAAAAATAACCAGGTTTGATAAAAAAAAGAAGCTTTTCCTTATCGCTTTCGGAGGCGGCGTAGTCGGAGACCTGACAGGTTTTATCGCGGCTATCTATAAAAGGGGGGTGCCTTATATACAGGTACCCACAACGCTACTGGCTCAGATAGATTCATCTATCGGAGGAAAAACTGCCATTGACACCTCCTGCGGAAAAAACCTTGTAGGCGCCTTCTATCAACCGCGTTTTATTGTTTCCGACATAAACCTTTTAAAAAGCTTGCCTCGCTGCCAGCTGCTGGCTGGACTTTCGGAAGCTATTAAATATGCCCTGATCAAAGACGCCGGGCTTTACGTTTTCTTAAAAAAATATCATCAAAAAATTTTGCAAAAAAACACGCGCGCTTTATCTTTTCTCATAGCGCGATGCGCCGCCATAAAAGCAAGGGTCGTAGCAACTGACGAATTTGACAAAACCGGAATAAGAATGATCCTGAATTTCGGCCACACCTTCGGCCACGCCATAGAAACGGCCTCGCGATTTAAAACATCACATGGCGAAGCCGTGAGTTTAGGAATAGTTTGCGCTTGCAGGCTCTCTGAAAAATTGGGTTTATTGAACCACAAGACAAGCTCTGAGGCCATAGCCCTTATTAATAAAATGGGCATGCCTACGGCCATCAAGAAAATAAGAGGAGAGGCTATCGTTAAAGCGCTGGCCTATGACAAAAAATTCACAGGTAAAACAAACAGGTTTGTGCTTTTAGAAAAAATTGGTAAGACGAAGATCGTGGAGAATGTCCCCAAATACCTCGTTAACAAAGTCATCAACGAGATTTTAAAGTAATCTTCCTACCCTCAAAACTTAACTCAACCAGATCAGGCGAGATCTTATCAACTACAGCGCCATCTATCTTACCGCCCTCAGGTATGACGCGCCCATTGATCAAGGCAAAACTACCGCTTTCACCGAACAGAATACCTGACAAAGTCAGCGTAGGAATAGGCTTCTGTGGTTCTACAGGCGTTTTTTCTGCGGTATTTACGATCTCGGGAGTGGCGATTTCAACGATAGTTGCGGGCAAAACAACTGTCTTTGGGGCTTGTATCGGCGGGTTAGTTTTCGTGACAGATTTAGAAAAGAACGCAAAACCAGCCGTGGCTAAACCAAAACCTAACGCGATAAAGAATATGAGCTGTAACGGAGGGTGGATAGCCTTCTTAACAAGCACAACGGCATTAGGCCTTGCCTCTGGCCTTATCTCAGACGCGGCCTCTTTACCTATTTCCCAGCCTTCTTTATGATTTTCCATAAAACTCCGAATTCAATGATGAAATTATACCATTAGTCAGCGGTTTGTAAAGTATAAAATGTTTGACAGACAATAGGTTATGTGATATTCTTGCTTTGAAAATAGATATGGAAATCTCAGAGAAAAGACAATCCAAGCGGTTAAAAGTAAATCTTCCGATATCTTACGAATATCTGGGAAACCAAAAAGATTTCGGTGAAACAGTATCAAAAGACTTAAGCGTTACAGGGCTTCGGATGAATATGCCGTCTTTTTTCCCTCCGAATAGCGCTTTTCTCATACGGCTGCGTTTTCCGGAAGTCCAAAAAATAGTTGAGGGTATAGCCAGAACGATATGGTCGCAACGCATATCATTTTCTGATCAATATCAGACAGGACTGCAATTTCGTGAAATAAATCCTGTCAGTAAAAAGTGGCTGGAAGAATATATTTTGATCAACGAGACTTTTACTAAGTAAGGGAGGAAACTGACGTGGCAGATAAAGAAACCAAGAAGGTCAACTGCGCTAAATGTAACAAACCTTTAAAACGGATCAAGCGTTATTATAGGAACTTTAAATTTTACTGTAACAAAAAATGTTTCAACGCCGCCAAAGCCCAGCCAGAAAAAAAAGATGCTTAAAAAACAAAACGAACAAGAACGAAGGCGCTTTTCGCGGTCAGCTTCAAACCTTGCCATCAAACTTGAAGACAAAGAAATAGATTTCGTCACCGAGACCAAGAATGTCAGCTGTATAGGCGCCTATTGCCAGGTAGACAGCTATCTGCCGATCTTGACTAAATTAAAAATAACGCTTCTTTTTCCGAAACGTAAAGGCTTAAGATCAGCCAAACATATCACCTGCGAGGGCACAGTAGTGCGCGTAGAAAGGTCCAACGACCCGCTGGAGAGTAATAAATACAATATCGCTATCTATTTCATCCAGATCTCAAGGA
>MNVR01000006.1 GCA_001873995.1 Candidatus Phelpsiimicrobium noxiivivens
AATTGATCTGAAAGATCACTGTATTTCTTAAGGTAAATATAACATATCTAAAATCGCTTTTCAAGGGGGGTGACAGATGTTTCGTATTTTGTGTCATCCCAAAATGATAATGTCCTATTTAACCAATTTTAAAATGTCCTGTTCCAGAAGTGCTATAATCCACTTCTTTAAAGGAGGGGATTATGGCCGGAGAGGACATTATCATGATGACCCAGGGAGAGCTAAAAAAGCTCCATATCGTCAAAAAGGCGATTGATAAGGCAATAACACAGGCTGAGGCAGCCCGGATCGTAGAGATCACAACACGACAAGTCAGAAGGATCATTAAACGCATCCGACTTCAAGGCGACAAAGGCATCATCCATAAGTCTCGCGGCAGGCCTTCAAACAGGGCCCTGCCGGAAAGAATAAAAGATAAAGCTTTAAAGTTATGTCGGGAAAAATATCACGATTTCGGGCCGACATTAGCATCTGAGAAGCTCTTTGAGAGAGATAAGATCAAGGTCAATGACGAGACCCTGCGTCTCTGGTTTATTCAGGAGAACATTGGCTATAGGACCCGCAAAAAACGTCCCCACAGGCAGTGGCGTCAACGAAAAGCCTGTTATGGCGAGATGGTCCAGATGGACGGTTCGCACCACGACTGGTTTGAAGGCCGCGGCGAACCATGCGTTTTGATGGGCTATATTGATGACGCGACAGGCGAGCCGTTTGGCAAATTCTATCCTTACGAAGGCACGCTGCCGGCCATGGATAGTTTTAAGCGCTACCTTGAAAAACATGGCATCCCGGTAAGCCTGTATCTGGATAAGCACTCGACGTATAAAGTGAACCAAAAGCGGACAATAGAAGACGAGCTCAACGGCACAGATCCATTGAGCCAGTTTGCCAGGGCCGCTAAGGAATTAGGCGTCAACGTCATTCACGCCGATTCTCCTCAGGCCAAAGGAAGGATAGAACGCCTGTTCGGCACGTTCCAGGACCGTCTGATCAAAGAGATGCGCTTAAAGGGTATCAAGTCCATAGAAGAAGGCAATAGATTCCTTGAAGGGTATTTGCCTGTTTATGCCAAGCGCTTTGGCGTTGAAGCCGCCAATGATAGCGATCTTCATAGGCCTTTGCCCAAGACAATAGACTTAGACAAGATCCTTTGCAAAAAGACAGAACACGCTTTAAGGAACGATTTTACGGTTGCACACGACAAGAGGCTATATCAGATAGCCAATAACATCAGGGCAAAAAAGGTTATGGTAGAAGAAAGAACGGACGGCTCCATGCTGATAAAACACAGGGGCTCTATTCTTAAATTCAAAGAGATACAAGCAAGACCCAAGAAGATCATTATGGAAGAAGACCGGTATCTATTCCCGTGGAAGAAGGGTTCCATACCTTCAAAGGATAATCCCTGGAGGAAGTTTCAGTTTGGCAGTACACTTCCTGCGCATAAGGAAGAGGCTTTTGCAGGAGTTCGTTAAAAACCAAGAATAGGACATTTCTAAATTGGTAAGAATAGGACATTTCTAAATTGGCTTGACAAACCCATGCCAATAGATTGACAAAGCATAGGCGCTATGATAGATTAGAGGGCAATGATTAAAAGACTTTTAGTTACCTTAATATTGGTGTTTGGCCTGTCTCAGGCATGTTACGCGTATTGGATATGGACACCGGAAACCAAGAAGTGGACAAACCCTAAATACGCGCCTAAGGAGAGTCCGCAGGAACAGCTCATTTTTGCCAAAAGTTATTATGAGGCAAAGGATTATATCTCAGCTTATAATGAATTTAAGAAGCTGGTGAAGTATTTTGTTGATGCTGTGGAAGCCCCAGAGGCGCAATATTACATGGGACTTTGCCTTGAAGAGATGGGCAAATACTATGAGGCTTATCGATCTTACCAGAAGATCATTGAAAAGTACCCTTTCAGCAACCGCACGGATGACGTTTTAAAAAGGGAATATATTGTCGCTCAGAAATTGCTGGACCAAAAGACTAAACTTGTAGGCATAGACTTTACGGGTGAAAATGTCGCTATGGAGATCTTTAAGAAGGTAGTGGAGAACGCGCCTTATGGGAAATATGCCGCCGCAAGCCAATATAAGATAGGCCTAACGCTAAAGGCTAAAAGGTATTTTAAAGAGGCGGCTGATGAATTTCAGAAAGTTGTTGATAATTACGCGGATAGCGAGTGGTCGGAACCCGCGAAATTCCAGATAGCTACATGCGCCGCTAGATCTTCCCTGGATGCCTCTTATGATCAGACGTTAACGCAGGATGCCAGGGATAAATTCAATGAATTCGTAAAGACGCATCCAGAGGCTGGATTGTCCCAGGAGGCTGGGGTTAAAATGTCCGAGCTAAAGGACAAAGAGGCTGAGTCAAGTTATAGAATAGGTCAGTTCTATGATAAACAAAAGGCTTTTGACAGCGCCAAGATATATTATAATTATGTGATCAAGAATTTTCCTAATAGTGTTTGGTACGCTAAGGCCGTTGAAAAGATCCAGGCATTGGAAAGGAGCCGTTTGTGAAGAAACTGACAGATCTTTCTCTTTTTTTATGCTTGCTATTGTTTTTTAATGGCTGCGGGTATACGACACACGCCTATCTTAACAAAACTGGATACAAGACGATCTATATCTCGCCATTTGTCAATAAAGTAGACACAACTTCCGAGTTCAGCGAGGGTAGGCGTTTCGTGGCTTATTTTCCTCTGCTTGAGAATACGGTGACTAACGCGATTGTCGATCGTTATACGTTTGATGGGAATCTTAGGATAACAAGAGAAGATGAAGCGGACATCGTCTTAAAAGGTTCGCTCGTGAATTATCGCCGCGATTCGTTGAGGGATTCTTCCAGTGATATGCCGGAAGAATACAGGGTGACTATTTTTGTCAATATTACGCTCACGGATAATAAGACAAAGAAGGTCCTGTGGGAGAAGGATCAATTTGCTGGTGACTCGTCTTATTTTACTACCGGGCAGTTTACCAAATCAGAATCGCAAGCCATCCAGGATGCTACTAAAGATCTTGCCCGAAGGATCGTGGAGACGACCGTTGAGGCATGGTAGAACCGCATGTTTTTATATTTTTAGGTAATGATGAGCTCCGCAAGTCTGAAAGGCTGGAGCTTCTGCAGAAAAAATTATTCCCGCCAGATATCAAGGAATTCAACTATTGTTTGCTTTATGGGGATGATAAAGGCCTGGCTCCGAAAGACTTGAAAGAGGCCTTGTCTTGTTTTCCTCAAGCCGGAGCCCTCAAGCGGCTCGTCGTTATAAAAATGGCCCATAAGTTGAGCAAGGCTAATCAGGTTTGCCTGCAGGCTTGTTTGTCTGAAGAGTGTCAGGATAAAGTATGTAAGACTGTTGTGGCCTTGGATATATCCGCGAATGGGGGAAAGGCGAGTGAGTCTTTTATCGGAGTATTAGCTAAGGCTGGGGCTCAGGTCGAGCGCTTCGCGGGTGAGCCGGCCGCGGCTAACGTGTTTGATCTGGGAAGGGCCATAGCTGATCGCCGGCCGGAGTCAGCTTTAAAGATATTAGCAAGCCTCGTCCGTTATAAAGAAAAAGCGGAGAAAATAATAGGCGCTATCTTTTGGCAGTGGGAACGCCTTCATACGGATAGGCGTATAACTAAAGAAAACTATAAGAGGGGTTTAAGGCTTATTTCCGAATCTGACAAACGCCTGAAATCATCTTCATCGGCGTTTGCCCGTGAGGCCCTGATACTTGAGGCGTTGGTAGTCAGGCTTTCTTCTTTAACATGAGCGCGAGGTTGGATTTGCGTCTTGATGCTGTATTTTTGTGGATAATGCCTTTGGCAGCGGCTCTGTCAAGTTTGGAGAAGACGGTCTTTATTTTTTCTTTTGCTTCATCCAACTTCGCCCCAGCTATCAGGGCGCGCAGTCCTTTGACTTCTTTTTTGAGGCCTGATCTCAGCGCTTGATTGTGAGAGATCCTTTTTTTGTCTACTCTTAAGCTTTTGGCAGCGCATTTTCTTTGTGGCATAGGATTTACTCCTTAGGTTATTGTGCAACTCTGGTGAGATGATTTTATAACACAAAATATCATTATTGTCAATGATGTTTACTATAGGTGATGTTACTATAGGCCATAAACTATTAACTATGAAATATATATGAGTGAACACAAAGCGATCTTTAAGTCTGCCTCGGTTATCAGCGCGCTTACTGTGCTTTCACGTATCACCGGTTTCGCGCGAGACGTGCTTCTTGCTGATCTCTTCGGAACGCAGGCGGCAGCTCAGGCTTTTTTTGTAGCTTTTAAGATCCCGAACGCTTTCCGGGATATAATGGGCGAGGGGGCTGGGAACGCGGCTTTTGTGCCTGTTTTTTGCGAATGTATTCAAAAAAGGCCCAAAGCCGACTTTTTGAAATTAGTGAATTCTCTTCTTCGCGTTGTTATTGGTATATCTATTTTGTTAGTCATAGCCGGCATAGTATTTTCACCAGCCATTGTGCGGCTTGTCGCTCCCGGTTTTTCCAACGATATTGCCAAGTTCGGCCTCACTATTAAACTGAACCGCATTTTATTTCCATATCTCGCGCTTATAACGTTAAGCGCTTTTATGATGTCAGTATCAAATTCTCTTAAGTCTTTCGCGGCTCCGGCGTTTTCATCCGTCGTCTTTAACATCGTTTTTATCTTAGGTATTTTTTTTATCACGCGTTTCGCTGTTCCGGAGCCTGTGGCCGCGTTGTGCGTCGCGGTTCTGGTGGCGGCCGCGGCCCAGGTATTATTCCAGTTTCCGACGCTTTGGAAAATGGGTATTGATTTTAGGAAAGGCGGTATTTTTGCTAAAATTTTTAAAGAGCCGGCTATTCGCAGGGTCGGCCGCCTCATTATGCCTCGCATTGTCGGTACTAGCATTTATCAACTTAATATATTTGTTGATACTATTGTTGCCTCGTTTGCTTTTTTGGTAGGGGACGGGGCTATAGCGGCTATTTATTACGCTAACCGTATAATCCAGCTTCCTTTTTCAATATTCGGTGTAGCTCTTTCCAATGCCGCTCTTCCTAATATGTCGGCAAACTCAGCTGATCAGGATATTGAGAAGTTTAAGACTACCCTGCTGTTCTGCCTTAGAGCGGTTTTTTTGGGAGTTATCCCATTGACAGTGGGTATTTTAGTTTTTGCTCAGCCTCTTGTGCAGGTGATATTCCAGAGGGGGAGTTTTGACGCTTATTCAACTAACATCACTGCTTTTGCTGTTTTCTTTTATGCCTTTGGCCTGGTGTCTTACGTGGGGGTGAGATTTTTGTCCCATGCCTTTTATGCCCTTCAGGATACGATGACCCCTGTCAAAGTATCCGTCGTAGGATTTTTGATGAACGTCATTTTAATTTTTATCTTCGTTTTTGTTTTTAGATTTCAGATATCAGGCCTGGCCTTGGCTAGTTCCATTTCAGCCACTGTTAATTTTTACCTGCTTTATCGCGCCCTCAACAAGAGGATAGGCTTTAATTTCAGCCATGATTTTAGCTCAATGGCCGTTAGATCTCTTGCTGTATCTGTTGTCGTTGTCCTGATCATTTTTTGGGTTTGGCAACGGTGGTCTCATCCGGATCCGGCTTTTTTAAAGATGTGCGTAGTCTTCTGCCTGGGTGTTGTTTTATACGCGGCGGGCCTGTGGGCTTGCAGGGTAAAAGAAGTAAAGGAGTTATTGCTTTGGCCGCGAAAGATAAAATAAACCCCGTTCGAGATAGGCCGCCTTTAGGCGGCCGTCTAGCGCCATAACGTTAATGATAAGATAGTGCTTCTATAATTGCCAAATTTAGCATGGTCATGATGAGCGTCATCTCTAACGGGGTAAAAGATTTTCCCAACAAGCCGGGCGTCTACCTGATGAAAGATGGCGAGGGGCGCGTGATCTACGTAGGCAAAGCCCTGTCGCTAAAAAAAAGAGTTAGGAGCTATTTTTTTAAATCCCAGCCTTCCGTAAAGACGCGGATAATGCTTTCTTATTGCCGGCAGATAGGCCGCATAGTAACGCCTTCGGAACACGATGCCCTTATCCTGGAGGCTGGCCTTATCAAGAAGTATAAGCCGCGTTTTAATATCAGCCTGAAAGACGATAAGAGCTATCCCTATATAAAGATCACTAAAGAGGGCCTGCCAAGGGTTTTTATCGGCCGCCGAAAGAAGTTCGCCGAAGATGTAGACCACTTTGGGCCATACACCAGTTCCAGGCTTTTACGCCGAGCATTGACTATCTTGCGTAAAACTTTTCCTTTTTGCACTTGTCGCAAATTTCCAAAGAAACCCTGCCTTAATTATCATATGGGGTTGTGCGCTGGGCCATATCAAAAAAAGATATCCAAAAAAGCTTATGTGGATATCATAAAGGCTCTTGGAGATTTTTTGACGAAAAGGGATTCTGACATTATTGACGATCTTTCTTTAAAGATGAGAGGATTTGTCAGGGCAGAGAAGTTTGAAGAGGCTGCCCGTCTCAGGGATAACCTGGAGGCTTTGAGCATTCTGGCCTCCTTAAAGAAAACTGGCCTCGGGAGGCCGTCTGGCCCCGCGGACGATCTTTTGGCTCTGGGATTAGACAAAGAGCCCGCGCGCGTTGAAGCTTTTGATATCTCTGATATTGGAGGCAGCCTGGCTGTCGGATCCATGGTAACTTTTAACAATGGGGAACCTGATAAAGGCAATTACCGCAGGTTTAGAATAAAGACGGTTTCGGGTAACGACGATTACGCGATGATGGGCGAAGTCGTGCGTCGGCGCTACGTAAGGCTCGTCAGGGAGATTGGCGCCCTTAAGCCGGATCTTATTGTTATTGACGGAGGCTTGGGGCATCTGGAGGCCGCGCGCGGTGTTTTAAAAGAACTGGATCTAGAACTTCCCATAATTGCTATCGCCAAAAGCGAAGAATTGATTTATACTGTTAATCATAAAAACCCTGTTAAATTAAGCGCTGATTCAGGCGTTCTTAGGCTTATTCAGCGCGCCAGGGATGAAGCTCATCGCTTTGCTTTGAAATATCATCATTTATTGCGGGCCAAACATGCGTTTCGGAAAGATTAAACTCACTAGTTTTGAGAAGCGCGTTTTTGAAGCTGTATTGACTATCCCTTTTGGCCAGACGCGTAGTTATAAATGGGTCGCTAAAAATATCGGATGCGCGTTCGGCGCGCGCGCCGTGGGTAACGCGTTGAATAAGAATACGCTAACGCCTTTTGTGCCGTGCCATCGCGTCATAGCTTCGGATGGCGCGCTGGGCGGATATAATGGCGGATTAAAAAAGAAGAAGGAATTATTAAGGAGAGAGAAAGCATATAATGGAAGATCCTAAACCCGGAACTCTAGATCCTGAACAAATCCAAATGTCAAGATCGCAATGTTTTAAATAGATAAGTTTGGAATTTTGTGTTAGGATTTCGAGTTTAGAGTTTAACATAGGAGTTTTGGGTTTTGGAATTGGGATTTAGTTTGACATTTGTCATTTGAAATTTGGATTTTACTTGTTTAGAGTTTAGTATTTCGAGTTTAGAGTCTAACATAGGAGATATCTATGAATATTAAGGATATTTTAAGGGCCATGTGCGAAAGGGATGCTTCGGACCTTTTTTTAAAAGTTGATAATGTTCCTTACTTGCGCATTTATGGCGAACTTAAATCTATACAGGACGTACCTGTCTTGTGCGTCGCTGATATTGAGAAGATGATCTCTGAGGTCGTAGATGATGTTCATCGCAAGATGCTGCAGAAATCTTTTGATACGGACTTGGCCATTGACATTGAAGGCCTTGATCGTTTCAGGGTAAGTATATTTTTTCAGCGAGGCGTCCCGTCTATTGTCATGCGCCGTATCAAGAAAGAAATACCTGATTTTAAAATGCTCAATCTTCCTGATGGTGTTCTTGGGTCTTTGTCGCAGGAAAGGCGGGGCTTGGTACTCTTAACCGGGCCAGCGGGCAATGGTAAGTCAACAGCCATAGCCAGCATGATAGAGTATATGAATAATAATGTATCCAGGCATATATTGACCGTGGAAGACCCGATAGAGTTCACGTTTGCAGATAAAAAAAGCGTTATAAATCAGAGGGAGCTGGGTTTAGACGTCGCTTCCTATGTCGTCGCGCTAAAACAGGTGACGCTTCAGAGCCCGGATGTTATATTTATAGGTACAATACGCGACCTGGATACAATGTTAGCAGCCCTTGTCGCGGCAGAAATGGGGATACTTGTTTTAAGCACAATACATACGGTGAATACCGCTCAGACGGTGCAGCGCATGATTAATTTTTTTCCGCCTCATCAGCACGCGGAGATCAGGATGCAGCTTTCATTTTTACTGAAGGGTGTGATCTCTCTTAGGCTTGTTCCGACAGCGGACGGTTCAGGCCGCGTGCCAGCGTATGAGACGATGACGCTTACATCATCTATCAGCAGGCTCATACGCGATGGCGCTCTACAGGATATAGCGCACTATTTGGAAGAAGGCGCTCTTTTCGGCATGGGTAGTTTTAATCAATGCTTGGCGCGGCTGGTAAAAGAGAATAAGATAACCGCGGAACAGGCCTATAAATTTGCCGACAATAAAGAAGACCTTGAGCTTGGGATAAAGGGCATTAAGAGGTTGATATGATGCGAGAAGATATTGAAAGAAAAATAAAAGAAGTAAGCGGCATGCTTGACAGGCTACGGGGGTATCTTTGACATTGACAACAAAGATAACCAAATAGCTTCTTTGCAGGCCGCTATGGCCCAAGAGGGATTCTGGCAGGATCTTTCCGCGGCTAATGTGGTCGTTCAGAAGATAAAATCCTTAAAGAACGTGTCTGAACCCTGGCATAAGCAAGGCCAGAGGGTAAAAGAAATAGAAGAATTTTTTCATATCTCAGAGGGAGAGGGGGAAGATTTTCTAACGCACCTCAATAGCGACCTGGATTTGCTGGTAAATGAATTAAAGCGCCTTGAGTTTTACACACTAATGGGAGGCGAATTTGATAAGAACGACGCTATCCTGAACATCAACGCTGGCGCGGGCGGGACAGAATCCTGTGATTGGGCCTCTATGCTGCTAAGGATGTATACACGCTGGGCCCAGGCCCGCGGCTACGATGTGGCAATAACAGATATTCTTCCGGGAGAAGAAGCCGGCACAAAAAACGTGACCGTTATCATAAAGGGAGAATACGCTTTCGGGTATTTGCGCTCAGAAGCGGGCGTGCACCGCTTGGTCAGGATATCTCCTTTTGATGCTAATAAGCGCCGTCATACTTCTTTCGCGTCTGTTGATGTTATTTCTGTGGTCCCTGAAGATGTCCCTATTGAGATAAAGCCGGATGATATAAGGATGGATCTTTTCCGCGCGGGAGGCAAAGGCGGCCAGCATGTCAATACCACTGATTCTGCCGTGCGTATAACGCATATTCCGACAGGTATTGTTGTCCAGTGCCAAAACGAACGGTCTCAGCACCAAAACAAAGATGTGGCGATGAATATTTTAAAATCGCGGCTTTATGAGGCCAAGCGCCGCCAGCAAGAAGAGAAGTCATCGCGCGAATACGACAAGAAACAAAAAATAGAGTGGGGGTCTCAGATCAGGTCTTACGTCCTGCATCCCTATAGCATGGTCAAGGACCATCGCACGGACTATGAGACAGGTGATCCTGCCGGTGTCCTGGACGGCAAGATAGATGATCTTATAGAAGCATATTTGAGGATGTCCCAAAAGCATATATGATAAATTTTATACTTTCAAAAATATTAGGTACCCAGAACGAGCGGACTTTGAGGCTGGTGAAGCCGCTGATAGACGCTATAAATGCTTTTGAACCCAAGATAAAAAGCTTAAGCGACGACGCGCTGCGCGCTAAGACTGTCGCTTTTAAAGAGGCAATAAGCAGGCGTTTGAAAGAAGCAGGTTATAACTACGAGGGGCTTGATATAAAAGAGAAGAGGCGTATCGCCCTTGAGGTTTTAGACGAGGCCCTGCCTGAGGTTTTCGCGGTTGTCAGGGAGGCATCTGTCAGGGCCATAGGCCTGCGTCATTTTGATGTTCAGCTTATTGGAGGCATAGTGTTACATCGTGGAGGTATAGCTGAGATGGCGACCGGAGAAGGAAAAACGCTCGTAGCCACACTTCCGGTATATCTTAATGCCCTTATGGGCAAAGGCGTGCATGTTGTGACGGTCAACGATTACTTAGCTAAGAGGGATATGGAGTGGATGGGGCCTATCTATAAATTTTTAGGGCTTAGCGTAGGGGTTATCCAGAATGATATGGATCCTGAGGCCAGAAAACATTCCTATGGCTGCGATATCACCTACGGCACCAACAATGAATTCGGATTTGATTATTTAAGGGACAACATGGTCGTGGATAAGTCTCATATGGTACAGCGTGACCTCCACTACGCTATAGTTGATGAAGTGGATTCCATTTTAATAGACGAGGCGCGCACGCCGCTTATCATTTCAGGGCCCACGGACGACAAGGTGGACAAATATTATACGATAAATCGCATTATACCAAAGTTAAAACGCAGGATGATATTAGAGAAAGATGAGATAGAGGCGAAATATAAAGGCGAAGATCTATCAATAGGATTTGACGCGGTGGTTGATGAGAAGAACCATACGGTGAACCTTACGGAAGATGGTATAGCTAAGTGCGAGGAACTATTGGGCGTTGCCAATATTTATGACGACTTATCCGGAGAATGGGCGCATCATATTACCCAGGCGATCAAAGCGCACGACCTTTTTGAGAGCGACGTTGATTATGTCGTAAAGGATGGCAAGGTCATTATAGTAGATGAATTCACGGGCCGTCTTATGCCAGGCCGCAGGTGGTCTGATGGTATGCACCAGGCCATAGAGGCCAAAGAGAACCTGCGCATTGAAAGCGAAAACCAGACGCTGGCCACGATCACTTTGCAGAATTATTTTCGTATCTACGATAAGTTGGCAGGCATGACTGGTACTGCTTTTACTGAAGCGAATGAATTTAAGCAGATATATAACTTAGACGTTGTTGTTATACCTACAAACAGGGTTTTATCGCGCGCCAATTTTACTGACTCTGTCTTTAAATCCGCTAAAGAAAAATTCAACGCCGTGGTAGATGATATAAAGGCTTCTTATGAAAAAGGCAGGCCGGTCTTGGTAGGTACTATCTCTATTGAAAAGTCCGAGATGTTAAGCGGTATGCTTAAGCGCATCGGTATAGCGCATAGCGTCTTGAACGCGAAGTACCATGAGATGGAGGCTTCCATTGTAGCTCAGGCAGGTCGCTATAAAGCTGTAACCATAGCGACAAACATGGCTGGCCGCGGGACAGACATACTTTTAGGCGGCAATCCGGAGTTCATGGCAAAATCCATACTTATCGCCAAAAAAATAGATCCCAGGGCTTCCGAGTATAAAGAGGAATACGCGAAGATCTATGAAGATCTAAAGCTTGAGGCAAAAAAAGAACATGATAAAGTTGTTGAGGCCGGCGGGCTGCATGTTATAGGCACAGAACGCCACGAGGCTCGCAGGATAGATAATCAGCTTCGTGGCCGTTCGGGCAGGCAGGGAGACCCGGGTTCATCAAGGTTTTATGTTTCGTTGGCGGATGACCTGATGCGCTTGTTCGGGTCGGACAAGCTTGTAGGCATAATGGAGAAGCTGGGCCTGGAAGAAGGCACTGTTATTGAACATCCGTGGGTCACTCGGTCTATTGAAACCGCCCAGAGAAGGGTGGAGTCGTATAACTTTGATATCCGTAAACACCTATTGGAATATGATGATGTAATGAATAAACAGAGAGAAGTTATTTACGTCGAACGCCGCACTGTCCTTGAAGGTGAAGACCTCAAGTCCATGATATTTGATATGGTGGAAGAAGTCTTGGCCCAGGCGGTTGATATATATTTTTCTAAAGAGGCTCTGCCGGAAGATTGGAATTGGCTGGGTATGGAAGGATGGCTGAAACAGAAATTTGGCGCTTTTTTCACTATTGAAAAAGATAAATTGATCAATGAGCCTATAGGGTCTATTAAAGAAGATCTTATAGCATGCGCAAAGGCTTATTTTGACGATAAAGAGGCCAAAGTAGGCCCTGAGCGCATGCATAGCCTTGAACGTATGGTCATGTTGCACGTGATAGACAGTCGCTGGAAAGACCATTTATATAGCATGGATTATTTAAAAGAAGGTATAGGCCTGCGCGCATACGCCGCGAAGGACCCCTTGATAGAATATAAGCGTGAGGCTTATAATATGTTCGTTGAAATGATGGAGCGCATCAAGGATGAGATAGTTGAATTAGTCTTTAGGATGCAGCTTGTTGAAGAAAAAGAATTTAAAGGCGTTTTTAGTTCTCTGCCAAAGAAAATGGAGCATAAGGAGTTTACAGGGCTTTCTAGGGAAGTCAACCGAAAAGTGCAGGCTATGGGGCAAGGAGATACAGAAGAAGGCCAGGAAGATGGAGTTGTCGCGCCTGAAAAGGCTGCGCCTGTAAGAAATGAAGGCCCTAAGGTCGGCAGAAATGACCCGTGCCCATGCGGCAGTGGTAAGAAATATAAGAAGTGTTGTGGACAATAAATTTTTCGACTAAGTCGAAAAATTAGTTAATAGTTAATAGCTAGTTATGGTTGTTAACGTTAAGATATTAAAAAATTATTATATTCTGGCAATTGTCAGCGCGATGTTGCTGCGATCGTCTTTTCCTAAATTTAGCTTATGGCAATTAGCGTGGGTTGCTTTTATACCTTTGTTTTTTGCCCTTCGTAGCCAGAAAACCTCAAAAGCCTTTTTGCTTTCTTTTTTATGTGGTTTTTTATTTAATGTGTTTTTGGTATTTTGGCTTATTAATGTGACCGTGCCCGGGATGTTGATCGTCGCGGCTTATCTAGCTTTATACATAGCGTTGTTCGGCGCGGCGTACAGCTATGCCGCTGAAAGAATGAGTTTTTGGCAACGGTTATTTTTTGCGCCAGCCTTATGGGTGCTTTTGGAATTTGCCAGGGGTATGTTCTTAACGGGTTTTCCATGGAGCTTATTAGGGTATTCTCAATCATATAATATCGCGGCTATTCAGGCCGCGGACATCTTTGGCGCTTATGGTATTTCTTTTATAGTCGTCTTCGTCAACGTTTTTTTGTTTGAGGTATTAATTGGGTTTTGGCAGAAAAAGGCTTTGCGCTCTTTTAAGCTTATTGTCCCTCTTTTGATCATTTTTGTATGGTTTGCTTATGGCGCTTATCGCGTACAGCAAGATCCGCAGAGGTCTTGTCCGCTGAAAGTAGCGGTTGTCCAGGGGAATATCCCGCAGGAGATAAAGTGGGTGGAGAGCTTCAGGCCAAACATTTTTAAAAAGTACAAATTGCTTACAGAGATCGTCCATTTAAAAGCAGAGCCTGACTTAATAGTCTGGCCTGAGACTTCTTTTCCGGATCATCTTGAGTTAGGAGAAAACGACGCGCCTTTAAGGCAGTTTGCTTCCCAGGCAGGCGTGCCTATCATGGTTGGTTCCATAAGGATAAAAGGCCCGCGTTATTTTAATAGTACTTTGTTATTTTCAACCAAAGGCGAGGTCTTGGGGGTATATGATAAGATGCATTTGGTTCCTTTCGGGGAATATATCCCGGCGCGTTTTTTTATGCCTTTTATCGCGCGCATCGTGCCCATTGAAGATTTTACACCTGGGAGAGATTTTAAGTTGTTCGCGATAGCCAGCGCTAACGGGCCAGTTCTAAAATTCGCGACGCTTATTTGTTTTGAAGATATTTTAAGCGATCTGGCGTCGGGTTTTGTAAGACGCGGCGCGGATTTTCTGGTAAATATGACCAATGACGCGTGGTTTGGTGATACGTCAAGCCCTTATCAGCATATGCAGGCATCTGTATTGCGGGCTGTTGAAAACAGGGCCTATGTTGTGCGCGCGGCCAATACGGGTATTTCCTGTATTATTGATGATGCTGGCCGCGTTGAAACCAGTGTCATCAATGACAAGGGCAAAGAGACGTTCGTCACAGGTTCCGCGTCGGGTGTCATTTTTAAAACAGGCCGAAAGAGTTTTTATACCGGAGTTGGAGATATTTTCAGCGTTGCCTGCGGCCTGTATGCCGCGCTTCTAATGTTGATCTTATGGCGGCGCCCTAAATTGACTAAGCCCTTTATGTCAATGTTTCTTGTTTGTATTTCTCTCGCTTTTTGTTTTGCTTTACACGCAGCTTCGCCTGTTTACGCGGCTATTTCGCAAGACCAGGCGAAAGAATTATCGCTGCGGTATTATCGCGGGGTCGTGAACTTTGAGGCTGGCCGCTATGACGCGGCCATGGCTGAATTTCAATCTGTAGGCGAGGTGGACCCGTATTACAAAGATGTTGGGCAGTATATAGAGAAGTGTGTCGGTGTATTAGAGCAAGGACGTCAGGATCTTTACAGGGCTGTTGATAGCCAGGCAACTGATAAAAAAGAATTTGACCTGTATTTTCTAGGGAAGTCTTATTATGAAAAGGGAGAATACCGAAGGGCCATTGAGGTGTTTAAGGCTGTGCTTGCTAAAAAACCCGATGATAAATTTGCCAAGTATTACGTAAAGTTATGCCAGGATGTTCTTTCTGGTACCCAGGAGGCCAAGAAAGTGCGCCTTTCACCTGACGAAGAAAAGGCAATACATATTGGCGACTTAGAGAAAGAGGTCGCCTATGTAAAATCCGATATTAAAGAGCAACAAGGCATGGAGAACTTCCTTGAGAATAAGGCGCAGCGCAAGGCAGACCGGGATGAGCTTATCAGAAAAAAAGAGAGGCAGCTCAAAGAACAGGAAGAGCTTTTAGGAGAAGAAAGGGAAGACTATCTGGCTCAGGCCAAGATCTCCAAACGCACGGAGAAGATAAAGAAAGAGTCTGAAAAGTGGAAGATAATGAAGGAGCGGCTCGCTTCTGATCAGCCGGGTGTCCCTGCTGACCTCACGGAATACCCAGTCTACCTAAATCGGGCGGATAGTTATTACGTTACTATGAAAGAGTCTTTAAGGGAGAGCCGCTGGAATTCGGCTGGCCTTAACGCGATCAATGTCAGCCTTTATTATTGCGATACGCTCCTGATTTATTTCTATAGCATTAAGAGCGCTGTGCCTAAACATGAAAACATCGCTAGGCTTATTTTAGATAATGTTAAACGCGCGGATACGGACGCAAACATTTACCATATTCATGCTATACTGAATTTAAAGAAGATAGTTGAGAGTGAAGACAGGCCTATTGCGCGCAACGAAGCTATATTTTTGGCTGACCACGCGGAAAAGCTGGCTGAATGGTGTAAAGCGGTATTGCCGTAGAATTATCGCCCGGAGCTAAGCACACCTGGCCCTTATAAGGTATTGGGCCAGTGTTCGCCCAGTGGCGAAAATCGCTCCGGTACAGGCAAGTTTGGGATTTTGTGTTTGGAACTTTAAGTTTGTTTAGAGTTTAACATAGGAGTATATATGACATTACTTAACCGACAGATTATTTTTACCAGCATGATGTTTTTTTGTTTGGGCGCTTTTGTGGCGCTGGCGGATGTAGACCCCGTGGTAGTTGAGGTGCATTATCAGAACGGCGTCAAGTTCTACAAACGTGGTTTATATAAGAAAGCCGTGCGCGAGTTTGAGAACACGCTTTCGCTTGACCCGCAGAATAGTGAGGCAACGGATTATCTTAAGAAAGCAAAGTCAGCCGCGGAGAATGAGCAAGTAAAGGACGCGCGCGAAAGCAAAAACAACGATATCCACGGGCTTTATGAGGAAGGCAAGGGCCTTTATCTAAAGCGTGATTATAAGGCCGCGATAGATGTTTTTAATCAGGTCCTGGCGGTAAAGCCCATTGATGATTTTGCTTCTTTTTATAAAGAGCGTAGCGAGATCATGATAGCTAAACAATTGGCCCGTGAGAAAAAAGTAGATGATAAAAAGACTGGGTATGAAGATAGGGCCCGGATCAAAGAAGAAAAGATAAAAGAAAAAAAGTTGAAAGAATTGGATAAGCAGGAGATGCTAAAGAAGCGCGCGGAAATAGGTCAAGAGCGGCGTAAGGCAAGAGAGGAAAAGGCTCAGGCTGTTCCGGCAGCGCCTTCGGCGCGAGAAGAGCGGCAGAGGATAAAGCAGGAAAAGATAGATCAGGCAAAACAGGCCCGCGAGCTAAGGCAGGAAGAGAAAAAGGCTTTGGCCGATGAAAAGAATGCCAAAAATGAAGAGGCCAAAAAGAAGAAGAGCGAAATTAAGGCCCAAAAAGAGGAAAAGAAACAGGAGCAAATAAATATTAAGGAATTGTTCTTAAAAGGCGTTGAAGAGTATGGAAGAAAAGAGTATGAGAACGCGATCGCTACTTTTGAGGCAGTGATAGAAGCTGAATCTAACGGCAGGAAGCTTTACTCCAGTTCAGCCGAAAGGTTGATGGCTAAAACTAGAATGAAGATGAAGGGATAACCCGGGCAGGAGCAGTGATGAGTTATAAGGTTGAAGTGGTTAAGATCAATAAACCTGAGAACTCTAATATTATTATTGGCCAGGCTCATTTTATTAAGACAATAGAGGATATATATGAGGCGCTTGTATCGTGTGTGCCGAATATAAAATTCGCCGTTGCTTTTTGCGAGGCTTCAGGCGCCTGCAAGATCAGGGTTGAAGGCACGGATGAGAGTTTAAAGAAGATAGCCGTAGATAACGCGCTCAGGGTAGCCTGCGGCCATTCTTTTTTTATTATATTAGACGGGGCTTACCCGATAAACGTCCTTAATGCCATAAAGGGTGTGCCTGAGGTGTGTTCTATCTTTTGCGCGACCGCGAATTCTCTTGAAGTCGTGGTAATAGAGACAAGGCTTGGCCGCGGAATTATAGGCGTAGTAGACGGCAGTTCGCCTAAAGGTGTTGAGGAAGGATCGGATATAGCCTGGCGTAAAGATTTTTTAAGGAAGATCGGTTATAAATTATCATGACAAAAAAAGATTTTTTTCGAGCTTTAAGTTATGGGTTAGGACGCGTAGGCATAGGTATATGCGATTTTGGCGCCTTAGTAATGCCTTTACCTTTTTTATATGGTTTTGCAAATTCATTAGGCTATTTGGGTTATTGTTTCGCGCGCAGGCATCGTTCTATTGCTATTGAGAGTTTGACTAAGGCTTTCGGAAAAGAAAAATCCAGCGAGGAGGTTGAAAGAATAGCCCGGGAGTGTTTTAACGCCATGGCCGGTACAGCCGTGGAGTTCTTTATGTTTATGCGTTATCCAAAAAGAATAAAGAGCTTCGTTGAGATACAGGGATTGGAACATCTTGACCGCGCCTTAGCCAAGGGCAAGGGGGTTGTGGCTATAAGCGCCCATTTCGGAAGTTTTCCTCTTCTTTTATCGCGGCTCGCCCTGGAAGGTTATAAGGTCCATACTATTCTTAGGCATATGAGGGATGCAAAGCTTGATAAGCTTTTTGAAGAAAAGCGCGATTGTATGCGCGTCGGTTCTATCTATACTCAACCAAGGGCTGAGTGCGTAAGCAAAAGCCTCAAAGCTCTCCGAGATAATGAGATCATTTTTGTTCAGCTGGACCAGAATTTCGGCACAGGTGGTGTATTTGTGGATTTTTTTGGGACAAAGGCCGCGACAGCTACAGGGCCTATAGTTTTTTCCATGAGGACAGGCGCGCCGTTAGTGCCTATGTTTATTTATCGCGTTAAAGGCGCCAGGCACAAGATAGTCATAGAACCAGGGTTAGACGTCGCGGAGGAGGGCTCTAGGGAAGAAAGGATGCTTGATGCTGTTACGAAGCTTACTATGTTGATCGAAGCTTATATCCGTAAATATCCGCATGAGTGGGGATGGATACATAAGAGGTGGAAGGCGCGGCCGAAGGAAGAGATAAAAACGGAGGTTAGTCATGAAGTTTAAGCCTATTTTTAAGATGCTCTTAGGGGTAGTTGTTATATTGTTGGGAGTATATCTGACAGTACAGTATTTTCCGGCATTGAAACAGATAGTCAAGGGTTGTCTGGGGCCGTTTTTGATATTTGTCGGGCTCATTATGGCCGCTATAGCTAAGGGATGAATGTTAACCCCAATGCCAATACGCTCGTAAATATTAAGTGTAGCCGTTTAATATTTACTTTCGCTGGCATCGGGATTAACTTTGTAAGGTATAAATACCTGCAATAGGCAAAGTTAAGGAGGAAAAGTGGAGTTGAGCCATACAATATTAGGTAATCGTTTGTTGGGTAAGGTGCTGGGTGTAAGTACATTCACGGTGCTTTTGTGTTTTGCTTCTTTGATAAAAGTACCATTGTTTTTTACGCCTGTGCCTGTGACGTTGCAGACCCTTGTAGTTTTGTTGGCCGCGTCATTTCTTGGGGCGCGTTTGGGTTTGATAAGCGTAGGGCTGTATCTGGGTATGGGGGTGCTCGGTGTTCCTTTGTTCGCTAACGCGGGGAGCGGCATCCTTTATCTTTTTGGGCCTACGGCGGGTTATCTCTTCGGTTTTCTATTTGCCACATGGTTGGTCGCTGGCCTTCTTCAGTTGATAAACCGTAAAAACTTTTTTCTTTGCTACGCTGTTATGATGATAGGGTTATTATCTATTTATTTTACGGGAGGCATGTGGCTGGCAATAGGATATGGTTGGGATCTTACGCGGATAATGTATTTAGGAGTATTGCCGTTCGTCGTTGGTGATATGATAAAGGCGTTTGTGGCGGCGCTCGTTAGTCAGAAGATCAAATAGCGAGGCGTAATATGATGAAAGAAATAAGAAAAAAGAAATATTTTTTTACGGGCTTGCTTATAGTCCTCCCCATTCTTATCACGGTATATCTTTTTATTTCGCTCTTTGCTTTTTTTGACAATATCCTGGGCCGTTATATCAGCCGACTGACGCTGGCTTTGTTCGGTTATAAGATACCCGGCCTTGGGCTTCTAGTTTTTGCCGCTATAATATTTTTTACAGGTTTTTTTGCGACTAATTTTATTGGCAGGAAATTCCTTCGGTATATGGAGAGTTTCTGGTTTAAATTTCCTATTGTTAAAAAAGTGTATCCGGCAGCCAAACAGATAACGCATTTCTTGTTTGGAGAGAAGCTGCAAGGCCGTTTCCAGAAGGTGGCGCTTGCTCATTTTCCTAACAAAGATTGCTACAGTATTTGTTTTATTACAAACGAGACTACTGAAAGCATAAAGGCCAAGACAGGCAAAGACCTGATGAATTGCCTGATACCTGCTGTGCCTAATCCAATTACCGGTTATCTTCTTTTTATTCCGCGTGAAGACCTGATATTTTTGGATATGAGTGTTGAAGAGGCGGTCAAGATCATCGTCTCCGGAGGCGTATTGAATCCGGAGGATATTTTGAAGCAAGCTAATTCCGTTGAGGACTAGCCCTGTTGAGGCATAGGCGTAAGCAACAAGATATTCCAGCCGTTACCCAATTTCAAAAGGCATAAGATAAGGGCTGTTGGTATGATGCCGCAGCTTGGTATTAATATAAGCGGCGTCAATAACACGCCAAGACAAGCACCTGTCAAGTCCAGGCTATACAATTTTCCGGCTGATCTTTGGGATGCGCTGACCGGAAGGCCGCTGCCGCTGGTACTGCCTGAAAGGCTAAAGATAATGGGCATTTCAATACCTACCAGCAGTCCTGACGTTACACTTATAAGAGAAAAAAGCAATTTTATGTTGGCTTGGGTCGCGTGTCCGTTTGAATAGAAGTAGGCTGTTGCTAAGAGCGCTAAAGTGCTTGAGAGCGGCAAGAGTATTTCAATCCAGCCTAATTTTTTATATTCACTGAGTATCTTTAATTTTTTATAAGCGATAAATGCCCCCGTAGAAGCTCCTGCCATAAAGCTCGTAGTCAAAATAGCCAGCCACGCGAAGAGAAAACCCAAAAGTGATTGAAATAGAAAAAGGCATGCCATCTGCAGGGCCATAGCAAAAAATCCCGAGCTTAATATCGTAAAGTCCAGGGCTGGAAGTTTTATCTGGTTTTTGATCATAAAGAGCCTCCAGATAATCAGGAAAAATGCCAGGCTCAAAGCAACGTAACCCGGCCGGACTTTCTCAAAACCGCTGAATATTTTAGGTATTTTTTTTGAAAATTGCGAATAGTAAAGGCCGAGGCCTTCATAAAGCCCGGTAGGCCTCAAGTCCCTGTTGATGGCCGCGCTTTTTAGCTGGCCTTTTATATTATCATAGAACCACCCGCGATAAGGCTCCTGCAGCCTGAGAGAGAGGTATTCAGGGTTGATCAGAAAAGTTTTTAGCCCTAGTTTTCTTAAATTAGCGCTTAAAGCGCTTGGATCTAGATCTATTTTTTCATCGGATGCTATAAAAAGGTTGAAGTTATCTCCAGGCACTACGCCGCAATATTTAAATTCCTGTAGTAAAGTCGCGAGCATAGAGGCATTGATCTTTTTAGCCTCTATGCTTAAGTAGGAGAGCGACCCCCACGTAGAAAATACAGCTATGCCGCCTTTGTTTAAGGTAGCGCGCGCCTCTTTATAAAATTCTTTTGTGTAATAGCGGTTGATGGAAAGAGAGGTTGGCAGCCCGGTATTCACAAAGACTACGTCAAATTTTTCGCGCGTAGTTTTTATATAGTTGCGCGCGTCGGTTAGTTCTATACGAACGCGTTTGTCTTGTAGCTCGGCTGTTGTCAATGGGTCCGCGAGGCGGCGCGTGATCTTGATAAAGGCCGGGTCAAGTTCAACGTAGACTATTTTTTCAAGAGGATATTTGAGCGCTTCTCTGATGAGGCCGCCTATGGCAGTCCCTGCGAACAATACTTTCTTAACACTGGGTTTGGTTAGCAAAGGTATGTGTACAAAGTCCTCGGTAAAAGTAGCCTGCGGCGAAGGCAGGCTTACGTTAGGCAAGCCGTTTGAAAAAATAGTGAATTGGTTTTTTTCTTTTAGCGCGACGATGTTGCCGTAGCGAGAGTTTTCATAAGCCGCTATAGGCCTGTTCTTCCACTCTTCTTTGAGCGTTATTTCCTGTAACTGGCCTGAGCGCGCGTATAGGTTAAGCAAGATAAGAAAAAGAAGGCCTGAGCCAATTTTAAAGAGGCGGCCCTTGTCTTTAAGCAAGAGAAGAGAACACGCCAAAAGATTAAGGCATGAAATAAGAAGCGCTATTTGAAAGGAGTTCAGAAGAACGAGAAACACAAAGGTGAAGATGATGCCGCCTATTATAACGCCCAGAGATTCAAAAAGGTATATCTTGGCGACCGACGGGATCAGCCTGAAGCCAAGAGTGAACAAGGCCCCGTCTGAAAGCGCGATAATAGAGAGGCTTGCGAGCGCGATAATGGATATTTGCGCTATATTTAAGACTTCCCCTGGTGATACGCTTAAAAATGTCTTAGACGTTCTGATCAAGATAATGGCGCAAGGCAGCCAGAAAGCTAAGAGGACCTGAAAAAGGCAGAAAGGCCGCAGAGGTTCTTTTATTTTATTGAATAAGCCTGCCAATAGTCCGCTGCCTATGGCTCCTGAGATAAGCCAGATACATAATATTACAGAGAACGTCAGTTCATTGCCGTAAAAAATTACTAAAAGTTCTCTGATAAGCAATGTTTGCGCTATGACTGCTGAAAAACCTTTAAGGAGTATGGCAGATAAGATGAGTTTTTTCTGTGGCATGGTTATAGGATAGCATAGCCTTTGACATTTTTTAAATAAAAACTTTACAAAATATATTTGAGTAGTACAATGAAAGCACATAAAAATTTACACGCAATAAGAGGATAAAATAATGGGAAAAGGCAGAAGAAAAAGATTAGGCAAATTAAATTGGCGGTCTAAAAGAGCGAATCACGGCTCTAAGCCAAATAAAGGATAGATCCTACCCAAGAGTCATGTTTGTCACTAAAAAGGTAAAAATCTTATCGGGATGAATTTCATGTGGAATATCAAGAGGTAGTGGTTTAGCCTCAAAAAATATCAATATATTGTAGTTTCCCGCGTAGAAAGGAGTATTGCAATGGCATTAGAGCTTTCCGAAAATTCCCTCCGAGTTCTTGAAAAACGCTACCTGAAGAAGGACGAAAATGGCAAAGTTGTTGAAACACCGCGTGAAATGTTTAGCCGCGTGGCAAAATGTATAGCAGAAGCTGATAGGATCTTCAAAAAGTCGGAAGAAGATATATCCAAGCTTGAAAAAGATTTTTTTGATATGATGTCCGGACTTGAATTTATGCCTAATTCTCCTACTTTGATGAATGCCGGGCGCGATCTTTCGCAGTTATCAGCCTGTTTTGTCTTACCTATAGAAGATTCCATGGACAGTATTTTTGATAGTATCAAGGCAACGGCGCTCATTCATAAATCAGGCGGCGGCACGGGATTTTCTTTTTCGCGCCTTCGGCCGAAGTCAAGTACAGTTCGTTCAACAGGCGGAATTGCTTCAGGTCCTATCTCTTTCATGAAGGTTTTTGACGCGGCAACTCAGGCTGTTAAGCAAGGAGGCACGCGCCGCGGTGCTAATATGGGTATCTTGCGCGTTGATCATCCAGATATCCTTGATTTCATTACTTGCAAAGAAAACGATAAAGAGATAAACAATTTTAATATCTCTGTTGCCGTTACTGAAGAATTTATGCGTAAGGTAGTGAAGGAAGAGGAATACGAACTCATTAATCCCAATACAAGAAAAGTAGTAAAGAAGTTGAGCGCCAAAATGGTGTTTGACCTTATGGTTAAGATGGCGCATAAGAACGGTGAACCTGGCATAATATTTATAGACAGGATTAACAACAGTAACCCCACTCCATTATTAGGTAAGATAGAAAGCACTAACCCATGTGTTGTGGGCGATACTTTTGTGTCAACGGAAAAAGGATTAATGAGGATGAAGGACCTCGTTAGGGATTACGGCTGTGGCGGGCTGGGTATTTTTACGGATAACAGGATAGAGGATATTCTTTACGCAAACGAAGAAGGATCAGGCCAATTAGCTGTTAAAACTAGGCCTGGGCTTTCATTGAGGACGATCTCCGCGGCCTTTAGCACAGGATTAAAACCAGTTTTTAAAATAACAACAAAATCTGGCTATGAGTTAGTGGCGACAGCTGATCATCAAGTCATGACGCCGCACGGTTGGGTCAAGATTCAAGATTTAAAAGTTGCCGAGCACAAAGTTCTTATTCAATCAGGCCCAGGCCGGTTTAATTCGGATGACCGTTTTCCTTTTGCCGTTCGGAACGAATATCTGGGAGAAGATGGTGTTTCTTATAAATTTAATCTTCCTCATAGATGGAGCAAGGAATTCGGGCAGGTTTTAGGTTGGCTGATCGGAGATGGTTGGCTAATAGACAGAGATAAAAATTTCCGGGTAGGTTTTACGTTCAGCCAAGATGATAAAGAAGTCATGGATCATCTTAAGCCTGTAATAAATAATTTCTATGGTCGTGATATTAAAGAGGTCTTGAGGGAAAATAACGTATGCCATCTTTCATATCACAGCAAATATTTCGTTGAGTTTTTTAAAAATATCGGGGTTGGCGCGTCATTGAGTGAAGATAAAGAAGTGCCGTCAACGTTATTTGCGGCTACCGAAGAGGCTGTTATAGGATTTTTACAGGGTTTATTTACGGCGGATGGGACCATAGGGTTTACGGAAGGCGCAAATGCCTATATCCGCTTGACTGCCGAATCCTTAAAGTTGCTTAAAGGCGTTCAGTTGTTGCTCCTTAATCTGGGGATAAAGTCAAAAATCTATGACCGCAGAAGGCAAGAGAGAGAAGGTTTTGAATATATCTCCAAGAGCGGAGAGAAAAAGGTTTATAAACTCGATGGGATACTTTTTGAGATTTCTATTTCTAAGAGCGCGGTTCCTTTATTTTTAGAGAGGGTCGGTTTCTTGGCCCAAAAACATTCTTTAAAAGTCGATAAATTATTGTCTGAGGGCTATTATTCAGTTTCATTTGAGGAAGACATAAAAAGCATCGAGCCGTTTGGTGAAGAAGAAGTGTATGATTTGACGGAACCGCAGACTCTGACTTTCATCACAAATGGTTTTATTTCTTTGGATTGCGGAGAGCAGCCACTTTTGCCTTATGAGTCATGCAATCTCGGCTCTATCAACCTTTTTGCCCTGCTTCAAGACGCAGGCGACCATTACGAATTGGACTGGGACAGGTTAAAAGAGGTTGCGCGCCTGGCTGTCCACTTTTTGGATAATGTCATTGATGTTAATAAGTATCCGTTGCCAGCTATAGATGAAATGACCAAGAAGACGCGTAAAGTAGGTTTAGGCGTCATGGGATGGGCTAGCGCTTTGGCTAAAATGATGATACCTTATGATTCAGAAGAGGCTCTCCAATTGGCAGAAAAAGTCATGTCTTTTGTCCAGGCCAATGCCAGGAAAGAATCTTTGGAGCTTGCTAAGTCGCGTGGCACATTTCCGGCGTTTAAAGGCAGTATTTACGATAAAGAAAGCGGGCTTAAATTAAGGAACGCTACATTAACGACCATAGCGCCTACGGGCACTATCAGTATTATAGCGGGGCCATGCTCTTCAGGCATTGAGCCTATGTTCGCGATATCTTATTACAGGGCGAATGTCCTTGATAATGACAAGATGATAGAAATAGAATCGGCATTCAAAGAGGCGATGGAATCGCGAGGGCTTTATTCCAGGAAGCTTATGGATAAGATAGCTGAAACAGGTTCTATCGACCGCATAGAAGAGATACCCTCTGACATCAGGCGCGCTTTTGTAACGGCACACGATATCACGCCTGAGTGGCATATAAAGATGCAGGCTATTTTTCAGAAATACACGGACAACGCTGTTTCAAAGACAGTCAATTTCCATCAGGACGCGAGCCTTGAGGATGTGCGCGAGGTCTATATGCTCGCCTATGAACTAGGGTGCAAAGGTGTGACTATTTATCGCGACAAGAGCCGTGATGAACAGGTCCTAAATGTCGGTTCCAAAGACGCATCTAAGCAAGTAGTTCCAGTATCTCAGGAAACAGGCAGGATCGCGCCACGGCCAAGGCCTGAAGTAGTTATGGGCACGACCACTAAGGTATCAACAGGCTGCGGCAATCTTTATGTCACTATTAATACAGATCAAGATAACAGGCCTTTTGAAGTCTTTACGCAGATGGGCAAAGCAGGCGGGTGCGCGGCATCACAGCTTGAAGCTATAGGTAGGCTTGCTTCTCTGGCTTTTCGTTCAGGCGTGGATGTCAAGGTCATCACTGAACAGTTAAGGTCAATACGCTGCCCGTCTCCTTCGTGGGAGAAGGGTTGCAGGATATTCTCATGCGCTGATGCTATCGCGCGCGTCATTGAAAGAAGGCTCCTTAATCCTAAATCGGAAGCTAATGTCCCTGTATCGCCTGAGCATGTCTTCACTCAGGTAGCCAAAAGCGAGGAACAACTGGAAAGCCACATCGCAGGCTTTATAAATGATATTACCGGTAATATTGTAGGTGTTTGCCCTGATTGCGGCGGCGCTTTAAGGCACGAAGAAGGGTGCGTGAAGTGTTCAGCTTGCGGCTACACTAAGTGCTAACGCGTCGGGAGCAAAGATGACGCATAACAATATAATATAGGTTTATAGCGCCCCGTTAAAAACGGGGCGTTTTTCTTGGAAAATTA
>MNVR01000039.1:0-1830 GCA_001873995.1 Candidatus Phelpsiimicrobium noxiivivens
TAAGATCTATAGTTTAAGATACGCTCATCCATTCTATAGCGAAAAATATATCATTTATTTGAGACTAAAGAAGATGTTGGATACACCAGTAGAATTTTATGATGTTAAAAAGCCCGGATGGAAGATTGAGGTTAACCTTAAAAACGATAATTTGCAATTAATCAATTCAATTGTAAATAAAACGTCTGTTTCGCAGGTAGGGTATGGTTCAGAATATATAGATTATGTTTTGGTGGGGTATAGACATAATTTTCTAAAGTCTAGATTTTATAAGCTTCAAATCAGAGTTTTAGATGTTAACGGGCTTACAGATTTTATGAAGCCTAATATAATAATAAGTTATCCTCCTAAAAGTGGTTTAGAAGCACTGCCTTGGTTATTTGAGAAATTACTTTTACTTGGCGTGGCTATTATTTTTCTTATTCGGGGGATAGCCTTAATTAGACAGGGTAAACATATAATGCTCGGGAAAAACTAGACCACTTTTTAGGCCAACTTAAGATGAAAAACGCGTTATAATAGGGCTTAAAAATGGAGGGTTTAGTTATGGCAATGCGTAAAAAGCATGAACCGGCAATAAAGGCGCGTGTGGCGCTTGAGGCGATTAAGGGTGAGAAGACAGCAGCCCAGATAGGCTCTGAATACGGGGTGCATCCAACACAGGTTACGCAATGGAAGCAGGAGCTCATCCAGCGCTCGGCAGAGGTCTTCGCCAAGCCGGATAACACGATGGCAATGCAGCATGAGGAGATGACCGATAAGCTCCATAAGACGATCGGTGAGATTATTATGGAGAACAATTGGCTCAAAAAAAAATTACGAATTTTGAGCTGACAGAACGCCAGGAGCTTATTGATGAGAACGATGATATTTACAGCGTACGTATGCAGTGCCAGATCCTGGGGCTTAACCGATCAAGCTGGTATTACACGCCTGCGCCGTTATCAGAAGAGGACCAAAAGCTGATGGATCTATTGGATGCGCAGTATACAAAGACGCCGTTTTACGGGGTGCGGAATATGACGGTATATTTACGCAAGCTGGGATACGCAATAGGTAAGGATCATACGAGGACTCTTTTACGTAAAATGGGCCTTGTGGCGCTATTCCCGAAACCGAACACGTCAAAGCCGCATCCGGAGAACCGCATATATCCGTATCTCTTGCGGGATCTCGACGTCGTACGGCCCAATCAAGTATGGTGCGCGGATATCACGTATATTAAACTCGCATACGGTTTCGCGTATCTGGTGGCAATAGTTGACTGGTACAGCCGATGTGTTTTGAGTTGGAGGCTGTCGAATACGCTCGAGGCGGACTTCTGCATTGAGGCATTACGGGAGGCTATCGATAAATACGGCTATCCCGATATCTTCAATACCGATCAGGGAACGCAGTTCACGTCTCAAGATTTTATCAACGTGCTCGTTACCAATAATATCAGTATCAGCATGGATGGCAGGGGCAGTTATCTTGACAACATATTCGTTGAGAGACTCTGGCGTACGGTCAAGTACCAGAATGTGTATCTGAAGGGCTACCAGGCAATACCGGAGGCGCGGGCGGGACTTGGCGAATACTTCGAGTTTTACAATAAAGAACGCCCTCATCAGGGACTTGATAACAAAACGCCTTGGGAAGTTTACTCCAGCCTTCCCGGCGTCTCGTCGGAATCAGCGCAAATCATGGCAGGTCAGAGTATGGCCCTCGTCGAGAAAGTGTCCTATAACGCAAATGCGGGCGATTTTTCAGGGGTGGTGAGGTAAAGATGTTCACATATTCACATTATTCACGAAGAAAGAAAAAGGAGGCAAAAAAGAAAGAAAGGAC
>MNVR01000039.1:1847-25892 GCA_001873995.1 Candidatus Phelpsiimicrobium noxiivivens
ACATCTTATTTACGTCTAGAAATGGTCTTGACAAACCCGACCACCTAACCTTGTCTGAGCTCTTGCTTCCTTGGCCTCAATTGAAATGTAACATATTGCGAAGGTAAATACAATGGCTGTGGTAAATATAAAAACAAAGGGCAAGAGGGGACATGCATTTTTGATGGGCAAATCCTGCCCTCTAGATGTCCGCCGCTCGCCCTAAAAGCTTGGTGCTTGAAGCTTGAAACTAGTGCTTAAAGCGTGTTACTTATTCACCTACAAGATAAATGTAACATACAAAAAACTAATTACAAGGGGTGAAATGAAAATAAGTGAAAAAATATGCAAATAGCCCGGGCATATGTTAGACAACTTCAAGACAAGAAACACGCCGCGAGATCTTGGGAAAAGAGATCTTTATCCCTCTCCCCAGAGACTTGGCCAACCCGATCAAAGTATCTACTGTCAAGTTGCCTTCTTCCGCAGTCTCGATTTGAGATATAAACTGCTGAGACACGCGGAGCCTTTTAGCCAATTCCTTTTGAGTAACATGGCATTCTTGCCTTAATTCGGCTATTCTTTGAGCCAAGGCCACTTTAGCCCTTTCAAGCTCATAGGCCTTCCTGAATTCTTTATTTTTGAGCTCCTCTTTAAGATGAGCGTCAACTTTCTCCAATCTGATTTTTCCCATTTTAATCACCCCGCAATTCTATTTTTTCTAATTTTGCGTATTCTTCAACCAAAACCTTCCTTTTTAAACACAAGCTTAAATCAAATTCAGGGATCTTATCCGACTTCTTCCTTATGGCATGAAGTAAAACAACCCTGTCTTTTAAGAAAAAGAAATAAAATATCCTATCATGTTTAGGCCTGAGCTCATAGATACCGTTTCCTATGTAATCGGCCATGGGCCTACGCAAATTATGCCCCTGGCGTTTTAATTCCTCAAGATAAGCGAATATTTTGACCCGTTCTTTTAAGGCATATTTAGCTTTTCTGCCCAGCAAAAGTATACAAGCTATAACTTGTATTGTCAAGGCTTTATTAAAATAAAAAACCCTCGCCTTGTGAGCGAGGGTTATCTAAACGTCCTTAAATACCTCTTTACATCATCGTGATCGCCAACAAGAACCAGATAAAACACATCCTCCTCACGCTTGACGATGACACGCAGGTGCAGGCCAGCCCTAAACTCATATTTATCACAGTTGATCTTCTTAAATCCAAAGCCAGGCGCAAACTCTCCCGATAGAAGAAAGAGATTAAAAGCTTCCAGGGATTCCGCGACTTGCTTCCTTTGGGGGAGGGCTAACTTCCTGAGGGAACGCTCAAAGGAAGGTAAAACAGCGACCTTCCTCATTTGATTGATCTAGTTTACTTTCTTTTTGATATACCCGGAAAACTCTTCTCCGGCTCTAAAAACCTTGGCCTTGCCCTTCTGGCTTTCAACAAGATGGTCAATGACCCTTAGCTCCTGTGACGTATAACGTGGTTCTATCTTCACCGGCGTAAGCTTGATGTAATTACTCTCCACATCAACGATAAAAAGCTCATCTTCCTTAAGGAGCATCCTTTTAACGATCTCCTGAGGTATTGTCACCTGATTTTTATGTTTTAATTTCGTGATAGTCATATTATCTCCTCTGCTACAAGTATATCATTGGTTAGAAAGTTGTCAAGTTAGACTTTCTGAAAGTAAAAATGCCCCGCTTGGATGCGGGGCAAAAGAACATTATGGTGTGGAAGCACTTGAGCAAGCTATGCTGCTTTGCCGCAGCATTACGCTTACTCAAGTGCTTCCACCAAATTTTGTTTGTCACAAAATTTGGTGGAGCTGGCGGGAATTGAACCCGCGTCCCCAGATAGAGAAATGCAAGCCGCTACATGCTTAGTCTATTGTTTGTGTCGGCCTGAAAGCTCCAGTAGACAGGATATTCCAGGCCCATCCCACTTTGGTTTCGCCTCAACTCCGTAGGCAGAGTTGAAACTAGTCTGTCTTCCTAAACCTTGCGGCTTAGGACGGCACCATTCAAGCACGCAGACTTGCCCAAACAGTGGCTTAGCTCAATTAATGAACTAAGACTGGTACGCTAGCAAAACCAAGCGTAGGCATTGAAGCACCCATTATAGGCGCAACAATTGCTTCAGCCTGATTTAGCAACTTTTGGTTTTCAGCGTTTTATTGTGTAAGGTGTTTAACGAGGCCGCCTTACAACCTCGGCATGCTGCCGGCATCCGACATACCTGAATCGAACCCAATCAGCCCCATTTATTACAAAGAGCAAAAAAACAAGTTCTCGGTTCTAACGATAACCGAGCACCGAAATCTATCTGTTTCTGGCGCGGGAAGCGCGCCGCATTTCACGTTCTTCGTCGCGCTTCTTTATGTCCTGCCGCCTGTCAAAAAACTTTTTGCCGCTAACTAATGAAAGCGCTACTTTAACCAATCCGCGCTTGTTAAAATACATCTTCATCGGAGCTAGCGTATAACCCCTCTGCGCTACCTGCCCGATGAGCCTCTTTATCTGATTTCTATGCAGGAGAAGACGGCGCGGCCTCGTAGCCTCTGTTTTAAAATAACTCGCCTTCTCATATGGAGTTATATGGCAGTTATATAAGATTATCTGGGAATCCTCAACGCGGGCAAAGGCATCATCAATAGTTGCCTTAGCGTCCCGCAAGGACTTGACCTCACTGCCCTTTAACTCAATACCGCACTCCAGAGTCTCTAAAACTTCATAATCCCTGAAGAGCTTGCGGTTCGTTGTTATGGCCCTTTCTTCCATAAAATTATACCATATTTAGAAGGATTTTCCACACAGAGTCCAATAAAGCGCTAAGACGAGAGGAATCGTTAAAATGCTCAAAATGTGGCCGTAAAAAATGGCCTGATTGACTAACCTGCCTGCCTGGTTCTGGTTCTTTGTAATAACGGAAAGAAGCGCGGCAGGCGGCATGGCAGCCTGAAGTATAATAAGCAGGCCTACTAAAGGTTGAGGCTTAACAATAAGGACAAAACCTAAGAAGATCAGCGGCAGTATAACAAGTTTTACCAAAAGCGAATAGCTTATGGGTTTTATATCTGAAACACGATTGGTCCGAAGCGCTGCCAGGTTGCCGCCTACTACAAGAATAGACAAAGGTATGGCGCAGCGGCCAAGGATATCAATAGGATCTTTTAAGAATCTCGGCAAAACCGTGTTGGCGTTAAAAAAGACAAGCGAAAGCGCGAACAGCGTCGCGACTACAGGAGCGTTGAACATATGCCTGTAATCAAATCTTTGCTCTTTTGACTTTGGAGTTAATATCATGACCCCAAAAGAAAATATCATCATATTAAAACCGATAAGGAACAAAAATATGAGTATGAACATCTCCTGGGCTGCTGCCAGAGGCAGCAAAGCCGCGACCAAAGGAAGCGGCAAATAGCCTGAGTTCTGAAAAGCAGTGATACCTAAGAATTCTCCTGGATTTTTATTTAATGACTTATCAAATTTTAAAAAGAAGGCGCCGCAGGCGTATCCGACGAACGTAATAAGAACGCTGTAAAGCGGCAATAGCCACCAATCCGGATACATATTAAAATTAAAACTCTGGATTATAGATGAAAACATAAAACACGGCAAAAACAATCCTATGACAAGGTCGCTTAGCCCCTTTATGCCGTCTTCAGAAATTATATCGCGCTTAACAATAAAGAATCCAACGGCTCCAAGAATGACCAATCCTAGAATAGAGCCGAAAGTCGTCTTAAACGCGTCGAAAAATATCATGGAACCACCTCTATCTGCCATGGGTTAGACACGATGATCTCTGTTTTTCCCTTGTAATCTTTTATCAGGCCAAATACCATAATGTTCTTGCCTTTATAAAACTCATACGGATTAATGCCTTTATTTAAAAACATTGACTCAAGGTCATTTTTAAAAATAATAAGCTCTAAACCATCCATTGTCATGCGCACCAAATTCTTGGAATAGCGCGTCTTTTGGATCGTGCCTACTACTATCTTTCTTCGGCCAATATATTGCCTTGCGTCTACGGATGCTATTGTTAGATCCTGCGACCATATGCCGCGGTGGTTTTCTTTGGCCTCTTTGAGCGCGGCGACAAACGTATCAATATATTTCACGTTTGGCGGAAATGTATACAAATACGCCAGGCCTTGCCTTAAGATCTCTGCCTGCGCTAAAACTTCTTTGTCGCCGGCTTTCACAAAATAATAAACAAGAAGCCGATTATACTTATCTTCTTTCTGAACGTCAAACTCAATGCGCGCGGGTTTACCTAAAACCAGGTCTTTATTAAAACGCGCGGCCTCGTGGCCGTAAGGATCATTCGCATCCACCCAACCTGCCTGCGTTTTTTTGTGCGTCTCAGGCGTATCTATGCCAATATAGCGAGCATGTTTACCATTGCTCAACACAACAGTATCACCGTCAACTACATCTCTGACCGAAACATTTTGATAATTAAACGTAGTTGCCGAAGTCAGATAGGCTGCCGCCAAAGATATTAAGGCAACCGGAATAACAAATTTATAATGGCGTCTTTTCATAAGGCAGGAAATTTTTTAGACAACTACATAAGTTTCTGGGCGATCCTTACAAAGACCTTTTCCGCTGTTCCCATACGGGGGAATATGCCTTTTCTGGCCTTAACCTTCACGCGGATGGCCTCCTGGGTAAGCTGTGTTACATCAACTCTAACTCTGGCAAGTTCAACCGTTGCCTGTATTGTACCCCTAGCCTTGTCTTTTGTGGTTATATAACCTAACGTATTACAGGTTTCGAGAGAAGATTTCCACGCATCATCGAATTTGGCGTCATATTCACCCTGGATAGTGTCGCGGGTTATGGCGTATCCGCCGACAGCTCCTATGGTGCCTGCTACGATAAAGACGCAACTGCTAATACTAAGTAATACCACGAGCAAAACTGGTAACAAAAATAAATTTCTGATCTTCATTATTTGGCCCCTTTTTTTGAAAAAATTCTATGGAAACAAAATACAGACAGGCCGATTATGCCGGCCCAGGAAATAATTAAAAATATCCATCCGCCTTGGTCCATATCAATTCCCTGCCTGCCGACAGGCAGGCTTCTCTGCTTGTTTATAACGCTTCGTCCAGGATATCTTGACAAGCACCGCAAGGAGCAAGAATAGCACAATAAGGCCTATGCGCGTGCCAAAGATAAAAGGCTTATCTGCCTCAGCTACACCCTTCAATAATATCGTAGGCAGGCCTTCCTGGTAAAACCAAGCACCCAGGACAATAAGCAAAAATATTGGTGTGACGTATTTGATGATGAACTTATATATCCTTGGCACCCTCAAATTAGCGCCGCGGTGTATCTCCTCCCACGCCTTGTCTATGCCAAATATCCAGGCAAAAAGTATGGCCTCTATCGTAGCGAATAATACGAGGCAGAACGTCCCTCCCCAAAAATCAAGTTCATTGACAACACCTCGGCTTAAAAAGAATATACCCGGCTGGCAGAGAACAAAACTTACGATACCAAAGAACTTCACAGCCCTTTGACGCGATATGTCAAACTCATCTTCCAGGAATGTCACAGCCGGCTGTGACAAAGAAACGCTTGAAGTTATACCTGCCAAAAATAATAGGCCAAACCACAAGAATCCAAAAAGCGGCGCCAATGGAAGTTTGCCCAATACGAGCGGCACAGTCACAAATCCTAAGTCAAAAGCGCCTTGCTTAGCAATAGCCTGTATCTCATTAGGCCCAAAAAATACGAATGCCGCGGGTATTATGATACAACCACCGAGGATGACTTCCGCGACTTCGTTGACGCTAGTAGCGGTCAAGCCCGAGAGAACGATATCATCTTCTTTTTTTAAATAGCTGGCATATGTCAAAATAACGCCAATGCCGACACTTAACGTAAAAAGTATCTGTCCCGCGGCAGCCAACCACACCTTGGCCGACTTTAAGGCGCTTAAGTCAGGATTCCAAAGAAATCCCAGCCCGTTTAACAAGTTCCAGTCAGGTTTAGCCGGATCAGGCGTTCCCAAAGTCAATACTCTGACAGCAAGAATAATCCCGAAGAAAAAAAGTATGGGCATAGTAATATTGCATAAAAGTTCAATACCACCCTTTATGCCACGCCTAATAACCACCATGTTCAAAAGAAATGTTATCAAAAAGAAAATGTAAGCCGGCCAAAGATCGTGAAAGAACGCGTTCTTCTCTAAACCCTGATAGCCTTTTAAGAAAGCCTGCATAGATGCCTGGTCAGTCACTTGAAACAGGCCTTTTAGGCTGTAAAAACTATAACCTAACGTCCATGATTCTATAAAGGTATAATAAATAAAAATAACAAGCGGCCCAAAAATACCCACTACACCAAAATATTTGATAAATCTGTTCTTCTGCAAGATGCTATGGAATATGCCAGGAGCTGTGCCATGCTCAAAACCGCCGCCAAACCTGCCTAATGTCCACTCTATCCACATAAGCGGTATGCCTAATATAAGCAATGAGATAAAATAGGGTATCATGAACGCGCCGCCGCCATTGCCCGCTGCCTGAACAGGGAACCTCAAAAAATTTCCCAGGCCTGCGGCAGAGCCAGCTACGGCAAAAATGACCCCCAGCTTCGTTCCCCACGAATCACGCTTGTTTTTCAACTGTTTCATACTGGGTTAATTATATCTGGCAGGATATGAATTTTCAATATATAAGTTAACACCGCAAAATCGCAAAAATCCGCAAAGACGCGAAGAGCTATAGGTTAAAAACGACCCTTTTAATTTGTAGTTTGGCTTTAGAAAAATTGAGAATTAATCCCAATTTCTTATCAAAAGTCTTCAAATAAGAAAGTACCTGTGCCATATGGAAATTATTTATATCATAAACGGCCTTGGCTTCAACAATAAGCTTGCCTTCAATCAAAAAAATCCAGCCTATGTTCACCCAAAAGGAACTCCCCATATTTTACTTTCATAATTTTTTCTCTTTCAAAACTGATCCCGGATCTTCCAAATTCACAGCACATAGCTTTAACATATATCCTCTCGATAGAACCATGCCCCAAAGAACTATGCACCCTTATAGCACACCAATAACTTTATTAGATAGTATATTTATTTGTTCTTGATCCATCTCTTTGCGCTTTTGCGGTGTCAGTTTTTCTTTTCGAAATCTACTATTTTGCAGGTAAGAAAAATGACGAGCTCGGTCTTTTTTGTCTCATCCACGCTGTTGCGAAAAAGAACGCCCAAAAAAGGGATGTCTCCTGCAAAAGGGATCTTGTTAACAGTTTTTATCTTTTCTTCTTTCATAAGGCCGCCTATAACTATGGTTGAACCATCTCGCGCCAGGACCGTGGTCTCTGCCTCAGATGTCTCAACGATAGGGATAATATTACCTGAGGACGTTTTGTAGTTCTGGACTACTGAGCTAACCTCCGGGCGCACTTTCATAGAGATAAATCCATCATGGCTAATGGCCGGAGTCACAAAAAGTTTGACCCCTACGTCTACAAAACTAACGGCCTCTGCCGTCTCTGTGGAAGCCTGGCTCTGCACCGCTGTAGTCGTGACATATACCTGCTTTGAACCTACAAGGATTTTGGCGGCCTCATTGTTTGTCACAGTCAGGCGCGGGCTTGAAAGGATCTTTGTTTCTCCTGAAGTCTTTAGCGCCTCTATAACCGCGCTATAGTCATTATGTTCTGACGGAGCCGTCGAGCCAATGGTCCACTTATTACCTGTAGTAGATATCACCTGGCCAAACATCCCTTTGGCGTTAAGCTTTTTGTTTAAGACATACTCCCAGTCAATACCCAAAGACGCCTTATCATTCAAATTCACCTGGACTATTTTCGCGTCTATCTGGACCTCTTTTGTGCGCTCATCCAGGTTCTCCACCATATCTTCTATCTTTTTTAGATTAGTTTTGTAGTCTGTAATAATGATCTGATTAGAACGCGCGTCTACCTTGACAGATGAAATATTTTTTGTAACAACATCCTGAAGGCTCACGGCTACATCCTGCGGCTTGGCGTAACTCAGCTTAAAAGCTATCGTTGCAAGCGGCGCATCCATTGACTCGATCATCTTCGCCATGGCCTCATTCTTTTCTTTTGTATCATATAAAATAAGCGTGTTAGTGCCTTCATCCGTCACTATAGCGCCTACGGAAGACTTTATCTGATCCAAAACTAATAGCATATCCTGAGGCTTAGCGTATTTCAACGGGATGCGCCGCATCTGCCTCGCGTTGTAAAACTTAGTCCCAAAAAGCTGTTCGTAGTCTTGCCCCGTCATAATGCGTGTGATGCCGGCCTGTTTCTGTTGTACAAGGTCATTAGACGCCAGAATAACGTCAAGCGCGTCGCCCGGCATTACATCTTTTAAAAATACCGTCACGCGACCGGCAACGTTTTTATCAATGACAAGGTTTAACTCTGTTTTCGCGGACAGCATCTTTAATACGTCAATGATGTCCATACCCTTTATGTCCAGGGATATCCTGTCAGATGCCGCAGACGCAGTCATCTGTGTATCTCCATACGCCAGGGCCTGCGCCTGCAGAACAAATACAAAAAATATAAGAAATATTTTTTTCATAGTTTTAGTATTACAGCGTTAGATTAAATTGCCCTGTGCCATCTGAGAGGATAACTTCGTTATCGCGGATCTCGATCAGTCTTAAATTCTCAATGGTATCATCTTTTTTTAAAAATAACGTCTTCTGCGTCTTTTTGTCTTCAAGTATAGCCTTCTTCCCATCGTCATCAATTAACCCTACTAAGACCAGATCCTGCGCGACATTCAAACGCCCCCCGAGCGCAACATGGGCGTTTTTTGGAACTTCCTGTGTAGTAGTTTTAAAAAGTTTTCTATTCATGGGCTTAGACAAAAAATCATCAAAGAGGCCTTGCCGCGATAGATCATCCGGCAGCTCTATTTTTTCCAGCCTGATCTGAACATGCAGACTATCATCTCCTTTCGCGCCTGCTTTTATATGCATACCTGAAACGCGGCATAAAAATCCCAATTTCCTTATGTTCGTGATAAAATCAAATATTCCCTGCTCAGCCCCAGCTAAGCTCAGATCAAAAGGTAAAACTTTATAACCCATCCTTTTGAGCACCTCTTCGTTTTTAAGTTTTATATATTCTAACCGTACTCCGCAGCTACTGGCTAATTCCTCCATAGCTCTTAAAACACCGGCCGCGTCAATATTGTTAAGCCTCCTTGGCGCGATAGGGCTACGAGGCGCGTAATACCGAATAAAAGAAAAACGCTTATTTATATTTAGTAAACTTTTGTCTAATCTGCTGTTAAGCCCAAACATCGGCCATGCGGCCACAACCGCGTAGCTAACCAATAACACTCCGGAAACGCTTTCTAACAGGCACCGATGTTTCATCATAAAAATTTAGACTTGATCTTAAATTTTATTTTTTTCTCGGGGCCAATATCTTTGTCTTCTAAATTATCAAGCTGTATTCCCTTAAGCAAAGGAGATGCGTGCAGTAGGCTAAAAAATTCAAATATCGCGGCAGGGCCAGGGCTAGTCCCTGAAATTACCAGCCCCTTGCCATCTTCTATTTCAAGATCGCTTAAAAAAATTGACGGCGGCGCTAATCTGTATAATTCATAAAATATGCCAAAAGATAGTTTATTTTTTAAAACATTCTTTTCTAAAAGGCCCATAAACCTTGCCTGACGGGCCTGACCCTCTATCAACGCTTTATTTTTTAGCTCCCGCGATAATCGCAGGGTGAGGCTGATCTTTTTATCCAGGGCATGAGAAAAAAATAAAAACGCGATACTTATTACCACAACAGCCAAACGCATTGCCTTATATATCGCAAGAGTCCTTGCCCCTTCTTTGATTTTTGCCTTAGTCTCTTCAGGCGTCAGGTCTATGGATGCCGCAGCGCTCAAAGCCAGGCCCGTTACAGCCGCGTATGAAACCGGCGTATTTTCAAGAAACCTTTCTGTAGGACGGCCAAAACAACTTTCCAGGCCTTCGTCAGCCAGCGCCTTTGTCGTGCCTGTAAGATAAAGTTTATCATCATGCTCAAAATACCCGGCTGTAAGGCGCCGGGCTAATTCAAAGCTTACCTTTAATTCTTTAGAAAGCCTGTTTGAATAATCAGGCCCGCGATCTTCAATAACAAAAGTCCTGCTAAAGACAGAATGGCCTTGCAAAAGAAGATTAAAATCAAAAGTGTCGTGGTCAGCATTCAGAAGATATAGGCATTTAGCGCCTGGTTGCGTTTGCGTTGCTTTTGCATTAGCTGGCCAATTAAGCAGCCCCGCTGTGTTAAGCGTGACCTTGCTCGCGAAGACACCCGCTTTCTCCAGAATACAAATATAGCGATAGACCGTTTCTTTCCGCATCAAGAAAACAGACACTAACGCATATCCGTCCTTATCAAAACCTATTTTCTGCCAGTCATAAACAATATTCTCCAGGCTAGTGCCAAAAAATTCTCGCGAGACCTGCAAACGGACCATCTCTTTTAACTCCTGTTGGTCTATTGACGGCAGGCGCATAAGCCGTGACGCGGCAGCGTATCGGGGGAGAGCCAAAACAACCTCTTTTATTGCCAGGCCATGGGCTTTAAGCTCTTGTTTTATCTTCTTTGGTATGGAATGATCCAGATCTTTGGCATCAAAAGAAAAACAGTGAGTAACAGTCCTTTTGCCTTTGACGATAGCAGAACGGCAAACGCGGATAGTCGTACAGTTGAATTCTAAAACCGTGAATGGAGACCCCAACCCTTTTGACATTCATTTCCCTTGTTCCACAAATGTAACATATTATTCCATAAATGTCAATATAATATTCCATTATTGGAACTATGATAGCCAAACTTTAACATTCAATTTTAATTAGTCCAATATAGGTTTTCTTGTTATAATAACAGGACTTATGAATACTTTTGTTTATATCCTCAAAGCTCCACTGCGCGCTTTCAGAAAAATGTACGGCTGGACTATCCACTGGTCCAAAAAAAAAGAAGCGCCCTACGCGCTTTTTGCCATATCATTCATTGAAAGCTCATGCTTCCCTATTCCTCCGGATGTGCTGCTCGTAGCAATGACTTTGGCGCAGAAAAAAAAGTGGTATATCTACGCGGCTATTTGCACTGTCGGATCTGTATGCGGCGCTTTTTTGGGATACCTAATCGGCTGGGGGCTTTATGAAACAGTGGGAAAATTTATTATATCAACCTACCACATGGAGGCTATAGTTGAACTCGTGGGACGCAAATACCAGGAAAACGCGTTCCTGACGATATTCACAGCCGCTTTCACACCTATCCCTTACAAAGCAATAACCATCACCGCTGGCCTTTTTAAAATACCCTTGGGAATATTGACTATAGCATCTCTTATCGGAAGGGCAGGTCGGTTCTTCTTAGCAGCGCTGTCTCTGCGGATATTAGGCAAGAAAATAGAAGACTCTATTGAAAAATATTTTGATATCTTTTCTTTGATCTTAGCAGGGCTTTTTATTTTAGGTATCCTCGCCCTTAAACGCCTCTAATGAGACAAATCATCCTGTTTGATCTGTCTCATTTAAGCTACTTCTTCTTTAGCTCACTTAAGATCTGATCAAGCTTTTGCTCGATGCGCGAAAGGATCTCTATTTTTTTCTGGTCTACCTTGGCCTGATTGTTCTGCACTTCTTTAGCTGCTTCCGCGAGCTTTGATATATCGGGCATATTAAACATACACGTCTCCTATGGTTTCGGATTTAGGATTTTCATTATTTATCCTATATGTTTGTTCAATTTATTCTCCTTAGGTTTTACCAGGCCAACCGGCAACTCGCTAACTTAGAACTTCTTCCCATGCCTGTATGGCCTTGATCTATTCTTTTCAGCTTTCTTTTTCAGCGCGTCTTCTAAGTCTAATCCGCGGGCGCCGCAGTAGTCAAATATCCTGATACAGCAATCCGCGAGCTCTTCAGCCACATGCTCTTTGCCGAGATCATTGCGCATGGCTTCAAGCGCCTCGGACAATTCCGAATGCATAAGCGCTATCAACTCCCCGTCAGAGCGCTCAAGATCCCACCACCCCTTCTCTTTAGCCGTATTATGACACGCCTCTATCCATTGTTTAATATCCATTATTTCTCTCCCTTTAATGAGACAAATCAAACAGGATGATTTGTCTCATTTGAAACTGCATTTACCACATCTATAAATTTTTTGATCAATTGACAGCCCTTCTTGCCCGGCGCCTTTTCAACACCGCTTGAAACATCTACTCCAAAAGGATGGAACTCGCGAATAAGCAAACCTGCGTTTTCAGGCGAAAGGCCCCCTGAAACAATAAATGGTTTTTTCAACGCCTTAACATTTTTTAAAAAGCGCCAGTCGAAAACCTCTCCAGTACCCCCGAACTTGTCATTTTTAAAAGTATCAAATAGAAAAATATCGCAGGGGTATTTCTTGAGATGCTCAAGCGATGCCTCATCCTTAACGCGTAAAGCTTTGATCGTCTTATAACCACGGAACCCATTTAAATACGCGGGCGACTCATCGCCGTGGAATTGCAAAATATCAAGCCCGCACTCTTTGGCGATCTTTTTGACCGTTTCGGGCCTCTCGTTAACGAACACGCCAACTGTAAATATTTTCTTCGGCAGGGCCTTTATGATACTTACGGCTTTCGCGGGCAGCACGTGACGCTTACTTTTCTTATAAAATATAAACCCTAAAAAATAAGCGCCACAGCGCGCGGCGCAAAGGGCATCCTCTAAATTAGTGATACCACAGATCTTGACCCTGCACCCAGCCCCAGAATGCGGGACAGGCAGGGCTCCACTTCGCTTCGCCTTCGTCATGACGCCTTCAAAAAATCCACGAATTCACGCGTCGCTTTAGCTATATCTTTAGCGCGCATGAGCGCCTCGCCCACCAAAACCGCGCTAACCCTGAATCGCCTTACAAACTCAAGGTCACCTACGTTCTTTATCCCGCTTTCACATACAACAAGTTTTTCCGTTGGTATTAACGGAAGAAGCTGGGTTAAAATGGAAAGGTCTATTTTTAGGGTCTTTAGATCCCTGGAATTAATACCTATAATTCCAGCATTGTTATCAAGCGCCCTTTTTAACTCATCAGAGGTATGCACTTCCACAAGCGCGTCAAGCCCTACGTCCGCGGCAGCTTTCAATAGTTCGTTTAGATCATTATCCTTTAATATCGCGGCTATCAAAAGGATGGCATCGGAGCCATGGACTTTTGATTCATATATCTGGTATTCATCTATAATAAAATCTTTACGCAAAAGCGGCAGAGGTGAATTAGAGGCTATGGCATTGAGGTAAGTAATACTGCCTTTAAAATACCTGTCTTCAGTTAATACCGAGAGACAGTCCGCGCATCCCTTTTCATACGCGATAGCCACGCGCTTAGCGTCAAAATCTTCTCTGATGACGCCTGCTGACGGCGATGCCTTTTTGACCTCGGCTATCAAATGAACGCCGGACTGGCGAAGTTTAGCCTCAAACCTGGGATCAGGCGATTGTTTATCAAGCGCCTTAATAAACTTCAGAAAAGGCACAGTTTTCTTCTGTCTTTTGAGCTCTTCTTTCTTATAAGCGAGGATCTCATCTAATATATTCATCTTTACTGTTTACCCCGTTAGAGAACGTAGTTCTCTAACGGGATTTACTATAAACTATTAACTATAAATTTGTATATTCTATAAGTTTATTAAGTTTCTTTATGGCGGCGCCCGAGTCTATCGCATTGTCTGCCAGGGCCATGCCCTCTTTAATGGTAAAAGCGCGTTCTGCTATGTACAGGGAACAGCCCGCGTTAAGGACAACCGCGTCTCTTTCAGGGCCTTCCATGCCTTTTAAGACTTTGAGCGCTATCTGTCTGTTGGCGTCAACGTCTCCGCCAAGCAAATCCCGACGGTCAGCTTTAACCAAGCCAAATTTTTCCGGCTCAAGCACATATTCCTTGATATGGCCTTCCCTCACTTCGCAAACGAATGTCTTGCCTGTTGTCGTGGCCTCGTCAAAACCGCCTTCGCCCCAGACGGCCATGGCGTGTTTGGTGCCAAGCTCCATAAGCGCCCTGCCTAATATAGGCACAAGACTTTCATCATAAACGCCTACAAGCTGATGAGTTGGGAACGCTGGATTAATAAGAGGGCCCATGATGTTAAAAATAGTCCTCATCTTTAAATTCTTGCGCACCGGCCCAACGTGCTGCATAGCAGGATGGAGCAGCGGCGCGAACAAAAATCCTATGCCTATCTCATTAATACACTTTTCAACGACGTTGATAGACGCGTTGATATTGACACCCATAGCCTCAAGCAGGTCGGCGCTGCCGCAAGGGCTTGATATGCCGCGATTGCCATGCTTAGCTACAGTTACGCCCGCGCCAGCTACCACAAAAGCCGTTACTGTCGAAATATTGAACGTGCCCTTCTGGTCTCCTCCTGTGCCGCAGGTATCAAAAATAACATCTTTCTTTATATTGATCCTGGAAACATATTTGCGCATGGCTGCCGCGGCGCCGGCGATCTCTTCGGCAGTCTCTTTTTTCTTCGCCAATGCCACGAGAAAAGAAGATATCTCATTATCCGCTGCCTGGCCTTCCGCGATATAAGACACCGCCGTTTCCATCTCGGCCCGCGTTAGATCTACTCTCTTTGAAACTTTATCAATAGCGTCTTGTATCATATTTTCAAGAAATTTTTTAAGAACTGTTTGCCGTATTTTGTTAAGATGGACTCGGGATGGAACTGAACCCCGTAAATAGGTAATTTTTTATGCTTCAACCCCATGATCTCCTTATCTTTTGTCCAGGCAATTACCTCAAGCTCTTTTGGAAAAGACTTAGCATCAACGATAAGGGAATGGTAACGCGTCGCCTCAAAAGGGTTTGGCATGCCCTTGAACATAGCCTGATCTTTGTGATAGATAAGGGATGTTTTGCCGTGCATGAGTTTTTTGGCGCGTATTATAGAGCCGCCGAAAGCATAGCCTATAGCCTGATGGCCTAAGCATACGCCTAGAATAGGTACTTTATAACCTAATTCTTTTATCACGTCAACAGAGACACCCGCGTCCTCTGGCCTGCCAGGGCCCGGAGATATCACTATAGCCTGAGGCCTTAGTTTTTTTATTCCGGCCACAGTTATCTTGTCGTTCCTATAGACCTTTAGGTCCTCTCCCAACTCTCCTAAATACTGCACGAGATTATAGGTAAACGAATCATAATTATCTATCATCAGAATCATTGATTTTGCCCTTTGTAGGTGTTCATTCCTCACAAAATCAACCCCGCAGCTTACGTAGGATATTTTAAGCGAAATAGCTTAAAATATACAAGTGTTCAAGCAAGGGGTAACTTTGCCCTTTGTGGATGTTCATTCCTTCACTCTCTCTATCTTGGCGCCTAAACTCTTTAATTTAATATCCAGCTTTTCATAACCGCGGTCCAAGTGATATATCCTTGTGACCTCTGTCTTGCCCTTAGCCACCAATCCTGCCAAGATAAGCCCGGCAGACGCCCTTAAGTCCGACGCCATGACTGGCGCGGCGCTAAGCTGTTTTATGCCGTGGACTATAGCGTAAGGGCCTTCGCGCTTCACCTCGGCGCCCATACGGTTAAGTTCAGATACGTGCATGAAACGATCGGGATAGATCTTTTCGGTGATAACGCTTATGCCTTCGGTGATGCTCATAAGCGTCATGAATTGCGCCTGGTCATCTGTGGGAAAACCAGGATACGGTAAGGTCACAATATCAAATGGCTTAAATTTTCGGCCTGTCTTTTTAACGAGTATGCCATCTTTCAGAACTTTAAGGTTAACCCCGACGTCTTTAAGTTTCTCAAGAACAGCGGTCAGGTGTTCGTGGCGCGCGTTCTTAACAAAGACCTCGCCGCGCGTGATGGCAGCTGCCATGATAAGAGTAGCTACCTCTATTCTGTCCGGTATGACTTCATATTCCGCACCGTGAAGCTCTTTGACGCCATTTATCTGGATACACGGAGAACCTTCGCCTTTTATCTTAGCGCCCATCTTTATCAAAAATCTCGCAAGGTCTACAACTTCAGGCTCGCACGCCGCGCTTTCAATAATGGTCTCACCGCGCGCGAGTGTGGCAGCCATCATCACATTTCCGGTAGCCAATACAGATGAACCGAATGCGCCTCCGAGATATAAATGATCGCCTTTTAAGTATTTTGTTTCGGCGTATACATAACCTTCTTTTATCTGGATCTTAGCGCCCAGCTTGACTAATCCTTTTAAATGCAGGTCCACCGGCCGCACGCCTATAACGCATCCTCCCGGCAAAGAGACTTTCGCTTTTTTGTATCTTGACAAAAGAGGCCCTAAGACGCAGAAAGAGGCGCGCATGGTGCTGACGAGTTTATAAGGCGCCTCTATTTTCGCCACACCGCTTGGTTTAATAAAAATAGTGTGGTCTCTGAAATCAAAATTGGAACCTAAGTATCGCAGGATCCTGAGCATAGATGTCGTATCGCGAAGATCAGGCGCGTTTTTTATAACGCACTTATCCTTTGTCAAAAGTGTCGCAGCTAAAATAGGCAGAAGCGCGTTCTTAGAACCCGATACCTCAACCGTTCCTTTTAACGGAACTCCGCCTTCAATGATCAATTTTTCCATAAGTCAGCTCTTTTTCCCGATGATAGCAACGCGACCTATGCCTGAAAGATCCTTAACAAATCTTACTCCCTGCCACTCATCAATACTACTAAAAATTTTCTTTATATCTTCGGCCTGTCCATAACCTATTTCTAAAAAAATAACACCGCCGCGTTTTAGGTAAGAACGGCTGTCTTTCTCTATGGCTTTATAAAATTTAAGGCCGTCTTTACCGGCTATCAGTGCTAAGGAAGGCTCAGCCAGCACGTCCATAGGCAAACGTTTGTATTCTTTAGCGGATATATAAGGCGGATTTGAAACAATAATATCAAACTTGATATCCTGGCCCTTAAAACATGAAAAAATATCTGAGCTATGAAAGAATATTTTTGAACTTACGCCGTTAAGCCTGGCGTTCGTCTTTGCCAGAGAAACACAAACGTCAGAAATATCCGCGGCGTGGATATCGGCATCTTTTAAAAATTTAGCCAGAGAAACGGCGATATTACCTGAACCAGTGCCTATGTCTAAAATACGCGGGCGCTCAATATCCGATGAAGATACAAAACCCAGCACCTCTTCTACAAGTATCTCTGTCTCAGGCCTGGGAATAAGCACTCCAGGCCGCACTTTAAATCTAAGCCCCATAAACTCCGTATCTCCTAAAAGATACTGGAGAGGCTCTCCCTGCGCCCTGTGTTTTAAGATCTTCGTTAAACGATCGTATTGCCCAGGCGCCAAAGGGGGATTATCCCTGTCTAGATAAAGGCTACTTCGCCCACACTTCATTAATTTACAAAATATCGCCTCTATTTCGGTCATTAACTTTGCCTATTGTAGGTTTCTATTCCTCACAAAGTTAATCCCGCAGATCGCTTAGGAAATTTTAAGCGTAATAGCTTAAAATTGACAAGCGTTTGATTAAGGGATTAACGCTTTTCGCTCTCTGCCTTGATGAGCCCGTCCGTCAACTCATCCAAAGAACCCTCAAGGATCTCTTCTAAGCGGTGCGACGTAAAACCTATACGGTGATCAGTAACGCGCCTGTCCGGAAAATTATAGGTACGTATCTTTTCGCTACGGTCCCCCGTGCCCACCATAGACTTCATCATATCTGAACGATTAGATTGTTTTTTTAAGACGGCCTGATCTAAAAGCCTGGTCCTTAAAACACGCATAGCTTTTATCTTATTCTTTAATTGCGAACGTTCATCCTGGCATGTCACGACCAACCCCGTAGGAAAATGAGTGATCCTCACAGCTGAATCCGTAGTATTAACACTTTGGCCGCCATGGCCTGAAGAACGGTACACATCAACTTTCAGGTCTTTCTGGTCTATCACAAGTTCTGTCTCTTCGGGTTCAAAAAGAATTGCTACTGTCGCCGTTGACGTGTGGATGCGGCCCGAGGCCTCAGTAGCCGGCACACGTTGAACGCGATGCACACCGCTTTCAAACTTCAGGCGCTTATACGCGTCTCTACCGTGAACAGCCAATACGGCTTCTTTGACGCCGCCTAAGTCGGTCGCGCTTATATCCATTACTTCTACTGTCCAATTCTTTGAAGCGGCATACTTAGTATACATGCGGTATAAATCTCCGGCGAAAAGGCTCGCCTCCTGGCCGCCGGTGCCTGCCCTAATTTCTATCATACAATTGCGGTTTAAGTCAGGGTCAGGCGCTTTTGTCAATTCTTCCAGCTCAGAACTCAGGCGTTGGGACTTTTCTTTCAATTCCGCTATTTCAGCAACCGCTAATTCCAAAAAATCTTTAGCGTGGCCTTTATCTAAAAGTATATGGTTTAATTCGGAAAGTTGCTTTTGCGCGTCTAGGAACTCATTATACCGCTTAACAACAGGCGATATCTCAGACAGCTCCCTCGCGTATCTAGCGGTCGCGGCGGGATCAGTAACTACCTCGTGGTCAGACAAAAGCGCTTCAAGCTCAGAATAGCGCTTTTTCATCTCATCAAACTTCCTTGCGTCATTTAGCATGAGAAGTTTATTTCTTATACTTTTTCATGAACTTCTCAACACGGCCGGCAGAATCAATGAACTTTTGCTTGCCGGTAAAGAATGGGTGGCATTTTGAACAAATGTCCACGCGGATACTGGCTTTGGTGGAACGCGTTTGGATGACTTCGCCGCAGGCGCAGATGATCGTCGCCTCTTTGTACTGTGGGTGGATCTTGTCTTTCATGGTAATCTCCTTGATCTTGTATATTGTAAGTATCTCTTCCCTGTAAAATTTCCGCCGTAGGCGGATCAGCCTTCGGCTGGAACTCCGTAGCCTGCGTTAGTGAATTTTCAGTGACTGCACTGAAAATTCACAAGCGTTTAGGCAAGGAGTATAATCACTGGTTCATACTGTCTAAGAAAGCATCATTATTCTTGGTTTTTGAAAGCTTGTCAATCAAAAGTTCCATGGCTTCCGCCGAGTTAAGGTCATTTAACACCTTGCGTAAGATCCATATCTTTTGCAGGTGCTTAGGGTCTATAAGCAGCTCTTCGCGCCTTGTGTTAGAGCGCTTGATATCAATGGCAGGATAGATGCGGCGCTGAAATAAATTGCGGTCCAGCTGCAGCTCCATATTGCCCGTGCCTTTAAACTCTTCAAATATGACTTCATCCATGCGGCTGCCGGTATCTACTAAGGCTGTCGCGATAATGGTCAAGCTTCCGCCCTCTTCCAAAGCGCGCGCTGCTCCAAAGAACCGTTTTGGCTTATGAAGGGCGTGAGAATCCATGCCGCCGGTCAATATCTTTCCTGAGTGTGGAACTACCGTATTGTAAGCGCGGGCAAGGCGCGTGATACTGTCTAAAAGTATGACCACGTCTTTTTTGTGTTCAACCAGCCTTTTGGCCTTCTCAAGGACTATTTCAGCAACCTGCACGTGGCGTTCCGGTGGTTCATCAAAAGTAGAACTTATAACCTCGCCTTTAACGATACGCTGCATATCAGTCACTTCCTCAGGCCGTTCATCTATCAAAAGCACGATCATTACGGTCTCAGGGTTATTCTTCGTTATAGCGTTAGCTATTTTCTGCAGTAAAACTGTCTTGCCGCTGTAAGGCTGAGCTACGATAAGGCCGCGCTGGCCTTTTCCTACGGGCGTAAGCAAGTCCATGATGCGCGATGATATCTCGCCGGTTTCGTGCTCCAGTATAAAGCGCTCATGCGGATATACAGGCGTTAGATTATCAAATAACACCTTGTCTTTAGCCTCTTCTGGATTTTCAAAATTAGCGGCTTCTACTTTTAAAAGCGCGAAATATTTCTCGCCTTCTTTCGGAGGGCGTATCTGTCCGCTCACAGTATCTCCGGTGCAAAGGTCAAATTTTCTTATCTGCGACGGAGAAATATAGATATCATCAGGACACGGCAGATAATTATAATTTGACGAACGTAAAAACCCGAAACCCTCTGGCAGTATTTCCAAAACGCCCTCGCCGAACATCAGCCCCTCTTTCACTGCCTGGGCCTGCAAGATCTTAAATATAAGGTCCTGCTTTTTCGCGCCGCTTATGCCGTTGACACCCAAACCTTTGGCAAATTTGGCCAGATCGGTTATCTTCATTTCTTTTAATTTTGCTATTTCTAATTTTTCCACTGTGCGTTTCCTCCTTTGAACAATTCCATTAATCTTCTCACTTGCTCTAGAGTCTTTTTTTTAGTCCCGTTATTATCTATAACAAAATCGCAGCGCCTGACCTTTTCTTCCGAAGGAAGCTGAGCGCTCATCCGCGCCTTTATATCTTTGGCGCTGAACCGAGAGTTTTTTAAGAGGCGCTCCCTCTGGCCTTTAAGGCCTACCGCGACACCTATAGTCACATCAAAAAATCTATCAAAACCCGACTCAAAAAGAAGCGGGACCTCGACCACCATGATAGTTCTGCCGCGCCTGGCCTTAAGATGCCGCCTCATCTCAAAGACTTTGCGTTTCACCGCAGGGTGAACGAGGCTGTTTAATTTTTCTAAATATCGCTTATTGTTAAAAACTTTCTTAGCCAGGAGTTTCCTGTCAATGCGGCCCTTGCGGAACACACCTTCTCCAAAGGCCTCTCTGATCTTTTTTATTACGCGCTTATCTTGTAATAAGACCTGGCGCGCCACGCTATCACTATTTAAGATCTTTGCCCCTGACCTTTTAAACATGGCTAAGACAGCTGTCTTACCCGCGCTAAAACCACCTGTCAGGCCGGCCATTATCATATACGCATCGCCTCTTCGTAAATACCTACGTACCTCTTAGCTGATTCTTTCCAGGAAAAATTAAGGCGCATAATACGCTTCCTTAGGTCCTTCATCCTCTTTTCGTCGGAAAAAAGCTCCAGGGCCCTCATACAGGCCAGCTCAAACTCAGGCGCCTTATACGAAGTAAATACGAAACCATTACCCTTATTACTCTTAAGATCATGATCAATGATCGTATCAGCAAGGCCGCCTGTCTTATATACGATAGGCACAGTGCCGTATTTACAACTTATCATTTGTCCTATACCGCATGGCTCAAACGCCGACGGCATAAGGAAAATATCAGAAGCCGCGTAAATACGATGGGCTAAAATATCGTCAAAATTAGAACTAAAAAAACACGATCCGGGATGCGCCTTGACGATCTCAAACAAAGCCGCCTCATATTTAGGCTCACCCTTGCCCAAAAAGATCGTCTGCGCGCCGTGAGCTAAGAGCTTTGGAAGGACCTCAAGTATCAGGTCTATGCCTTTTTGTTCTACGAGCCTGCCAACAAAGCCAAAAAGAGGCACTTTTCCGCCCTGAACGAACCCGCACAATGCCTGAAGTTTAAGCTTATTGACTGTCTTTGCTTCTATGTTATCTGAAGAATAATTCTTGAAAATATTTGGATCACCCTGAGGATTCCAGACTTTATAATCAATACCGTTCAAGACCCCGAAAAAACGGCCTTTTTTATCTGCCAAAACGCCTTCCATCCCGCACCCAAACTCTTTTGTCTGGATCTCGCGCGCGTGCGTGACGCTTACAGTATTAACGATATCAGCGTATTGTATGCCGCCTTTTAATAGATTTAACTTATCGTAAAATTCAAGGCCAAGAAGATTAAAATGCTCCCAACCTAAGCCTGTTTCAGGCATAGCCTCCCTGGGGAATAGGCCCTGATATGAGACATTGTGAATGGTCAATAAAGACTTCGGTATCTTAGAAACGTTAGGAAAATATCTGTCCCGATATATCTTGATGAACATGGGGATAAGAGATGTCTGCCAATCATTGCAGTGCACGATGTCAGGCTTAAGATCTATTTTGCTAAAAAGTTCCAAAACCTTTGAACAAAAGTATGAAAATCTTTTTAAGTTATCAGGATAGTCTCCGAAATCGCCGCCATATAACCCAGCCCTTAAGTACATATCGTGTTTAAGAAAATAAACGCGGGTCTTCTCGCCTATAGTTGTTACGTCAAAATCTTCATCAAGGCGCTTGATAAGCGCGCCTGACGGCCTGACAGACTGATATTTCGGCATGACTATTATAGCTTCATGCCCTAACTCTTCTAATTCCAGCGGCAAAGCGCCGCACACGTCAGCCAACCCGCCGGTCTTCGCGAACGGAACAGCCTCGCTCGCGCATATCGCTATCTTCATGATTTCTCCTTGATGTTGCCTATCATAGGTATCTCTACCCTTCAACAGCAACCCCGAAGCCTGCGAAGTAAATATTACCCGGCAAACCTGGGCAAAATTTACGAGCGTTTAGGCAAGGGGCGTTCATTTACTTCCTGCATATCCAACCAATTTTTACCTATATAGATATCCGCTTTGACCGGAACCGAAAGTGCCATAACATTCTCCATACCGTCCCGCACCAACGATATAAGGCCGGCCTTTTCTTCTTTTACGAATTCAAAGACCAACTCGTCGTGGACCTGCATGATAAGGCGCGACTTAAATCCTTTTTTGTTAAGGCGACCGCCTATGTTGATCATAGCCAGTTTTATAAGATCCGCGGCAGAACCCTGTATAGGCGCGTTAATGGCCTGGCGTTCCGCGAACTGCCGTACGGCAAAATTAGCGTTCGCGATCTCCGGGATATACCTGCGCCTTCCTAAAAGTGTAACCACATAACCATTTTTCTTTACGAAATCTATCTGGGTATCCAGAAAAACTTTTACCTTAGGGTAGCGTAAAAAATATTCAGCGATGAACGTCTCCGCGGCCTTAGGGTCCAAGCCTAAGTCCTTTGCCAAGCCATAAGAACTCATGCCATAGATAATACCAAAATTCACGCGTTTTGAATTCTCACGCATCTCGTCAGTCACATCTTTCTCAGAACAGCCAAAAATGAGAGAAGCAGTATAGCGATGGATGTCAGCGCCTTTATGAAAAGCCTCTATGAGCACCTCATCGGCCGATAAGTGCGCCAAGATCCTTAATTCTATCTGCGAATAGTCCGCCGAAAGCAGGCCTTCAAAACCGCTGCCCGGAATAAAAGCCTGCCTTATGCGCCTGCCCAGCTCAGTTTTAATGGGAATATTCTGTAAATTCGGATCACTTGAGCTCAAGCGGCCTGTCTCGGTAACCGTCTGATTAAACGTACTGTGGATCCGTAGTGTCTTTTTATCAATAAGGCCCGGCAAAGCGTCAATATAAGTGGCCTTTAGCTTTGATATCTGCCTGTATTCCAGAAGTATTTTGGGCAGCTCGTGGCCTTGGGAAAGCTTTGTCAGCACCTCTTCATCCGTGGATATGCCGGTTTTAGTTTTTTTCACGACAGGGAGTTTTAACTTCTGAAAAAGGACCTCACTGAGCTGTTTGGGTGAATTAATATTGAACTCACAGCCAGCCAGTTCAAATATAGAGGCCGAAAGTTTAGTAAGCCTTTTCTCCATTTCTTTTGAGAATCGGGAAAGGTATTTTTCATCAACACTTACACCGGCTTCTTCCATATCAAATAAGACGGTCAGCAGAGGCATCTCTACTTCGCTAAAAAGCCGATATAGCTCCTTTTCTTTTAACGCCGCCTCAAGTTTGCTCTTAAGCTCAAACAAAAAATGCGATTCTTTGCCTAAATAATCCAGACGGCTGACACCTTGCAAAGACAGATAATCCCATAATAAGCTCTCAAGGTCATGGTTGGAGCGTGAAGATTCGCAAAGATGCGCGGCTATCATCGTGTCAAAAAAACCTGTTTTCTCCTCTATAGAAAAACGCCTTAAAATATGTTTGGCGCGCTTGACGTCATGGGTCACGGATAGAACGCCGGCCTTTGAAAACAACGATCTTAATAATTTTTTATCCTCTGTCTCGTATACATCGCGTTCATCAAAAGCCATATTCACTTTCAAAGAAGTATCCGACAGCTCCTCATCGCTCATAAAAAAAGCAAATACGCCGTCCACGGCCGCGTTTTGTGGCAGATCCGCGATACATTTTGCCTGTTTCTTTTGGATGTCTAAGG